>CAYOOT010000033.1:0-5265 GCA_964405665.1 uncultured Bdellovibrionales bacterium | reverse complement strand
GAACCTTGGAAGGAATTGTCAGCCGACTTGATGAATTTCAAGAAGAAAGCTTGAAAGATCCAGAAGAAGAATTGGAAAAAGAAATTTCTCAATTAAAACGCTTAGAGGAAAAAATAAGCGAATACCTGGGAATTGAAAATGTAAAAATCAAAAACGATGCTACCGCCTTTAAAAAAATAACGCTAAATTTCCCTACAGAAGCAGCTTGGAAAAGATTTTTAACTAAGATCAAGGAATAACAAAGGAAAACTCTAGAGATTTACATTTTCAAAAGGTAGGGGCAGGGCTTGTCCCTCCGTTTTACAATTATATTTGCTAATTCCGGGCAGGGACAAGCCCTGCCCCTACATCAAATATTGCCTCGGTCCTCTTGTGCAGGAACTATCTTTCTATGCTATATCAGCAAACGCTTATTGATATTTTTAATTGAAGGTTTAATGCCGTGAAAGTTCAAGAAATTAGAACAGCTTTTTTAAAATTCTTTGAAAGCAAAGGACATACGATTGTCCCCAGTTCCTCATTGGTTCCAGCAGGGGATCCGACTTTACTCTTTGCCAATTCCGGCATGGTGCAATTTAAAGATTGCTTTCTCGGCACTGACAAACGAGCCTACAGCAGAGCCACCACTTGTCAAAAGAGCTTACGCATTTCCGGAAAACATAATGATCTGGAAAATGTCGGCCGCACCGCCAGACACCATACTTTTTTTGAAATGCTGGGAAATTTTTCTTTCGGCGATTATTTTAAAAGTGATGCGATAAAATTTGCCTGGGAATTTATTACCGTAGTTCTGCAACTGCCTAAAGAAAGACTTTGGGTTACAATTTATGAAGAAGATGATGATGCAGAGAAACTCTGGAAAGGTAATACAGATATTCTTCCCGGAAGAATTCTTCGCTGCGGCAAAGATGATAATTTTTGGGCTATGGGAGAAACCGGTCCCTGCGGTCCTTGTTCGGAAATTCATTACTATCTGGGAGAAAACGTTTCTCAACAATCAGAAGAAGAATTTAGAACCGTTGATGGTGCTTACTTGGAAATCTGGAATTTGGTTTTCATGCAGTTTAATCGTAACCCTAAAGGCGAACTCACTCCCCTTCCAAAGCCCTCCGTTGATACCGGTATGGGTTTGGAGCGAGTGGCAGCAGTAAAACAAAATGTTAAAGCCAATTATGATATCGATTTATTAAGAGAAATCATCACGCTTACTGAAAAAATGAGCGGGCTTAAATATGATGGCAGAGATTATACCGCCCGGGACCCGGAAAAAGATCGGCAATATGGTGTTGATGTGGCGATGCGAGTAATTTGTGATCACAGTCGGGCATGTGCCACATTATTAGCCGATGGAGTAAATCCTTCCAGCGATGGTCGTGGTTACGTGCTTCGTCGCTTAATTCGCCGAGCCTGCAAGCATGGGCGCGTTCTTGGTTTTAAACAACCATTTCTTTACAAGGTCGCTGACAAAGTAATTGAGTTAATGCATTCTGCTTATCCGGAATTAAAAACTGCTCAAGAAAAAATTACGAAAATTCTTAAAGTGGAGGAAGAAAAATTCTTAAGTACCTTAGATCACGGCTTGGACATCTTAAACAAAGAAATTGCTCAAGTGAAATCCAAAACTTCCAAGATTCTTCCAGGAGATGTGGCCTTTCTCTTGCATGACACTTATGGTTTTCCTCTTGATTTGACCGAAGACATTGTCCGTTCTCAGGGATTAAGTGTCGACCATGACGGCTTTTCTCAAAGCATGGAAGCACAACGAGAACGATCGCGCACCGCTCGAGCAAAAGATACGGAATTAATTCTGCAGCGCTCAATCAAACCGATCGTAACTAATTTTGTTGGTTATGATTTTGCGGAATATGAATCCAATGTGCTTGTTTTATTTGATAGCAGCGGAGAAATCAAAGTTGCTAAAACCGGGCAAGATGTTTTAGTTGTTACTGCCGAAACTCCTTTTTATGCCGAACAGGGCGGACAAATTGGGGACACCGGAACAATCACTTCCAATAATGCCACTTTGGATGTGATTGATACTCAAAAAGTTGCCGGAGTTTGCACCGTGCATATTTGCAAAGTAGTTGACGGAGAAATTACTCCCAACACTAGAGTGCGTTTGGCAATTGATCAGAATAGAAGAAACAAATTAAAAGTTAATCATTCGGCGACGCATCTCTTGCATCTAGCACTAAGAGAAGTTTTGGGAGACCATGTGAAACAAGCGGGTTCCAGAGTATCGGATAAAACTCTGCGTTTTGATTTTTCCCATTATGAAGCAATCAAGCCCGAACAGTTAGAAGAAATCCAAAATATCGTTAACTCAGAAATCCAAGCCAACCATCCGATAACAACAATTGTGCTACCAATAGAAGATGCCAAAAAAATCGGCGCGGTTGCTTTATTCGGTGAAAAATATGGGGATACTGTACGAGTAGTGCAAATGGGTCCTCGCTCTAAAGAATTTTGCGGAGGCACTCATGCTGCCCGATCCGGAGATATTGGTTTGCTAAGCCTTCTTTCCGAAGGCAGTGTTGCCGCTGGCATCAGAAGAATTGAAGCTGTCGCGGGACAAAGTGCCGTAACGGAAATTGTTTCTCAGAAAAAAACCCTTTCTACAATTGCCGAACTTCTTAAATCCTCGGAAAAAGAAATAGTTGAGCGAGTGCAAAAACTTCTCGATGAACAAAAACATTTGGAAAGCGAGCTTAAAAAAATTAGTCAAAAAATTCAATCCAGTAAAAGCTCTGATTTACTGGATAAAACCATTACTCTTTCCAATGGCGTAAAAGTCATTGTCGGAAGGATTGAAGACATTGAGCCAAAACAACTGAGAGAGGTAGCTGATAATCTACGAGCACGACTGGGTTCAGGCTGCATTGCTCTTGCTAGCGTCAGTGATGGCAAAGCTGTAATTCTAACGGCCATTACCAATGATTTACAAAATCGTTTTCATGCCGGAAATTTAATGAATGAAATTACTAAAATCACGGGAGGAAAAGGCGGCGGAAAAGCCGATCTTGCCCAGGCTGGAGGTGGAGATCCATCTAAAATTGAGCAAGCTTTAAAAAGATTTCAGGAATTACTGCAATGAAACCTTTAAAAGAGTTTTTTTTCAATTTTACTGAACCCTTAAGACCTTATTATAAAGAATTATTAATTCTTTTTACAACCTCCTTGCTAATAAGCAGTACAATGCTGGATTTAAATTGGAACCTTAATTACACGCAAACTTATATTAAAGGTGAAGTCGCTCAAAACACGGTCATCGCTCCCTATGATTTTAGTTTCGATCCTAAAGGATTCCCTCTGATCTCCCTGAAAAAGGGCCAAGTGGTGGTGCGTTCGGGGGATTTAATTACTGCTGAACAAGAAATTATTTTAAAATCTCTTAATAAACAAAATACTTTTCCCCGAATCATTAAACATCATGTGGTTTCTTTTGTTTTGACAACATTACTGCTTTTTACTTGCTATTCTTTTTGTCTTTCACTTTGGCCCAATTTCAATCCCAGTTATAAAGATATTCTCACTCTAGCTATTATAATTTTGGGGAATTTTTTGCTAATTAAGCTTGCTTCCATCTTAGCCGAAGCCTTGAGTTATACTTTTTCCTTTTTACATCAAAGCGATTTTATCGTGCTCACTCCTTTTGCAGCAGCGGCAGTTTTAACAGAAGTGATTCTGGGGCCAGCATTCGTATTTTTATTGATTTTGAGTTCTTCTTTGTTGCTTGGATTTTACCATGACAATTCTTGGCTGGAAATTTTTCTCTTTGTTTGCGGAAGTATTATCGGTTCTCTCGGAGTAAAAAATTGCTCCCGCCGTTCTGCTTATATTTATTCCGGTGTAAAAATAGCTTTTTGCAATATCTTGATAATTGCTTGTTATATTTTCATTTCATCAATTGGCGTTTCTCAAAGTGCCTTTTTAATTTTAGCTGGCGTAATTGGCGGTTTGATCTCAGGAATTTTACCGGGAAGCCTTACTCCTTTTGCCGAATATTTTGGCAGATATATTACTGATATTAAATTACTGGAACTTGCTTCGCTGGATCGGCCATTACTAAGGGAGCTTTCTTTGCAAGCTCCGGGAACTTGGAATCATTCAATGGTGATGGGGCAAATTGCCGAAGCAGCCGCAGAAGCAATTGGTGCCAATGCTTTATTGGTAAGAGTCGGCGCATTTTATCACGATATTGGAAAAACTAAGAAACCTGGATACTTTGTAGAAAATCAAACTACCAAAGAAAACAGACATGATAAATTAACTCCTTCGATGTCGGCCTTAATTATTAAAGCTCACGTTAAAGACGGCATGGAAATGGCCGAACAATATAAACTTCCTCCGGCTCTAATTAATTTTATCCCGCAACATCATGGAACATCTTTAGTGGAGTTTTTTTACAATAAGGCATTAAGTGAAGCAGTAGAAGGAGAAGAAGTAAATGAGCAGCACTATCGCTATGGTGGCCCAAGACCACAAACTAAAGAAGCTGGTATTTTAATGCTTGCCGACTCCGTAGAAGCGGCTTCACGGACTCTGACCGAACCGACCCATCCCAAAATTCAAGGTCTGGTCCAAAAAATAATTAATAAAATTTTTACCAGTGGAGAACTAAATGAGTGTGATTTAACTTTGAAAGATTTACACTTAATTGCTAAGAACTTTACCAGAGTATTAACCGGAATTTATCATAAGCGTATTGAATATGCGGAATCAGCGGAAAAAGGCAAAGAAATTAAAGCAGCAAAAGCAAAAAGCGATGAAAATAGAGAAGAAGAAACTAAAATACCCAAAGAAAACTTTTCCGAACAAAGTCGAAATAGCAGTGAACAAGTCAGTCTCACTGAAATTCAAGAAGGTGCTCCCAATCCCCAAACTCCAGTTGTTAGTAAAGAAGCTCTTAAGCGCCTTGGAATGCAACAACACTGAGGTCTCTATTGTCATTACCGACAACAAGGAACTTTACAGCTTAAATAAAAAATATCGACACAAAGCCAAAGCAACCGATGTGCTTTCTTTTCCCTTAGGAATTCAAGCAGAGCATTTGCAATTAGGAGATATTGTTATCTCTTTAGAAAAAGCAGAAACACAAGCTAAAGAATTTTCAGTCAGCTTGAAAGAAGAGTTTTTGCGATTACTGGTTCATGGATTGCTGCATCTTCGTGGTTATGAACATGAAAATGTTTCCAGAAAAATTGCTGATAAAATGTTCAAGAAACAAGAGCAGTTGTTAGAAATGGTTTTTAACTTTAACTGAAG
>CAYOOT010000032.1:12655-28359 GCA_964405665.1 uncultured Bdellovibrionales bacterium | reverse complement strand
ATTCAATATAATTTCCTTCTAGGTCAGGAAATTTAATTTGCTGGTTTACAAAATAAGCAGGAGAATCATTTTCTCCATTAAATACGCTAAGTCCAATAATAGAATCATTATCACTTATTGAAGTTGCTACTCCTGTTAATAATTGACCGTTTCCGGGATCTATACCTGGAGATAAAACTGTTAAACTAAAATTATCAGTTCCGTATAACGCAGGAGATAATCCAAAATTTCCTACTGCACTACCATTTAATGATTGTGCGGCTATTGCAGCAATTCCAGGATTAGGATCAACACTTGAAGTATCAATGGCAGCAGGAGTATTTGGATCTAACCAATAAACCGCTCTTTGCTCATTAGAGGCATCTTTACTTAGTCCGGCCGCTCTTATATTCCCATTCGAAGGATCTTGCCAAAAGCTTGTTACGCTTACACTCCAATTAGAATCATTTGTCTGCCCAGCTGCTTCTCCCAATCCTTTAAAATTAACATTAGTTTCCACATGCGTAACCTCATCAACGTAAGTTACAACTCCTTGTTTCCCATTTTTCTTAGCAAACAAGAATTTCTTATTAACACTATCGTAGAAACCACCACGGTCCCGAAATGAAGAAGCAGAACTAATTGTAAAATCTGTTACTCTTTGGACATCGGCTAATGCTAAATTTGAAAGAAGAAATACAAATAAGATTGCTACTTGAGTTATAAGATTAATTCTATTTTTCATAGGATATAAAAAAACTAGTATTAGTTTGTAGATATAATTTGCTTTGTCTGTTTACTGCACAAGCGTGATTTCAAATACTGCGAAAATGTATAGAACCTGGAATTAACCCCATTAAGGAAGTGCATTTTAAGCGAGACGAAGGAAAAGTCAATGAAAAAAACATATAATAATTTAAAATAGTTAATTGTGTTGTTATAAATTTGAAGTTCTTTATTAATGGATCTGAACAGTTAATTATATAGAGCAGTCAGGAATCATAAAGAACTTCAACCGCTAGCCTGACGGAAGATTATTGATTTTTCTTTAAACTATTCTACCAAAATATAAGGATCCTTAAAAATTTTATCCATTTGTAGTTGAATTTGTTCCTGGATATTTTTACCTAAGGGATCGCAAGTGAGTCTTCCTTTAGCATCAACAATCGGTGGACGTCCGGCAGGTGGTGAATTATTGGGATAGTTTGTTAGTACACCATTGCTGGGAAGATCGGCGCAGGCTTGATCGAGCTGCTCTTGTAACCAACCATCTTCAATTGCTCTTCCAGTATCAGGGGTGATTCCGTAATCTGAGAAATTACAAGCTGGTCTTAAGGGCGCCCAAACTCCTTTGCTCATTTGCACGGCATTGGCAAGTTTGTTTGGGTAAAAATAAGAATTAATTGCATTTTCTTTTCTTACGGCATCTTTTAAGACATCGCTTGCTGTTCTGGAATCACCTTCGGGATTATCCAAATTGACCATAGAAAGGCTGGTGTCTCTTTTATATTCTTCATCGGTGATGCACTGATTGGGATTTGTCGGACTTTTTCTGACAACGGAATGAGGTTGAGTGATATCTCCATACAAGAAAAAATTAAGTTTTATTTTATTGGGAACATAAGCTTCTTTGATAACTTCAATTGCTTGATCAATTGAAGGTTCCATATTACTAAAATCAAATTTACTTGTTCCGCAAGTTTCATTGCCATCTCCGGATGTGGGAACATTATTCACACAATTGGAAAGCCCGTCACTGAAAACAATTACGTTATTTTGTGCGCTATCACTGTTTGGCGCTGCTATCAGAAACTTAAATGCAGTTTCAAATGCTCCCGGTAAATCACTAAGGGCATCTACTCTTGGAAAAAACATAAAGGCGGCTTTTTTTCTTCCGGTGCTTGTTTCTATTACATCTGTATTGTTTTTTGTGATGTCAGTGAGGTTAGTAATCGTTTGAAAAAGTGGATTTTTTCTATCGATTAAAGAAGGAATTGGAGTGGCCCCTCCGGGAGTGTAATTTGGGAGTCTTCTGATATCAATATCAGTTCTGCGATCGAAACCAATTAAGGCAAGTTGATCACCATTTACTTTTCTGTTGTTGTAAATATCTAAGGCATAGTGAATACCATCTAAAACAGAAGTTAAGGGTTCGGGTCCGTTATATGCAGCAGTGGTATCCGGTGATGGCCAGATTACATTTCCCTGATAGCTGTCTACAATATAACTTTCATTGACCGGGTTTTCTCCTTCTTTGTAGGAAAGATCAAAACATTGATAATCATATTTATAATGTCTAGTTTTCCACTTGCAGAGGTTATTTGCTGTGGCGCCACGAAAACTAAAGAGAGCAGTATCACAAGCTCCAGCACCACCAACACCTCTGGAACTAGGTGGGCAATCATGAAGTAAGGCATTTCTACTACCGGCAGGTAGTGCCACTGTGTAATCAAAAATAGAATCATATAAACTTGGGCTGACATTCGGGAATATTCCTCCCTTGATTGTGCAATTGCTTGGTTTAACATTCTGTGAGTCACTGGGTATCGGAGTACATGTCTCTGGTATTCCACCAGCTTTTGATAAACAGCGATTACTTAATAAGTCGTTGTTAGTACAGGGATAGGAAGCCAATTTAAAAGCCGACTCCGAAGGTGTTCCATAATTAGTAGGATTCGAGCTGCTATTGGATCCATCTTGTAAAAACCCAACCCGTTCATAAGGGTTATGTGTTTCCATATGAGCCCCGCGAGAAAGATCCACCAGGAATACAGTATGCACTGGAGAAGTTGTTGCTGTAGCAGAAGATTCAATGTTTTGAACATTATTAGATAAAATACCGAAAAAACTTTTAATTGGATTTTGTTCTTTAAGCCATAATTCTGCATGCATCGCGTTAACGGAATTTATCAGTGTGACATTGTTTACATCGACACTTTCAAAGCACGCTCCTTGCCAAACTCCATTAGGGCAGGGGCAAGTAGGGTTGCCATTGCTGGCACAACCGCCTTCTGTGTTTTTTGGTTCCCTAAAATGCCAAATGCCGGGAGTAATTTTGCCGTAAGAAGTTTCATTTCTGGAATCATTGGGCCCCAGAATATTTGGTGAAGAGCTGATTGTTTGTCCACCGGTTTCACCCTGAATAACGTAACCAAGAAGAATATTGAAATTGGCTATTTCTTGAGCACGCACTCTTGCAGCAAGTAAACGTTCTTGTGCTGAAGGCTCTGCAGAAGTGGAAAATGTTTTTAAAGCTTCCAGGGCAACTTGTCCGGCAAAATGTCTTTGCTGAGATTTGGAAACAGCCATTTTCCCTGTATCTACTGACATTGCGGCAAGTACAAGAATCATGATTGTGAAAATCACCATGATCACCAGCACCGCGCCAGATTCAGTTTTTAGTATTTGGTTTTTCACTTTTAAAAATTAAAACTTTTATCTTTGGAAAAAGTTAAATTAATAGAAAATACTTACAGCAGTAGGTTGCGGACGAGGACGTTTGGACCGCGGACGTCCTCGTCCGCAACCTGCTGCCGCTATTTTTACTTATTTCCTTCTTTCCCCCAAGCTCTAATAAAAACTACCATGTTTTGATGTTGGAAAGTTTAGTTATTTTGCAAGGAATTTAAAAAATACTGAATTGGTCTTAAAAGTTAAGCATTAGAACATCATAAATGAGCGAAAATACTATCAGGATCAATTTTATGAATAAAAATAATAAAGCATTTTATGGTGACTTAACTACCAGAGGATACTTACCACACTATCAAGGAAACAATGTCATTCAATTTATTACGTTTAAGCTTTATGATTCTTTGCCAAATAATGAAAGTGATTTGGATCTGGGCTACGGCCAATGTTTTCTTAAAAAGCCGCTAGTTGCTCAAGTTGTTCAGGATACATTATTTTTTTATAATACTAAACTCTACTTATTATTTGCTTGGGTAATCATGCCCAATCATGTTCATATATTGTGCCAACCTTTAAATGCTTCAATTTCAAATATCGTAAAAAAGATAAAAAGCTATAGTTCGAAGACTGCAAATAAAATTTTACAAAGAGAAGGTTCCTTCTGGCAAAATGATTATTTTGATACTTACATCAGAAATGATCGACATTTGGAAATAGTAAAAGATTATATAGAAAGTAATCCTGTAAAGGTCGGCTTATGTAATCATATTCAAGATTGGCAATTTAGTTCGGTGTATAAAAGATAGATTTTGGAGCGCGGACGTTCTCGTCCGCAACCTGGAATCTATTACAGATAGAATTCTCAAGGCAAACTTTTAATAAAAATTATTTTCCCCCATGAGGATTCATACTTTGCCACATGCCAGGTTGCGGATGAGGACGTCCGCGCTCCTGTAAAATCTATTAGTTTAAGAATTAAGTTTAGTAACCAACCTAATTCCATGCAGCGTTAAATCAGGCACAACTTTTTCGATATATTTGCTTTCAGAAGCAATCAGATGAGAAAAGCCGCCACAGCCAAGCACTGGTGGTTTGAAATGAATTGTTTGGTAAATTCTTTCAATCAATCCGTCTACTAAAGAAATGTAGCCATAGAATACACCGCTAGTCATGCATTCTCTGGTGTTGTTGCCCAGCACCTTTTGTGGTTTGCTTAAATCAACTTTTGGAAGTTGAGAAGTTCTTTCATGTAAAGCTTCTGCACAAATACCAACTCCGGGAGCAATAATTCCACCGGTAAAACAATTATCGCTGGAGATGTAATCAATTGTTGTCGCAGTTCCGAAGTCGGCAACGATTACAGGAGATCCGAACATTTCTTTTGCTGCTACGGCATTACACATTCTATCACAGCCTAAAAGATCAGGGTCATCATAATTAAGTGTAATTCCCAATGCACACTGCGAAGTGATAATCAAAGGCTCTCTTAAAAAATATTTTTTAGCTAAATTGGCGAATACTCTGGTTAGCTTTGGAACAACTGAACAAATAGAGACACTTTCAATATCTCTGATTTTTAGTTCTACGTTATTTAATAAAGCAAGCATTGAAAGAGCATATTCATCTGTAGTCAGGGCGATATTGCTGTTGAGTCTCCAACTGTGAACTAGTTGTTCATCCTGAAAAAGTCCAAGGACAACATTGGTATTTCCTACGTCAATTGCTAGTAACATAACTTGCTTAAATTCCGGATTTAATAATGTTAGAGATAATAGCAGGAATTGCTAATATTTCAAGTATGTAGGGGCAATTAGAATTTCATTAATGACTGAAATATTTAAAGCTGTACGGATCAGGAAATTGTTTAGTGAGTAACAAATCTCTTACTTGTTTAATCCCTTCTTCCAAGGTCCATCTGGGAACAAAATCTAAAATCTTTTCTATCCTGCTGTAATTTAAGCGATAATCAATCAAATCGGCTTCTGCAGGCAGAATAGTTATTTTGGAATCGGGAATTATTGTTTTTACAACATTAGCTAGAGCATGGATCTGAAAAATTTGATCTTTTGCTCCCAGATTAAAAACTTGGCCACTTACTAGATTAACATGGGCCTTTAAACAAAGGACAAAACCGCGAGCAACATCATCAACGTGAACCAAGGCTCTGGTTTGATCCCCGCCATAGACCGTCATTTCTTTATGACAGATGGCATCACGCACAAAAGTATTGCCCACTAAATCAAATCTCATTCTTGGAGAGTAGCCGTAACAGGTTCCAATGCGCATAGAGGTCGGATGAAAAAAACGATTTCGGGCACGCATGATGCGTTCTTCCATTCGTAGTTTTAATCTGGCAGCAAGACTTGCCGGTTCGGGAATTGCCGTTTCATAAATAATGCCGGACTGCTTACCATAAACACTATTACCTGAAGCAAAAATAAATCTGCTGACTCCGTGTTCCAGACAGGCATCAAGCACAACAGAAGAGGCCAATAAGTTAATTGAACGAATATCACTGCGATCAAGATTAGAAAAACGATGTCCAATAACTGCTGTCAGTAAAATTACAGTTTCTGAGCCTTCGATGGCATTGGATACGGCATGGACATCAGTCATGTCTGCTTCATAAACTTCCAGCAAGGGAGAATCAATATCACTGATCCCTTCATCGCTAAACATGAAGTTGTCAAAAATTCTAACGCGGTATCCTTCGGCAAGAAGTTGCCTGGTAAGAACACTGCCGATATAACCGGCACCGCCGAATATTGTAACCAACGGAGGAATTTCGTCTAATGCTATAAACACAATTTATAATTTTTTTATTTTTATACCTTCTTTACTGTCTTCGATGGTAAATCCATGATCGCTTATTTTTTTTCTAAGCTCATCAGCAAGTTGCCAGTTTTTTGTTTTCCTGGCCTCTTCCCGTTGTAAAGAAAGCTGTTTTACTTCTTCCGGAATTTCCACAATTTCAGCAGTCCAGGAGTCTACCCCTAGTCCTAGAATCTCGTCAAATTTCAATAAGACAGAGAGTTTTTCCAAGGCATTAAGACTAGAGTCTTTGAGGACTTCATGCAAAACAGCAAGAGCTTTGGGTAAACTTAAATCATTATAGACTTCAGTATAAAATTTATCGAGGTAATCCTTGGCTTTGGCACTTAACTCTGCATTTTCAATTAAGGAAATTGGAGCGATTGAATTTTTTAATTCTTCTTTCCAGGATACTACAGTTTGTTTGATTTTTTTTAGAGTGTTATCCGCTGCTTCTAGAGCAGACCAGCTCCAAGAAAGTTCATTGCGATAAGTTGAAGAATAACAAAAGAAACGATAGCTGATCGGATCAATTCCTTTCTCCTTCAATGTATCCAAAGTCAAAAAACCACCTGAGGATTTGGACATTTTATCAGCTCCTACTACTAAAAATCCGCCATGCATCCAAATTTTAGAAAAAGGTTTTTCTGTTGCAGTTTCACTTTGTGCTATTTCATTGGTGTGATGCACCGGAATGTGATCAATTCCCCCGCAGTGAATATCAAAAGACTCTCCTAAATAATTCATTGACATCGCACTGCACTCAATGTGCCAGCCCGGATAACCTCGGCCCCAAGGAGAATCCCATTGCATTTCTTGTTTTTCAAATTTTGATTTGGTGAACCAAAGGGCAAAATCAAGTTGATTTCTTTTTTGCTGATCAACTTCGATTCTGGCTCCTGCTTTCAGGCTTTCTAAGTCAAGTTTGGCTAGTTTGCCGTATTCCTTACAGCGCGTAATATCAAAATAAACATTTCCACCACTGACATAAGCTGCGCCTTTTTCTTCTAGTTTCTTGATCAGTTCAATCATTTGTTGGATATGGTCAGTTGCTTTGCAAACAATATCGGGACGTTTGATATTCAACCAGGCGCAATGATCAAAGAATATTTTGGTATAATAATCCGCTATATCATAAGAGCTTTTACCCTCTCGCTTTGCGGCAACAAGCATTTTATCTTCACCTTCATCGCCATCGGAAACCAAATGTCCGACATCTGTAATGTTCATGACGTGTTTAACTTTATATCCGGCGGAGCGCAAAGTGCGGGCCAGGACATCTTCGAAAATATAGGTTCGTAAATTACCAATATGTTGGTAGTTATATACCGTGGGTCCACAGCAATATAGACCAACTTCAATGGCCTTAATTGGTTTTAATTCTTCCACTGTGCGGCTAAGTGTGTTGTAGAGGTTTACTTTTTTAGCTTGCATAAATTATTTTGTTAAAAGGTTCATTGCATTTTTAAGAATCAAATGTCCTGCCCGTTTTTTTAAGGTCATTAAAGACTCGGGATGAAATTGCACGCTGGCAATCGGCAAAGTCTTGTGCAGAAAAGCCATCGGAATAATTTCCGTTTTTCCGGAAGCATCTTTTCTCACTGTGTGAGCAATTACTTCCAAGTCTGGAGGAACTGTTTCGTTAATTATATATAAGCTATGATAACGTCCGGCTTCAAATTCCTCTGGCACACCGGCAAAGATAGTAGAACCATGATGCTTAATCAAAGAAACTTTCCCGTGTTCGGGAGTGGGAAGTTTGCTGATTGTTCCGCCAAAATGTTGACCAATCCCTTGATGACCAAGACAAACTCCGAATATCGGAAATTTATGCTTGCAAAGTGTGCCCACAAAATCAGGAACTCCGAATTCTTCGGGGGTTCCCGGACCGGGAGAAAGAAATACCAAGTCTGGTTTGATATCGAAAAGTGCTTCTTCGGGAAAACCGCAGCGTAAAGTAACAACTTCAGCGCCTATCTCACGTAAATAAGAGGCCAAGTTGTGCACAAAACTATCTTTGTAATCAACCAAAAGAATTTTTATTCGGGAGTTTAGTTTAATTTTAACTTCCGGACTGCTTTGATTTTTTTTGCCGCTTAAATTTTCATTTCCGGCCAAGGCCTTAAGTAAGGCAGCTGCTTTGGTCCTTGTTTCTAATTCTTCCAATTCCGGATTAGAGTCAAACAGTAAAGTGGCACCTGCTGTTAATCTGGCAAGGCCATCTTTAAGATGAGCAGTTCTTAATGTTATTCCAGTATTGAGAGAACCATTAAAACAAATCATGCCGATAGCACCAGAATACCAGGCTCGAGGAGAATTTTCTAAATTCTCAATTTCTTGAATCGCGGCCGGTTTTGGGGCGCCAGTTACGGTGCAAGCCCACATATGAGTTTGAAAAGCATCAAGCGCATCAAATTCTTTGCGGAGATATCCCTCCAAATGATCTACTGTGTGAATCAAATGAGAATAAAATTCCAATTGCCTGCGGCCAATTACTTTTACCGAGCCCGGTTCGCAAACCCGAGCCATGTCGTTTCTGTCAACATCAGTGCACATCGTTAGTTCAGATTCGTCTTTTCTGGAGCTCATTAACTCCTGCACCCGAGCTGCATCTTCCAATGCGGTTTCTCCTCGCTCGATTGTTCCGGCAATGGGACAAGTTTCATAGCGATTTCCTGAGACTCGAACAAAGAGTTCCGGAGAAGCACCAACTAATTGTTCTTCGCCAAGATTAATTAGAAACATGTAGGGGCTGGGATTAATTTCTACCATTCGCTTAAAAAGCGCAGTGGGCTTTTCTGAAAATGAAGTTTGAAATGTCTGAGCAAGAACAACTTCAAAATAATCTCCCTTGGCACAACCTTCAATAATTTTTTCAACCTTTTTGGCAAATTCTCCCGGTTGATGATCGCTTACAACGGCAGTGTTTTTTTCTCCCGGCTTGAGGGCAAAAGGTTTACCGCCATTTTTTAAATTTTTTGTCGGGCCTTTTGCCGTGTTGATTGAATAGATCAATTCTGAAGCTAATTCTTTTTTACGATCAACAATTGTGATTTCCAAGGGCAAAAATAAATGACAATCGGCTGAATAGTTTTGATCTCTGTTATGTTTAAGCTTTATTTGCTCAAATTGAAAAACCAAATCGTAGCCAAAAGCACCATAAAATCCCAAATGGGCGGCCAAGGGATCTTCGCTATAAAATAATTCAACACAGGCTCTTAAAATAGAAAAAATAGAAGGTTGTCGGGAACGCTCCTCTTCGGTAAAAAAAGTTTCTTGAGATTTTATCTTGCCTTCCAAGGAATTATTAGCAAGACCGATACTGTCCACATGAAAATGATCGATTAATTCTTTTTTAAGAATGGGAAGAATAGCCTCGCCTTGTTCATTAAGGGCATTGAAATAAAAATTTTTCTTGCGGCTAATAAATTCAATTGCCGGATTGATAAAACCAATGTCCCAACGGGAATGTTTTCCGGGATAATCCAGGCCGCTGGAGAAAAGGGCGCCTTTGTGTTGATCGAGGTTTTCAAAGATTGTTTTTAAAGGCTCTTCAAAAGATAAAGGATTTTGTGAAACCTCAATTTCCAGACCTTTTTTTGTTTTATAATGCGCAGTGGACATCTTAAAGCTCAATATTATTAACTATTATTTTCTAAGTATCAGAAACTAAGTTTTTGCTTATAACATAAATAAAAAGAGAAAAAAGGTGGGATCCTTAGAAATTAAGATATTAAAAGCGCTAAAATGGCTGATTTAAATAAAAAATTAGAAAATTCTCAAATCCAGATTCCTAAGCAGGAAAAGAAAATCCCCGATTTGCAATTGGATGTTACTTTATTGCAAAAAAAAGACCAGCAGCGAGCTTTGTTGCAGCAAGATAATTCGGCAGTAAATCAGCAACTGCGATTTAAAAAGCATGCTTTGGGCGGAGGTGCCGGATTAAGTCAACTTTCTGTTGAAGGAATGGGAGAAGCAAGAGAAGAATTACATGAAACACAATCCGTGGAATTACCTGTCTATCAAAAGCAATATAAATTACAGGGATGTCTTGTTAAAGCGAAAGAATTTTCCAAAGATTTAAATGTTAAAGTAGTTTCCAATATGCAGAAGAAGCTAAGAGGGAGATTATCGGCAAGACCCTATGAAGTGGACATGCCTAATTCGGAACATGTAATTAAGCAATGGAATAAGAAAAATTATGTTTGGGTCTTTTTTCTTCTAGGGTTGTTTGCTGCTGCTTGGTATTTGTTTTAAGTCCTAAGCTTATTTCCAATTTAAAATAGGTTTTTTCTTTTTTATGGAACAATCTCGTAAATACAAATTAATTAGATGTTGATAGGGCATATCAAAATGCTCTGATAGTTTTTTAAAGTAATTAACAGTATCTAAATCTAAGCGAATTGTAATTTGAGTTTTTAATTTTTTTGTATAGGGATTAGAAATTGCTTTGGAAAAGTCGTAATTCTTTTTCATTAGATTAACTTATATAAAAACTTTGTTCATAATTAGTAGCTTTGCGGGCAGAAATAATTCTAATGGCATTGTCATTTTTTCTATATGAATGACAAACCACTAATAATCTCAGTTTTGAACTTATTCCTAGCAATAAAAATCTTTCTTCATCTGGCGAATGATGAGGATCTGCAATTAATTTTGCATTATCATCATAGAAAATACTCATTGCCTCTTCAAAAGAAACTTTATGCTTTTTTATATTGGATAAGTTTTTATTTTTATCCCACTCAAAAACTATAATGTGCATGTAATTATAGCATAATTATGCTTAAAATTCAAATTGTAATGTAAAGAAGTTCCGTTAAAAAGCCTTATTCCAATAATTATTATCGCTTTATTTCAAACAAAGTTGTTTGTTAATATTTCTTGTAATTATAATAAGTTAAAGTGAGAAATTTATTGTTGTCAAAATTATTTAATATTGCCTACGCAACATTTATTTGATTAGTGACATAACAAGTTTATTGAGATTATAAATAGAAATTTAAATGGGAGTAAGCTTGTGTATGCAAGAAATAAAATTATCTGAGAATTCTAATCTAGGAGAAGATAAAAACCTACCCCTCCCCATACCAATCAAAGCTATCCCAAAACCAGTAAAACTTCCTTCAGTTTCTGAACAAATCGATCAACGAACTGAACGGTTTGAGGATTTATTTAAAATCGGAAATGATCCAACATTAGAAAAGGATAACACGTTTAGCCTAAAAGTTGCTGCAACAAATACTTTTAATTCATTTTTAAAAGATATTTTCGTAAAACCAGCATATACTATTTTAACTACATTAATTGACCCCATTAGAGATATAAGTATAGCATGTTACCACTCTTGGGAAATAGCGATCGAAAAGAAGCCGGGCCTCGGTCTCGGCGACGTTCAAAAAGATCTTCAAAATTTTTGTGTTTCGGTATTAAAAGTTGGAGCAGTTTTTGGAATTATTTTTGGAATTACCAGCCAATTTCCCGCAATATGTGCGTCTGCCATGCTTGCATTTTCTGCTTGTAAGCTAATTCAATTTGCTTATAAAATGTTTTCGGCTGAAAACCCTGATCAACGAGAAGAAGCATTTAAAACTCTTGGGAGTACGATTGCTTTATGCTCTCTTGGAGCAGTAACTACTATTTTTAATAGTTCAGTAGCTACAACCCAATTAGGAAAAGCTCTTCATCTGACCCCGCAAATATGTAATAATACTTCTAAGTTTTTGGCTTTTATAGGTGCTCTCGGGATAGCCCAGGACGGTTTGCATGCTGTAGAAAAAATAAATAGGAGGGCTTAATCCTAGCTCTGGGACGGAACCTCATCCAGCCCTTATTTTTTAATGTTATTATGCTTTATTCAAATTAATAATTTAAGCGCTGTTAGAAAAGTCTGCACTCAAAAGGTGTATTAATGAGAGATGATGGCATGCTAGAGCAGGGACTTGCAATTACATTGCTTTTAGTCCGCCAAGAATATTACTTCATTAGACATTTAAATCGCCAAATAAAATACTGCTTAAGTATCTCTCGCCATAAGAGGGGATGATTACAACAATTCTTTTGCCTTTATTTTCAACTCTTTTTGCAATTTCCAAAGCAGCATAAACAGCAGCTCCGGAACTTATTCCGACAAATAAGCCTTCTTCTTTGGGCAATCTTCTTGCGGTGTCAATTGCTTGATCGTTTGTTACTTGAATGATCTCATCGATGATTTTTGTATCTAATATTGAAGGGATAAATCCTGCTCCGATTCCTTGAATTTTATGACTGCCTGCTTGCCCACCTGATAATACTGGGGAATCTGTTGGCTCTACCGCAATAAATTTTATTTTTGGATCTCTCTTTTTTAAGACTTGTGCAACTCCGGTGATTGTTCCCCCAGTGCCCACTCCAGAAACAAAGAAATCTAACTTACCATCGGTGTCTTTCCAGACTTCTTCTGCCGTGGTTTTTCTGTGTATTTCTGGATTGGCAGGATTTTCAAATTGCTGCGGCATAAAATATTTAGGATCAGAGTCGGCAATTTCTGTAGCTTTTTTTATTGCTCCTTTCATGCCCTCGCTAGCAGGTGTGAGAACTAGCTCAGCACCAAAAGCCTTCATTACTTTTCTACGCTCAAGACTCATTGATTCAGGTATTACTAAAAGACATTTGTAACCCTTGGAAGCGGCAATCATCGAAAAACCAATGCCAGTGTTTCCACTTGTTGGTTCAACGATAATGGTATCAGCTTTTATTTTACCAGCTTTTTCGGCTGCTTCGATCATACTGTTGCAAATCCTGTCCTTAACACTTGCTCCAGGATTAAAGAATTCCAATTTTGCTAGAATTTCGCAATTATAATCTTTGGATATTTTGTTTAATCTCAGCAAAGGAGTGTTGCCAATTAACTCGGAAATATTTTTTGCAATTTTCGACATAGAACCTTCAGTATTTTTTTATTTGATTTATTTATCTTAACAGATAAGTCTTGTTTTATAAAGAAATCTTCTTAATGATCTTAAAGAATAAATTAGAAATTTAAATAAACTCTATTAATGTCTTGTTAGTAAGCGGACTTTAGTCCGCTTACTAACAAGACATGACTTATAGACAATAATCTTAAGCAGCTTTATTTTTCTTTCTTTCCAAGAATTTTCGATGTTCGATTCTGACAATTTCCAAGGCTTGGTGGGGAGTATCGACTAAATGGATCCAGCGTAATTCTTTTTCATAAACAAGTCCGCGAGCGATCATTTCTTGGCGCATCCATTCAACTAATCCTGCCCAAAATTTGCTATCCAGTAAAATCACCGGTCTTTCCGTAATATGAGAAAGTTGTAACAATTGCCAAGAAAAGAATAATTCCAATACTGTTCCAATTCCTCCCGGGACTACGACAATTGCATTGGAGAGACGCATGAAATCATCCAATCTGGAAGAAAATCTTTTATGATGATGTCTGATATCTAAATGATCACTTGGTTTTTCATAACGATTAAGTTCAATGGTGATCCCAAAAGATTTACTTTTTGTATTGGCCGATGTTTTTCCTTCCAAAGTTCCAATGTTAGCAGCTTCCATTAAGCCTTGCCCTCCGCCTGTTAGGACATCAATACCTTCTTTTCCAAAAAGGGATCCCAACTCTTTTGTGGTTTTATAGAGAGCATCTTCTGGTTTAATGCGGGCACTACCAAAAATACAGACTCTGAAAAAATCATTGGTATAATTATTTAATTCTTGTTCCAGGAGAATTACTCGGTCTCTTAGGGCTTCAAGTCTTTCAGTGAGGCGGCGTCTGCGGGCTTTTCTGTCTTCTAGCATTCTTGTCTTTAGGATTGGTACTATATATTATATAAATCTATTTATTACTATTTAGATGTTATCGCTAGCACTAAGATTCACACAATAAAGCTGCTAATTTATGACTAATCAGAGAATAGTTGTCGCCACTGGAAATAAAAATAAGTTACTTGAACTACAAACTATAGCAAAAAAATTTAATTTAGAATTAGTATCTCCTGAAGTTATTGCCCAAGAACTTTCTAAAAAAGATATTCCCAATGTCGAAGAAACAGCTGATACTTTTAGAGGCAATGCCTTGTTAAAAGCAGAAGCTTTTCGGGATTGGAGCGGGCTGCCGGCAATTGGGGATGATTCGGGTTTGGAAGTATTTGCTCTTGAAGGAAGGCCAGGAATCAATTCGGCCCGTTATGCGGGAGCAGGGGCTAGTGATCAGCAAAAAAATATCAAGGTGCTTAATGAATTGGAAAATATTTTAGAAAAAAATCCCCAGCTGGGACGTGCAGCAAGATTTTATTGTTATTTAGTTTTAGCTTTACCTACTAGAGAATTAATTGAGGCTGATGGCGAATTAGTCGGAGAGATACTTAAAGAACCAAGAGGAGATAAAGGTTTCGGATACGATCCCGTGGTATTTCTCCCTTCGCTTAATGCAACTTTGGCAGAAGTGGATTTTAATGTCACTTGTAACTGTGGTTTCCGAGCAATAGCTGCGGAAAAGTTATTTTCATCATTTGTCAAGTATTGCAATAAATAAACTAAGTATATATAAGTTCTTTCCTCAACATTCGGGGTGTAGCGCAGCCCGGTAGCGCAACGGTTTTGGGAACCGTGGGTCGGAGGTTCGAATCCTCTCACCCCGATTTAATTTTTCTAGAAATTTTGACGGTTGTAACCGCCAAAATTTCTAGAAAAATTAAATCGCCTCGAGCTAGTCGAGAGGCGAGTGATGATCCTATTCTTTTTTTCTATTATCTATGCGTATCATTTCAGGATCCTTAAAAGGTCGTAATATCAAGATTGATCAAGATTTACCTTTAAGACCAACTACTGAAAAAGTCCGCGAAGCTTTATTTTCTTCATTATTTAGTATGTTAGATTTAGAAGGAGCAAAAGTTTTAGATCTTTTTGCCGGAAGCGGAGCAATCGGTTTTGAAGCATTGTCACGTGGTGCTGCCTTTGTGACTTTTGTTGAAAAAAACGCCAAGATTGCAAAATACCTGAAGGCCAATACTGATCTTTTTCATTTAAGCTCTCAAACAGAAGTCCTGATATTAAGCGCTGTGAAATCATTGGAGAAGTTAAACAAAGAATATGATTTAATTTTTATCGATCCTCCATATGAAGAACATCCGGGATTAAGTATCCTCAGGGAATTGTCAAAGTATAAATTGCTTAAAGCAAATACTATTGTAGTGCTGGAGTCCGGCAAGAAATTTGAATTATCTGGAGAACTTAAAGATTTTACTATGGTTAAAGAAAAAATTTATGGGGACACTAAGCTGACTTTTTTTAAATATCAGTGTAAACACAACAGTTAGCTTGCTTCGCTTCGCTCGCAATGACAGCTACCTTACACTTCTTTGTATAAGACAAAAAGAAGTCCGTCATTGCGAGGGAGCAACGCGACCGAAGCAATCTAACTGTTGTATTAGGAAGTAACTTTTATGAAAAAAAATAATTTGTTTTTAGCTTTTATTCTTTCAATTTCAGGCTTATTT
>CAYOOT010000032.1:0-12555 GCA_964405665.1 uncultured Bdellovibrionales bacterium | reverse complement strand
TATGAAAAAAAATAATTTGTTTTTAGCTTTTATTCTTTCAATTTCAGGCTTATTTTTATTTTCCTGTGCCGAAGATAAGAAAGACCAAGCAAAGATTCGTTTTGTTAATGCTTCTCCAGATTCGCCAGCGATGGATTTTCTGATTGATGATAAATTAGAAGACAGCAGTTTGGTTTTTTCTCAAGCAACCGATTACATGGATATTGATAGTGGTTCCAGGCGTTTGAAATTGCGAGCAAATCTTAGTTCCAGAGTTTTAATCGATGAAGTTGTCAATATTGAAGATGGCGGAGATTATACTTTTGTAGCGACAAATTTAAGAGAAGAATTAGAAGGAATTTTATATACAGATAAAAATACCGATCCCGATAAAGGCGACATTAAACTTCGTTTTATTAACTCTGCTCCGAGTACGCAAAGAATTGATGTGTATGTGAGTTTTAAAGGCACTGATATCTCTGACAATAACCGCATTCCGACATTTGAAGATATCTTGTTTTCTGATGTTAGCGATTACATCGATCTAAATGATGAAGAATATCAAATCAGGATCACCACGGCAAATACAAAGAATATAATTCTCGATACCGGCGTAATTGATTTTCCCGATCGAGCGGTGCGCACAATTGTAATTTTAGATAGCGAAGGGGGAGGAAGACCACTTACCTACTTAACATTAGCCGACGAAAATTGATCGATCATTTCTCTGTAAAAACGAACGGCTAAACCTTGGGGATAGGTTTTATATGGCAAGTAAAGATCGGCATGTTTTCTTTGAGGAATAAACTCACAATTATTTGTACCCCATTTATTTTTAATAAAAGCGCAAAACAATTGAGTGGGCTTTTCCAGAAAAAAAGAATCTTCCAGACCGCAAACAATATGAAGGTTATTGATTAAAGGCGAAGCTTCTTCACCTTTTTGCTCAAGCAGATATTTAAGATCAAATGCTTGCCAGCTTTGTAGCACTTCTTGGTTTAAGACCCCTGTTTCCCGATCAAAAACTTTTTTCGGCAAGCCATTTTCATCTTTTGGGCTCCAACGCCATTCATCGGAACTATATTCGGCTTCTACGGGGTTATCTCCGTCATCTACATGCACTTCATCTTCGATCGTGTCCCGTTCATTGCGATAAGCAAGATGAGTTTTTCCGTTTTGATTATGATACATATTGTCTTTAGATCCCGGTCGCAAATCGACTCCAAAAAAGTTTTCGAAATCCAAAGGATCGGGTGAAGTAGCCCAAACACCGGCAAATTTTTTTGGATATTGTACTTTAAGCCAAATTGCCGACCAACCTCCGGAAGAATGACCCATCAGAAATCGAGCTTCAGGTTGAGGAATAATACGAAATGTTTTTTCAAGAGTAGGAATTAATTCTTCAATTAAGCAACTGGACCAGGGCCCATTGTTCGACGAATTAACAAAACCATGATGACCGGTGTCAAAGGCGGCATTTAAAAAAATATGGATCAATTCCAGTTCCGGTTGTTCCCTCATTATTTTTCTTGTTTCTCTGGCCACTTCATAAGCTTCGGTATAATCCGCTCCAAATCCATGAATATGATAAACAACAGGATATAATTTATCTGTGGAGCTATAATGAGGAGGGAGGATCAAGGCAGTTTTCATGATAATTGGTCGCTTCCAAAATTCTGAAAGTAAGTTACTGCGCATTTTAAAAATAGTTACTCCTCTGGCAATTTTTGAAACAGTGTTGGAATAGGCAATTAAATGATTTGTCGCTGAAATCTGGGTTAAGACAATTAGCAGGATAATTATAAAAAAGATGTTAAGACGACGAATTGTGAACAAAGAAAACATATTGATTAGCCAATAATATAAATATTTTAAACAGGCAGATAAATATTTATTTAATAGACTTCTTTGTTATAACAATTTTCACAAATTAGTAAGGGAAATTCTTTAGGAGAATAACAAGTTTCTGTTTTATTTCTACACTTTGCACAATCTCTTTTCAAAAGAGAATATTTATTTCTTTTGATAATTTTACTTTCTAATCGACAGTCAGGGCAGTTTTTGAGAATTGGAAAATTGTTCTGATGATAATAGCCTAATTCTTTTTTAGTTATTTTATATAGCCTTCGGCAATTGCTGCAAGATAATATCTCACCTCCCTTTGCCTGCTTCAGTTCTAAATTATTTGAAATTTGATGTTTTGTTTGATCATCAACACTAAGGGAATTGCCGAAAGTTCTAAATTTTAAACCGGCAGCTTCAATTTCTTCCTTGTCCAGAGGGAAAAAATCTTGAGCGGCACTTTCATTATAGCAAAAAGGAGAATTCTCCAAAGGGAAAAAATATCCCCATTCTTGATCGGTTGTCATTTTATTTTTCCAAAAAGAAACAAGCTGTTGATATTCTTTTTCTTCGTATTGTTTGTTAAAAAAACAAAATTCTTTTCTTTTGAGAGCAACACAGCCAAAACAATTTTTACAATTCACACAGTTATCGCAATACCATAAATTGTAGCTATCCCAACAATTTGCCGAGAAAAAGAGATTGTGACAATTTCTTAAAGTAACGCACATATAAATAAAAGAGCAGTCGGGAAATCCTGTGGAATAGGCATGAAAGATATCATTGCCACCACCGTTACAAAGATTAAAGCAATCTCGGGAATTTTTTGCGTCAAAGCAATGAAAACAAGATTTACAATTAGTTAAATGCTCTCCTGTCACTTCTTCGGAATTCGTAGAATGAATGGCCTTTTGCAAGGAATTTTTTTTTAAATCCTGATATTCTCTGATGCCTTGTTCTAGGGAATTATTGTTCCCATTAAAATATTTGGTCACCAATTGATTGAATTCCTCTTTGCTACAAGCCTTATTTTTAAAATAGTAACTTTTATCGGCCAGATTGGAGCAAAGAAAACAATTGCTACATTTTTTTAACTGATGACCGAAGTAACAATCGTTGCAATTTACAGATTCGGAAATATAGAAACAATTATAACAGTTAATAATATAGGAGCAGTGAAAACAAAGTGTGCACTCTAAGGAATAAAAACAATCAATAGAGTCTTTGGAGTTATTGGAATAGTAGCAATAAAGTAAATCTTCACAGCTTGCAGCAAGATGGTTGAGATAGCAGTTTTTTGAGTAACGGGTATGACTGTTGAATTCGCTGTTTTCTGAACTAACTACCGAAGTGCCTTCTCGAGGTAATTTTTTTTGCAATAAACTAAACTGTTCAAAAAAACTTTGATTTTTATCCGGTTCAAATCCGGAGTCTAGCCCTTCCCAGCTATCGCCCCACCAGATATCGTTTTTTATGATCTTAAATTGAGCATCTTGATGATAGGAACTAATTATTTTTTCTGAAGTAGCGTCGCATTTCCTTGCAAAAAGCCGCCTGTCATTACGATAAGCAAGAAGCATTTTTAGCCTAGAATTGGGCTCGAGATTGAGCTGAGGAATGCCAAAATTGTCGCAAAAATCTTTTTCTTTTTGTTCCATACTGCCTTTTTACTAAGAATGTTCTTGCTAATTAAGTTCTATAAAATATAAATTATGAGTTTTAGGCAATACTGGTATCTATTATTGGAGACTATATGGATCTCTCAGCACTTTATGATTTTGGTTTGAGTGAGAATGAAGTAAAAATCTATATTGCTTTATTGGACTTAGGTTCGGCAAAAGCCGGAGAAATTATCAAGATGACCGGCATTCAGAATTCAGTGATGCATTTAACTCTGGGGCGGCTTGTAGAGAAAGGGATCCTTTCCTTTGTCAAAGATGGTAAATTTAAATTGTATTACCCCACAGAGCCTAAAAATTTAATCAGTATTTTCGATCATAGAAAAACTAAATTAGAAATTTTAACTAAAGAATTAAGTAAGATTCATCAGCGGGTAAAATTACCGGAAGCGGAAGTTTATAAGGGACTCACCGGCTTAAAAAACATGTGTTATCAGCTAATCGATCAAGTAAAAAAAGGAGATGAGTTTTTATTTTTTGCTTTTATCAATTCCAATGCGCAGTTTGAAGATGAAGTGTATGATTTTTATCGAGAGTATACAGTTCTGCGAAAGGAAAGAGGGATTGTTTTAAAAGGGATTGCACATAGCAGTTTGAAGCAAAGGTTTACTGAATATAAGAGACCTTATCCCGATCTCTTATTTGTTGATTATCCCACACTACAAAATATGAGTGTTTTTCAAAATAGCGTAATTTTTACTCCCTGGGATAGTTCTAAGCTTTCTTTTAAGATTACTTCTCAACCGCTGGCTAATAATTTGCGGTCTTATTTTAATTCGATTTGGGATGGTGGTATTAAGAAACGAAAAAAGTATGGGTAATAAGCGGACTAAAGTCCGCTTATTACCAAAAAACTTAGCCTTGATGATCTCCTGAAATTCCCCACTGTATTTGTTGAAGCGAATTTGCTGAATTATTATCCGGATAATATTTCCTAATGCCAGTAGAGTGATCAATTACTGTAAAGAGATTCTTACCACTTTGTGAATTCCAGTTAAGTGGGAAACTTGAGCCAGGAGTTCCTACCGATAATGTTTGTCCAGTGCTATAACTTGATTCACTGAATTTATAAATAAAAGTGCTGCTGCTTGGTTCCCAAAAACTAATTTCAGCTTTAGTGTCTCCGGTAAAATCCCCTTTCACAAAACTTTCTGCAGTTGCTGCTATTGAGCTGAGATTATAGGTTTGTAGACTATTATTACTGGATTGCAATACAAATACTTGCGAAGTGCTTGGTCTGAAAACTGCCACATCGAATTTGCCGTCACCGTCATAATCCTGCACTTTAGGAATATCACCTTCAGTGCCAAGAGTTTTTGAAACAACGTTGCCATTTTTGCTGTAATAATCAAATCTCCAGGAATTTCCGACAAATCTGGCAATTGCCGGGTTTGTTACGCCACTTTCCTCCCAAGGACCAAGAGTCAGTAAATCCCCTACAGCGCCGATAAAAACTTGATTTTCAAAAGATCCGTTTGCTCTGCGAAAACCCTGTCCATGAAATTTCCACTTAAAACCAAATCCCTCTTCGATGCTGATTGTTCCCACATCACTGGGAGCTGTTTTTGGTTGATAAACAAAAGGAATATCTGTAGAGAGACCAAAAACGATAGAAGAAGTGGAAGAAGGATTTTTAATAAACCATTCACTGCCGCCTTTTCTCCAAAGGACCGGATTAGCATTACCATCTTGATCGGGATCAAAAGGTGCGGAAGAAAAAATAATTGGTTTTGGAGAACTGGCAGGATTCATCGGATCGCTGCCTTCATTTTTTTCGGCAAGATCGCGCACACCATCGCCGTCAGAATCGGCTACAAAAAGATTACTCTCATCTACTCCCATATCATATTGATTGTTGCAATTTGTATCTTCTTCATTATCTTTTAAGCCATCGTTGTCACTGTCTCTGTTTGCCAAGGAGTCGCAATAAGAAACACTGAGATAATTAGAGGGCTCACTACTTCCATGTGAATTTCTACAATAAGACCAGACAAGAAATTTAGTTGTTCCAAAATTGGCAGGAAGCTCAATAGTTACAACTGCGCGATTATTAACTGAGTCGATAGTTTGATTTAAAACCCGGGGATCTTTGAATTCAAAAGAATTTTCTACACGGTATTTTAATTCAAAACTGGCTTGTCCTGATTTATAATCAGGGCAAAGATCTAAAGTAACTTTTGCCTGAAAGGTATCTTCGGCGAAGGCAGAACTCGCTATTAAAAATAAAATAAAACTAAAATATTTCATAAAAAAATTAAGATTCTAGTAATTTTTAAAACTCATGATTTTTACTATGAAGCTAACTTGTAAAAAATGCTAGATCCCTTGGAATCCTATCTAATAAAGATCATCTTTCCTTCCGTCGACCTTTTTTACAAAGCGCTTTAGGAACCTCTATATTTAATTCACTCGGTTATATATAGTAAATATAGAGAATTTGAAATAACATATTTAATATTTTTTTCCTACGAAATGACTGAAAAATCAGAAATCACTATTATTAATTTAATTAAGGCCTTGGAATTACAGCTAAGTTCCATCCGAGAGATCTTGGGCAAAAAAGCAAATGAAAAGTTAAAGTTAATTGTTGCAGTTTCTGGCGGAGAAGATTCTTCCTGTTTATTGGATGTTTTGGTCCGAGAAAAAGAAAAATACAACCTCAATTTAATAGTGGCCCATTTTGATCATGCCCTGCGAGAGGAAAGTTTAAAAGATTTGGAATTTGTTAAAGAACTTTGCCGGGATTATCAATTGGAATTTTTTTTTAAAAAAGCGGAACCCAGGCCGCTTAACGAAAATTTGGAAGCTTGGGCGAGAAAAGTTCGTTATCAGTTTTTAGAAGAAGTTCGCTTTCAGAAAAATGCCGATTTGATTGTTACTGCCCACCATCAACAAGATCAGGCGGAAACTTTTTTAATGCGTTTGCTTTCATTGAGAATGCTTAGTAGTTCTAGCGGTATCAATTCATTTGATCCACAGCGAAAACTTTTTCGTCCTTTTTTGCAAGTTAAAAAAGAAGCCATTTCGGCTTATTTACAAGCTAATAAATTAAAATTTGTTTATGATCAAAGTAATTCTTGTTTAACTAGAACCAGAAACAGAATCAGAAAGGATTTACTGCCAAAATTGGAAAGAGAATATAATCCAAATATCGTCTCTGGATTATCTAAGTTGGAAAAACGCTTAACTGAAGATGAGTTGTATCTCTTTCAGCAGACAGAAGAAGAATTTCAGAATTTGAAAAACACAAGAAAAATCTCAACACTTCTGGAACAACCATTTGCTTTACAATGGAGGATTTTAAAACGAATTGCCGAGGATGATTTGCTCCAATATGATCTGGAGAATGGAGAAAAAATACTTTCTTATTCCGCTCTTTTGAAGGCAATGAAACTTTTAAAGCAATTTTGTAATTCAAAAGGAGAGAGTAAAAAAATCAGTTTAAGTGGAGGAATTGAATTTTTCGTTGAGAACAAAAATTATTTTGGTTTCAGACCGGATCAGGATTCTGAGAAAAAAATGTTTGAAGAAACAAAACTAGCTGTTCCGGGAGAATTGAAAAAAGAAATAAATCAACAACATATTTTTTTTATATCCGCTCAAATCATCAAAGCAAAAAAATCTAAAAATAGTCACAGTGAATGGATCAAGAATCTTCTTGCAAAGAATAAAGACTATTCTGCAGTAGAATTTTTTGATTTGGAGCAGCTTAAGGAGCATTTTTCAGTAGAAAACGATTTTTTTTTAATGGTTAGGCCCAGAAAAGCCGGCGATAAAATAAGAGTTTGGAAAAGAGGCAGTAGAAAATTGAAAAAACTCTTTTTAGAGAAAGGTCTTAGGTTGACACTAAGAAGTTGCATTCCTATAGTCGAGTATCAAGAAAATATAATTTGGGTTCCAGGAGTAGCAAGGTCTGAAATAGCTCCAGTTACAGAAAAAACTAAATTTATTCTGGAACTTAAATACTCCTCGCACGGAAATAATGTGTGATCCCTGATAATTATGGGTATGCTAAAAATCTAGCTGGGGAGTAAATATCTTGGCTTTATTTTTTAGGGAGGATTTTGTCCTCTCTATAATATGTTAAACGCTTTTTATTCTGCGAATTTTTAAGAATTGCAAAATGAATCGTGATTAGTATGGGGACAATCTAAGTCCAAGTAATGCTTTAAAAAGTAGGAATTTTATTTATGCTGAGGATAAGAGGTTAGATATATAAGTTGAATCAATTTTCGAAAAATGCTGCTTTATGGATTTTATTAATTTGCATTGCCTTATTGCTTTTTAACGTATTTGGGCAAAATGAACATCGTTCTTCTGATATTCCTTATTCTGAATTTAAAAAATCAATTACTGAAGGTCAAATTAAAAAAGTTCTGATTAAAGAGAACTTAATTGTTGGAGAGTACAAAGACGGATTTGGAAAAGCGGGAAGTGCGCATTTTACTACTCATCCTATTGCCAATGATGATGAGTTGGTAAAACAATTAACCGCTGCCGGAATTGAATATGACGGTAAACCGAAAGAAGAAGAAGCTTGGTATGTGCAAGTCTTGGCCAGTTGGTTTCCGATGCTTCTTTTAATCGGAGTTTGGGTTTTCTTTATGAGGCAAATTCAAGTGGGCGGTGGCAAGGCGCTTAATTTTGGAAAAAGCAAAGCGCGCTTAATGGAAGAGGGAAATACCAAAGTTACTTTTCAAGATGTTGCCGGAATTGATGAATGTAAAAAAGAGTTGGAAGCAATAGTTCAGTTTTTAAAGGACCCCAAAAAATTTACAAAATTAGGTGGCAGGATTCCCAAAGGAGTTTTACTTGTCGGTGGTCCGGGAACCGGTAAAACTTTGCTGGCTAAAGCAATTGCCGGCGAAGCGGGAGTTCCCTTCTTTAGTATCTCCGGTTCAGACTTTGTGGAAATGTTTGTCGGCGTGGGAGCTTCTCGAGTACGTGATTTATTCTTAAAAGGTAAAAAAAATGCCCCTTGCATTATTTTTATTGATGAGATCGATGCTGTAGGAAGACATCGTGGAGCTGGCCTTGGTGGTGGACATGATGAAAGGGAACAAACATTAAATCAATTACTTGTTGAAATGGATGGTTTTGAACCGAACGAAGGAGTAATTCTGATTGCGGCGACAAATCGTCCTGATGTTTTAGATCCGGCGCTGCTTCGTCCGGGAAGATTTGATCGCACTGTAGTTGTTCCTCTTCCGGATATCAAAGGTAGAGAAGCAATATTAAGCGTCCATTCTAAAAAAATAGTTTTAGGTGATGATGTTTCTTTGGAAACTCTTGCTCGGGGAACTCCTGGATTCTCCGGCGCTGATTTGGCTAATTTGGTCAATGAAGCGGCGCTGTATGCAGCTTTGTTGGATGCAGAAAAAGTTAATATGGAACATTTTGAATATGCCAAGGATAAGATCTTAATGGGATCGGAACGACGTTCATTGGTGCTTTCGGAAAGAGAAAAAAACATTACCGCTTTTCACGAAGCCGGTCATGCCATTATTGCCAAATTACTTCCTAATGCCGATCCTGTGCATAAAGTTACTATAGTGCCGCGAGGTGTGGCTTTAGGGCTGATGCAACAATTACCGATTGATGAAAAACATACTTATCCTAAAGATTATTGGTTGGATAGAATTTGCATCGCTTTTGGCGGCAGAGTAGCTGAGGAAATAATATTTAAAGAAATTACTACCGGTGCAAGTTCCGATATTATGCAGGCGACAAGTATCGCCAAACGTATGGTTTGTGAATGGGGAATGAATGAAAAACTTGGTCCTCTGGCCTATGGCAGAAAAGATGATGCTGTTTTTTTAGGAAGAGAATTGGGACATCAGCGTGATTATTCCGAAAGTACTGCTTTTATGATTGATGAGGAAGTCCGAAAAATTGTAGAAGAACAATTGGAGAGAGCAAGAAGTTTGCTTAACAATAATCGTTCTGCACTCGATGCCATTGCTCAGGCCTTGCTGAGTGAAGAAACTCTCGATGCAGGAAAAATCCAACAAATTATTTCGGAAAATCCCGGCTCAGATCCCGGCACTTTATCGCAAAAAAAGGTAGCATGAAATGGATTTTCTGAACTGGTTTCATTGGACTTATCTAACAGGAATAATTGATGTCGCTCTTGTTTATTTCCTGATTTATCGTTCATTGATGCTGGTTCGGGGAACAAGTGCTGAACCGATGCTTTTAGGTTTGGCGATAGTGATGTTAGTTTATTTGGCCTCAAGGCTTTTGCATCTGGTCACTCTTAATTGGATCTTAAGTAATTTCTTATCTTCCGTAATTCTGGTGATCGTGGTTCTTTTTCAAGAAGACTTGCGTCGGGCTTTGATTAAAGTAGGATTGATTCCCGGTTTTGGACAAAATACGCCCGATGATTGGGAACTTGCATTAAAGGAAATTTCTCATGCTGCTTCGGAACTCTCAGGAAAAAAAATTGGCGGATTAATAGTGATTCGACGTGATATCGGATTAGAAGATTATATTGAGTCAGCTACAAAGATTGGTGCTAATGTTAGTCATCAACTTTTGTTATCAATCTTTCATACCGCTTCGCCTTTACATGATGGTGCGGTGGTAATTGCCGGTAACAGAATTATTGCTGCCGGGGCAGTTTTGCCACTAACCTTTAATCCTAGTATTAGTAAGACTTATGGGACAAGACACCGGGCAGCAATTGGGCTTTCAGAACGTTCCGATGCTTTGATTGTTGTAATTTCAGAAGAAACCGGTAGTATTTCTTTAATTCGTGAAGGAAGAATATCCAAGGATTTGGATGAAATGAGTTTATATGCCGCGCTGCATCGTCTGACTGTGTTTAGACAACAAAGAAGGATCAGGTTAAGAAGTTTATTTTCTAATCCTACAGGAAATGAATCTCACAAGACAGAGAGAGAAAGAAAATCAACGGCAACAATGCTTAAAGAAGAAATATAAAATTGTCTTCATTAGTTTTAAAATATGAGATATTAGAAAATGAGTGGTCTTAGAAAAAAACTTTTTAAAAGTCAGAATTTGAGCTTAAAAATCATATCTTTGATTTTAGCTATTTCACTGGAACTTTATTTTTATAGCCCGGACAATTCCGCTACCGCTGATATTTCTGCAACAATAGAATTATTGGATGTGCCGACAACTCTTGTTTCAATTAGTCCTTCTTTGGAATCCAGCCAGCTCTCTGCAAAAGTGAGAATTCGCGGACCACGTCCGTTAATTGAAAAAGCCCAGAAAGGAATTTATAGTTTTACCGTTAATTTTCCTCCCAATGCTCCGCTTGCTTTTAATTCGAAGTTAAATCCTGATGATTTAGGTCTTCCTAATGGAATCGATATCATAGATATTGAGCCCAATACTGTAACCTTTGAATTTGAAAAAATTATTCATAAAAAAGTTCCCATTGAAATTGCCAAAACAAATTCTCTTCCGAAGGGATATTATTTAGATAAAGAAGTTGTTGTGCCGGATACAGTAATAGTTTCCGGTCCTTCCTCGCTAGTGGATTCTTTAAAAAAAATATATACCCAAGAAATCAATTTGGCGGAGATCTCCGCTGAAAAAAAACTGGAATTAGGATTAAATACTCCTAACAAACTTTTAAAGTTAAATATTAATACGGTTAATGTTGAACTAAATGCGATGCTCTTTATTACTCAGTGGAAATTTGAAAAAGTGAATATTAAACTTATTGCTCCTAATGGTTATGCGGGAACAGTGGAACCATCAAAAGCTGACGTTATTTTAATTGGTCCAAAAAGTGATCTGGAATTGTTAAAGTCCACAAAGGTAGAGCTTATTGCCGATACGCGAACAGTGAGAAAGGGCAAACATGAAGTAGGATTGCGTGCTGAACTGCCAGAAGGAGTAAAGATTTTATCTGTTGAACCGGAGAAAGTAACGGTAAATTTAACTAAGCAATGATTATGGAAAAGTTATTTGGTACTGATGGAATTCGAGGAGTGGCCAATGTTTATCCGATGGATTCTGAAACCCTACTAAAACTGGGGCGAGCTGCTGCTTGTGTTTTTCGAAAGTCTCAAGGCAGGCATCGAGTTTTGATTGGTAAAGATACCAGGGTCTCCGGTTATATGTTGGAAACCGCCTTGGAAAGTGGCCTTTCTTCGATGGGAGTTGATGTCCTGTTAGTGGGACCGCTTCCTACTCCGGGAATTGCTTTTATGACTCGTAGCATGAGAGCAGATGCCGGAATCGTAATCTCTGCTTCTCATAATGCTTATGCTGATAACGGAATAAAATTTTTTGGTCCGGATGGTTTTAAACTTGCAGACGAAACTGAAAATGAAATTGAGCGCTTAATGAATTCTTCGGAGCTGGAAACAATGAGGGCTCGTCCCGAGTTAATTGGCAAAGCTTTTCGAATAGAAGATGCTATTGGTCGCTATACGATATTTCTTAAAAGTTGTATCGAGCGGGAATGCCAACTGGACAGTTTAAAAATTGTTCTGGATACGGCTAATGGTGCGGCTTATAAAGTTGCCCCGCTTGTTTTTTCAGAATTGGGAGCGACGATTGTTCCAGTTGGAGATCGCCCCAGTGGAAAAAACATTAATGAAAACTGTGGAAGTATGCATCCGGAGTTAATTTCCAAATTGACTTTAGAGCATAAAGCCAATTGCGGAATAGCTTTTGATGGAGACGGGGATAGGGTAATTATCTGCGATGAATTTGGGCAAATTTTCGATGGCGATCTGATTTTAGCACTTTTAGCAAACGATTATAAAAATAGAGGTTTACTCAAAGGCGATGCCGTAGTGGGAACGGTAATGAGTAATTTTGGGCTGGAAATTGCGATGCGCAACATCGGTTTAAATTTTTATCGTTCCGATGTGGGAGATCGCTATGTTTTGGCGGAAATGTTAAGTCGGGGATTAAATTTGGGGGGCGAACAATCTGGACATATTATTTCCTTGGATCACAATACCACAGGAGACGGTCTGTTAGTTGCTCTTCTGGTTGTTGCGATAATGGTTCGTTCGGGCAGACCTCTTTCTTATTACTCCTCTTTGGTCAAGCGTTATCCGCAAGTTTT
>CAYOOT010000031.1:0-29134 GCA_964405665.1 uncultured Bdellovibrionales bacterium | reverse complement strand
GAAATCAGAAATCAGAAATCAGAAATCAGAAATCAGAAATCAGAAATCAGAAATCGCGACTGTGAAATACTAAAATTTATTCAATACTCTCCAATTTCCCTTGCCGAACTTGAACCAAATTAACCTTTAACGATCGCACTGAACCATCAGGATCCATATTGATATTTCCGGAAACTCCCGGATAATTTTTTAAAGAGTAAAGATAGCTTCTGATTTGATCAGCAGTTATGTTGCCAGAGCTAATTGCCTGCACAAGAATATTTGCCAAATCGTAGGTGGGCACTACAGCCACATCAATCTGCGGAACTCTTTCTGTTTTTAATTTAAAATTTTCAATAAACTTTTGATATTTTTCATTTCTTGGAGCAAGCCAATTACTGCCAATTGCCCCTTCAATCGCATCATTCGCCAGAGCCTTAAATCCGGGAGAATTTATACTAGCGGCAAAACTATAGAGCTGCCCACTAAAACCAAGTTGTCTTGCCTGCTTAAAGCCATTACCAAAAGGAGAATCTCCCAAAAATAAAAAAGAATTTACATGATATTGTTTTGCTTTAATAAGATAAGGACGAAAATCTGCCGTTCCGGCAGATACGCCTTCAAAGATAGGAACTTTTATTCCGGCTTTTTCCAAGACAGCTTTTGCCGCATCCGCTGTTTTTGGCTTAAAAGGATCTCCTTCATAATAAACTATTGCTGTCGGTCCCAGCTTATTTTTAACAATATGGTCGGCTAATTTACTGCCCAAATCTTCAGTTCTTTTGGCGATACAAAAACTATTCTTAGGAAGTTTTGCCAACTCTTCATCACAATCTAGTGGATTGACTAATAAAACATTGTCTTTCTCGGCATCTTTAGCCAGAGCTAGCATCCCGCCATAGTTTAGAATAAAAATTACTTTTACATGATCAACTGCCACAAGTTTTTTATAGGAAGTTATCGCTAAAGGGGTTTCCAGACGATCATCATTTACAAGTAGTTTAATTTTTGTTTTTCTTTCTTGATTGGCGGTATCAAACACATCTTTTGCCGCCCAGGCACTATCAATTCCCAAAAAAGCCGAATCGCCGGTTAGTGGACCAATCCAGCCGACTTTGATTTCTTCATCGGCTTGTGCTAGGGGAATTTTTTGATCAAAAAAACAAAGCATCAGAAACAAGAAGGAGGCTATGATTACTAGATGATTTTTTGTCATTTTATTTTTTCCTAAAATTCAGAACAATTAAAGATTATTCTATAAACACATTTTTCACTACGACACACCACTTTGCATTTTTCTTGGACCAAATTTTTTCCACAAACAGGGCAAGAGTTTTCCCAAGAAGGAGAATTTTTATTTTCTTCAGTATTTTTTTCTCTTTCTTCCATTTAATTTAATAATTTATTTTTTAAAGTATTAAAAGATTGTTGCAAGCAATTTTTTAAAAATAATCCCTCGCTGACAATTTCCGGATCATAAACTAAAGACATATTAATCTTATCGACATAAGTGACAAGAGCAAACGCAGCACCTTGTTGATGAATTAAAGCAGGACAGGCATAAATCCCCAAAACTTTGGACTGGGCAATATAAATATTTAATTTTGGTCCTGGAACATTGGTACAAATGAAATTGGTTTTTGACGCTGCTCGGCCCAGAACTTTTAGCCGAAGCTTAAGGGGAAGTTTGCTATTTATTAGAGCCAATATTTTATAGGCACCAAAAGTGCCGGAGTTTTTTATTTCTTCAGTATAAGCCTTAATCAGGGCATGTTGTTCAATGGGATCGGGAATATCAAGAGGCAAGGGAACGCCTATTGCCGAAAGATTATTGCCCAGAGTGGTAAAATCATCGGACCTTCTTAGATTAAAAGGCATTAGGGCAGTAAGCCTTTTAACTTTATAATCAAACTCTTTGTGATAGAGAGCGATGGCATTACAAACAATACTTAAATATAAATCATTAAGCGAACCGCCCAGTTTATTTTTGATAATTTGAAAATCTTCCCCGGCAAAATCCAATACCTGGATTTTTCTTTTATTGGAAGTTTTGCCATTTAATAAACTTGTTTCCGCTTTTCTTTGTTCTTCTTTGTAAAGACGTAAAATACTTTTTCCTAATTTCGGTAAGGGAATTTCCGGAGTTTCAGTTGTTTTGGCATAAGTGATTTGATGATATTTTTTTTGTTCATCATAATTGCCAAGACTAAAAAGCAATTTTCTAATTGCCAGTCCGTCTGTCATCGCATGATGGGCTTTGATCAGTAATGCTGCAGGAAGTTCTGGTTTTTCTGGATTGCCGATGACAACTATTTTCCAAAGGGGAAGTGCTAAAGTTAGTTTTTCCGAAAATACTTTAGAGGCTTTTTCTCTAAGCAGTTCTAGACTAATTTCCCCATCCAAATGAATAAATTGCAAATGGTTTTTTAAGTTTAGTTCCGAATCTTCTACCCAATGAAATCCCTTTGTAGTAATGATCTTTTTTTTAAGTCGGGGGAAAGTTTGAGCCAATTCAGCAATTTTGTTTTCCAGTTCAGTAATTTCCGGATAACATTCCAAAAGACAAAATATTGCAATCGCTTGATGCGTTGTTTCAGTGTCTAAATTACAAAAACTTAGATCAAGAGGGGATAATTTTTCCAGCATTTTTAGATTATAAAGTAACTAAACAGATAATTGCCAGAAATATCTAACTTAATTTCGATTTCCTGCCTAGCTGTTAGTTTTTAAGAACTGCTTTTATCGATAAAAGCACAAGAATTGAGCAGAAATATCGAGAATGTAAATTAAACTGATTAATTGTCCTGAACGTTTTCTTTGGAAAAGGTATCATAATTTTTTTCAGACAGAGGTTTGTTGTCGGAATCATATTCGATCCAGCTTCCAACTTTTTTCCCTTTCAAAAAGTTTCCCTCTGTTTGTAAGCTGCCGTCTTTTCGATAGAAAGACCATTTTCCTTCTTGCTTGTCCTCTTTATAGTTTCCGCTGGATTCCAATTTGCCGTTTCCATAAAAGGTTTCCACTTTGCCATTTTTAAGGTTATTCTTCATTTCCTTAGTGGAGATAATTTTTCCCTCATGATCATTATATTTCCATGTTCCCGATTTGGAATCGTTTATGTATTGACCTTCAATTTGCACTATTCCGTTGGGATACCAAGATATATAGGAGCCATTTCTTTGGCCGGCAACAAACTCTATTTCTTCTGATTTTTTATTGCCTGGACCCCAGCGAATTAATTTGCCTTCTAATCTACCATTATTAAAAAACCCTTCTTCATTTTTTTGTCCATTACTACTTTTGCTTAAGTAAGGACCGTTTTTAATCTCCGGAGTTTCTTCATCTACACAATAAATAATTTTTTCCTTTTCTGGAGTTTCTTCTTTGAGAATTGTTCCCGGAGGGCAATGAATTCCTCCTCGTTTTTCATCCATAGAAGAATTAATTTTATTTTTTTTTAGACGCTTGGCATCAATTTGATCCAGTCTTTTTTCCAATTGATCTTCCAGGGAAATTGCTGCTTTACTTTTTTTACTTCCGCGGATTTGTATTTCATCAATTAACTTTTTAGGATCAGCTCCCGTAAAGTAACTTACAAGACTGATCATGATTACCGCAATTGCTAGTATTTTTATAACCCTATTCTCTTCAAGAAAACCAAACATTTTTTTAAATCCTATTTACTAATAATAGTTATGCTGCGATATTTCTCACTTGACTCATGTATAGTTTTGATTGATGATAGCACAAAATCATTAGTAAGTATAAGTAATTAGGAGTGATATTTTGTCAGTAAAAGAAACAATTAGTGATAGTAATATTAAGAAACTTCAAAAAATAGTTCAAAAAAGCGGCATTGAAGTTAGAAGAGAAAATCTTACTAGGGGAATTGCTTTTAAAGTTAAAAGTGGCAAATGTGAGTTCTCTGGCAGACCTCTGTTATTTATTGATAAGCGTTTAACTAACGAACAGCAAGCGTCTGTGCTTGTTGATTATTTATTGGATCAAAAGCTTGAGGTCAATAATCTGGATATTGATGAATTGCCAGTGAGTATTACAAGACTGTTTTCTCGTCAGGATTACAATTAGTCATTAGCAAGGGATGTTCTGACTCAGGTATAAAATAATAAAATTTTCTTTGTGTGACTTTTTAAAAAAAAACTGTTAGAAGGTTTCGCTTAAGAATTTTTCAAAAACAACAATATTATATGAGGGAAACGACATGATGTTTGATGCATTATTGGGAATGTTTTCTAATGATCTAGCAATTGATTTAGGTACTGCCAATACTTTGGTCTATGTCAAAGGAAAGGGAATTGTTTCCAATGAACCTTCTGTTGTGGCGATACAAACTAGTGGAAGAAATGCCAGGAAAGTTGTAGCAGTCGGTGCGGAAGCAAAGCAAATGTGCGGTCGTACTCCGGTGGGTATTACCGCAGTAAGACCGATGAAGGATGGAGTGATTGCCGATTTTGAAGTTACCGAACAAATGCTTAGGCACTTTATTCAAAAAGCCCATAATCGTCGTTCACTTGTTCGCCCCCGAGTTATTGTTTGCGTCCCTTTTGGAATTACTGAAGTTGAAAAAAGAGCAGTCAGAGAATCAACTGAGTCTGCCGGCGCCAGACAAGTTTTTTTAGTGGAAGAACCAATGGCTGCGGCAATTGGTGCGGGGCTACCAATTACGGAACCTTGTGGTTCGATGATTGTTGATATTGGTGGAGGAACAACTGAGGTTGCAGTGATTTCTTTAAAGGGAATTGTAATTTCTGAATCAATCAGAGTAGGTGGGGATAAAATGGATGAGGCGATTGTTAATTACATTCGTCGTTCATATAACTTGGCCATTGGCGATAGAACTGCTGAACAAATAAAAATCTGTTTAGGAACTGCATTGCCTACCGGAGAAGATAGAAGAGTGGAAATTACTGGACGCGATTTAGTTGGAGGACTTCCTAAAACAATAGAAATTGCCGAAGAAGAAGTGCGGGAAGCAATCAATGAACCTTTAAAACAAATAGTGGAAGTAATTCGCTTAGTTTTGGAAAGAACTCCGGCAGAACTTGCTTCCGATATTGTGGATCGGGGAATCACTCTTGCCGGTGGAGGATCCTTATTACGCAATCTTGATGTATTACTTCGTCAAGCTACGGGCCTTCCGGTGATGTTGGCTGAAGATCCACTGACTGCAGTTGTTGTTGGTTCTGGTAGAATTCTGGATCGTCTGGATTTATTTAAAGACGTTACTTTACAATAATTTTTTGAGAGTTAGTTAAGATGGCGGAGTTTTTGCGCCGGCATAGTTTATTGTTTACCGCAACATTTCTTCTTGTAGTATCTTTTCAATTAATGAGTCTTAGTCTGAGAAATAAGGCAATCGCTAGTTATGGTGCCAGGACTATCGATAAAATAATTTTACCTTTGGAAAAAGGCTATTATGAGCTTTCTCAAACATTTAAATTTTATTGGAAACATTATCTCTGGCTAGTTAATATTGAGAGCGAAAATAATGAACTGGTAAACAGAGTTAAATTTTTAGAGGCTCAAAATACAAGACTTAATGAAATTGATTTAGAGAATCAAAGATTAAAAACAGTTCTTAATTTTCGTGAATTTAGCGGTTATCAGGGAACAGTAGCCCGAGTAATTGCCCGGGATCCTTCCAATTGGGTTAAAACAGTAACTATTAATAAAGGTTCAGCAGATGGGCTAAGGGTGGGAATGGCGGTGGTGGATGGCAATGCTATTCTGGGACAAACTGTAACTGTAAACTCCAATTCTGCCAGGGTACTTTTAATTACGGACAACAGCAGTGCCATTGCTTCAATTGCTCAATCCAGCAGAGCACAAGGAATTACCGAAGGCATTCTTAATCCGGCTGTATTAAAATTACGTTATGCCCTCAAAGTAAAAGAATTGGATATTAATATTGGTGAGAGAATTTTAGCTTCAGGGATAGATGGAGTTTTCCCTAAGGGTGCTTTGGTGGGAGTGGTTAGTCAAGTAGACAATTCTTCAGATGATCTTTTTCAGGAAGTGGAAATTACGCCGAGTGTTGATATCAGCAGATTAGAAGATGTATTTGTGATTTTTCCTGAACTAAGCAACCCCAAACCGGAATTTATTTCTCAAGTAGAAGCCTTGGCAGTGAAAAAAGAGAATCAAGTTGAGGAACCAAAAGAAAAAATTATCAAGAAAACAAGATGAGAGTCGTTTTTACATTTATATTTTTTACGATAGTCGGCCTTTTAATTAATGCGACAATCTTTCATACGACTTTTCCTTCTTCAACAGCCCCTGATTTTATATTAATTTTAACAGTAGCCCTAGCTTTTTATTATCCGGAAAAAGGTGGTTTAATTCTTGCATTTTTTCTGGGCTTACTTGCTGATTTTGCTTCAGCTCAATATTTGGGCCCGAATGCAGCCGGCTCTGTTGTAGCTTTTTGTTTCGTCGGCTTGATTGCCAATCGTATTTATGCAGATAAATTTTTTGCCGTAATGATTATTACATTTTTTTGTTCCTTGGCAAAATTACTCACTATCCTATTAATGTATTATCTATATTTATTGGAAAGAAGTGATTCATTTTTACCCATCTTGAAAACTGTTTTTATTGAAGCGTTCTTAACGGCATTGTTTGCTCCGCTAGTTCTAAAAATCTTACGTCGAACTAAGGATGTGGGTAATGCAAATTTTACTCTTAAATCCAATTCGGTATCAATCTATCGATTTTCCTCAAAGAGCTAATGTCAGAAAAACTGGATCAATCTTTATATAATAAACGTTTAGTTTTGGTCTATGGCTTTACCGGAACAATACTTTTTTTTCTGATCGTTCGACTTTGGTATTTACAGGGTATTTATGGAATCTATTATCGCGATCAGTCAGAAAATAATCGAATTAGAACAGTACGTACAGTTCCTCCGCGCGGAATAATTTACGATCGCAACAATAAAATTTTAGTAAGCAACCGTCCTTCTTTGGATGTTGCTTTAATCCTGGAAGATATTCCCAATATTGATGAATTACTGAATATTTTGTCGGAAATAACTGGCAGAGAGATTGATCAGTTAAAAAGAAATTTAAATGCCCCAGTCAAAAATAGCCATTTTGAACCAAGAGTTGTTATGGCCGATGTCAGTTTTGAAGAACTGGCAAAAATTAGAGTTAATAGCTACCGCTTGCCCGGTGTGATTATTAATTCAGTTCCCACACGTTCTTATCCCGGATCCACAATTGGTGCTCAATTATTGGGTTATTCCCGAGAAATTACCAAGCAACAATTGGATTCTTTGCCCAATAAAAACGAATACCATCAAGGGGATTTATTTGGCCAATCCGGTTTGGAAAAACAGTGGGAAAATAATTTAAGAGGAAGAAGCGGATATAAGCAAGTAGAAGTTGATGCAATGGGTCATCGCCGAGCGGAACTGGGAATTATTAAAAATTTGGAAGGAAATGATTTATTTCTGACCGTTGATTTGGACCTACAACAAGCTGCAGAAAATGGCTTGGCCGGCAAACGTGGAGCAGTAGTTGCTCTTGATCCCAGAAATGGCGAAGTGTTGGCGCTTGCTTCCTCTCCGGCAGTTGATGCCAATATTTTTTCCGGAAAAATTGATGCCCAAGCTTGGGAAAAAGTCAGCACCAATAAAGACAAGCCCTTAACCAACCGGGCGATTTCCAGTAAATATCCTCCCGGTTCAACTTATAAACTTTTTATGGCCATGGCTGGACTTGCTGCCAAGAAAATCACACCGCAGACTCATTTTAATTGCCCTGGTTATTATATGTTTGCCGGTAGACCCTACAAGTGTCACAAACATTCCGGACATGGTTCTGTAGATTTACTTAAAGCGATCACGGTATCTTGTAATGTTTATTTCTATCAAGTCGGTCAGCTCTTAGATATTGAAAATATTGAAAAATACGGAAAAATGTTTGGCTTTGGTGAGCTTAGCGGAATTGAACTGCCTGGAGAAGATCCCGGAATTCTTCCTTCCGATGAATGGAAAAGAAAAGTTCATAAACAAAAATGGTACCCGGGAGATACTTTGCCTGTTTCAATCGGACAAGGATACTTAAATGTGACGCCACTACAAATGGCAGTGGGAATCTCTGTTTTAGCAAACGGTGGTAAAATTTATCGGCCGCATATTGTAAGGAAAATTTTTAATCATCAAACACAAGAAGAAATTGATATCAAAGGGGAGTTAGTGAAGGATTCAGAAATTGATCCTAAAGCGATTGAGACAATAAGAAATTTCTCAATCAGTGTGGTAAATGATCCTCATGGTACGGGCAAAAGAGCGGCGCTTCCGGGGATTACGGTAGCCGGAAAAACAGGAACAGCCCAAGTCGGAGTTTTGGGAAAAGATAAGCTTGATGAAAGATTTAAAGATCATGCTTGGTTTATTTCTTTTGCGCCGGCAGAAAATCCGATGATTGCCATGGCCGTGATTGTGGAAAATAGCGGACATGGAGGAGAATTTGCAGCACCTATTTCCAAACAAGTGATGGAAGTGTATTTTAAAAAGCTGGGAATGCTCAAAGAAGAAGTAAAAGTTCCTGACAATAAAGCACAACCGCCAGCAATGGAATCTGATAATTCAGATGAAAATTTACCAGAGGAAGATATCGATCAAGCAGGGAGCATTGGAGAAGAATGATTTTTGATAAACGAATGCTTTTGAACTTTGATTGGTTGATCTTAATAGTGATGACGATTCTTTGCGGAATCGGACTTGTTGTAATCTATAGTGCCGGATACGATCCGCAAAGTGGCACAAGTCAACCGATGATCAAACAAGCTGTTTCTTTTGGCTTGGGTGCAGTTGCTTGTTTAATTGCCATAATTTTAAGTCCAGGAACATGGCGCAGGTTAGCCTGGCCGATTTATATTATCGGTTGCATTTTGCTAATTGCCGTGATGCTTAAAGGAACAGTTGCCGGAGGTGCTAGAAGATGGTTGGTGATCGGAGGATTTAGAATGCAACCGGCCGAATTTACAAAACTGGGCTTAATTTTAGTTTATGCCCGTTTGTTTAGCGCTGAGTCTGCCCCAACAAATGGATATAATTTTAAAACCTTACTTTTTCCTGTTTTTCTTTTACTTCTGCCGGCAGTTTTAATTGCTAAAGAACCGGATTTAGGAACCGCCTTATGTCATATTTTAATTGCCGGTTCGATGTTGTTGATAGCCGGTATTCAACGCGGAACCTTAGTTAAAATTGTCTTAGCCGGAGCAATTTTGGCTGTTCCTACTTGGACTGTCCTTAAAGATTATCAAAGAAAAAGAGTGCTAAACTTTTTATCTCCGGAAATGGATCCTTTAGGTACCGGCTACCATGCGATTCAGTCAAAAATTGCTGTGGGATCGGGTGCTATTACCGGAAAAGGATTTTTGCATGGAACTCAAACCCAGCTGCGATTTTTACCTGAACAAACGACTGACTTTATTTTTTCTGTGCTCGCAGAAGAATGGGGTTTTATGGGTTCAATTTTTGTAATCGGACTTTATAGTTTGTTGATCTTTCGTTTGTTGCGCGTTAGTTCTCGGAGTACGGATAGTTTTGGAACTTATGTTGCCTTTGGAGTTGCGGCAATGATGTTTTGGCACGTGGTGATCAATATCGGAATGGTCATTGGCATTATGCCGGTTGTGGGCGTGACCTTGAAATTAATGAGTTACGGCGGTTCTTCTTTGATTGCAGCGATGGTGGGAATTGGCATCGTTCTTGGGGTTTCTTTTAGAAGATATTCGTTTGCATAATGTCAATGTCCAGTTTTGGCGAAATACTTTGTTGCGGGAGAACAAAAAATGCGTAAGTGAAGTAGGTCGATTGCGCTTTTTTACTCTCCCGCGCCTCGTCTTTCATCCAAAACTGAACGTTGACATGATATTTGGTAACTATAATTTATCTGATGAGCTAATTACTCAGATCAGAAAATATCTTCGCTAACTTCTTAGTTAAATTTCCCCTATCAAAATCCCTGATAAAACTTTCTTTAATGGAAAATTGAGTTTGATCTCTTTTGTTATAAGCAGCAAGAATACTTTCTTTAATTTTGTTTTTATCTTCAGAAGTAATTAAATAAGAGTTATCTGAATACTCTTTGATAATCTCGGCATTATCTCCTTCAGGAAGTTCTGCAAGAATAGGAATTCCAGTTGCTAGATATTCATAAGTTTTTGCGGCGATTGCGATATTATTTTTTATTCCAGTTTCAAAACCTTGTTTGAGATAAAGCAGCGATGCACCTTGCATTAATTCTAAGGCCTTTGCTCGAGGAACTGTAGGAGTAAGTTCGATGCTTACTTTTCCTTTATATTTCTCCAGTTCTTCAAAATCTCCTCCCACCTGCCGAAAGATGATGTCAGGGTTATTGATTTCCGCTAAAGCCTCTAAAAGCATTTTAGGAGAGCGTGTGCCGTAGAAGTTACCCAGATGCAGGATCCGAAATTTCCCCGATTCTGCTTTTGTTTTCTTTACAGGAGTTAATTGATCATAACCATTGGGAATGCAGGAGAACTTCTTGGCATATTCAGGGTAAGTTTGCTGATATAATTTTAAAGCACCTGCGGTGTTTAAAATTATATGATCAGCGAATTTAATGCAGAATTTTTCCATGATTGAGATCACAAGAGTGTGAAAATGAGAATGTTTAATATGTGGGTTTAAAGTCCAAGCATCGCGAAAATCCAGGACCAAAGGTTTTTTACTAAAAAGTTTTATTAAGCAGGAACTAACTGCCGAGCTAAATGGTGAACAAGTTGCGTAAATCAAATCTGAAGTTTTTGCCAGATTAATTCCTTTTAGTGTAGAGAACCAAGCAATTTGAGTGTCAGGAATGCATAATATTTCTCTAAAATAGTTCGTGTTTAAGTCTTTTCTAAAAAAAGAAAATATTCTTGAAACTATTCCATGAAAAAAATCTACAATTTTTGCAAGATCAAATTCTCTAGTCCTATAAATAACAATTCCTTCAGGAATTGTTGCACCAAGTTTGACCCAAGGATCTTTGGCATCTTGAACGCTAAGAACTAAGGGTTCCCAGTTGAATTGTTTTAAATTTAGAGTAAAAGCCAGAGTCCGATTAGTGCCTGAGGCAATTATGGGAGGGAAATAATAAGCAATGATTAATACTCTTTTCATAAAGCCGGGATTAGTGTCTAACTAACTACTTTATTTAACTGAGCATTATTTGTATAGTTAGACTTTAAATAAGTTTTTTAGTAATATCCTAGCAATTTTGTAAACAAAGGTTGAAGTTGAGATGAAGATTATTTCACAAGAAGGAAAAGAACAAGAGTTTAAAGAAGGAGCTTTGGTAAAAGAAATTTTACCAGCAATGCATAGTAAAGATCAGCTCAAAGGTGTTCTCGGCATCAAGATTAATAATGAACTCTTAGACTGGCAATCGCCGGTGACAACTTCCGGCAAATTAAAATTAATTACACTTTCTGAAGATTCAGATGAAGCAAAATTATTTTACCGTCATAGTTTCTCACACATCATGGCCCAGGCCGTAAAAAGACTATACCCGAAGACAAAATTAGGAGTTGGGCCGGCGATTGCCAGTGGGTTTTACTATGACATGGATTTAGAAAATCATCTTTCCCAAGAAGACCTGGAAAAAATTTCTGCAGAAATGCAAAAAGTCATCAAGGAAGATCATAAATTTGAAAGAATCGAAGTCACGGTAGAAGAAGCCAGAAAAATTTTGAAAGAATTAAATGATCCCTATAAACAAGAACTTTTTGATGAGATTTCCGGAAGAGGGGAGAAAATAACTTTTTATAAAGATGGTGAATATCTGGATCTTTGCCGGGGGCCGCATCTTTCTTCAACCGGAATGGTCAAGCATTTTAAACTTCTGGACTTGGCCGGTGCTTATTGGAGAGGCGATGAAAAAAGAAAAATGCTGCAACGTATTTATGGAACGGCATTTTTAAAAAAAGAGGATTTGGAACAATATCTTTGGCAAATCGAAGAATCCAAAAAAAGAGATCATCGCAAACTGGGAAAGGAACTGGATTTATTCAGTACCAATCCCGATACCGTTGGCGGCGGTTTAATTCTTTGGCATCCTAAAGGTGGTTTAGTAAGACATCTGGTGGAAGAACATTGCAAAGAAAAACATATTAAAGGCGGTTATGATTTTGTTTATACGCCACACATTGGCCGGGCTACACTTTGGGAAACAAGCGGCCATCTAGGTTTTTATAAAGATAGTATGTATGCGCCGATTGTGATCGATGAGCAGGAATATTATTTAAAGCCGATGAACTGTCCTTTTCATACACAGATTTATAGCAGCTCTGTGCGATCTTACCGCGATCTCCCCTTGCGTTTTGCCGAATGGGGCACAGTATATCGTTTTGAAAAAAGCGGAGTATTGCATGGTCTGGCTCGTGTGCGCGGTTTTACTCAAGATGATGCCCATTTGTTTTGTCGTTTTGATCAAATGCCTGCAGAAATAGATAAGGTATTAAGTTTTAGTCTTAATTTGCTAAAAGATTTTGGTTTTACAGAATTTAAACCTTACTTAAGTACTCGCCCTGCAGAGAGAGTGGGTGATGACAAACTTTGGGATGCCTCAGAAGAAGCTCTACTTTCTTCTTTAAAAAGAAGTGGTTTGGAATTTGGCATTAAGGAAGGAGACGGGGCATTTTATGGACCAAAAATAGATTTACATTTACAAGATGCACTTAATCGTTCTTGGCAGTTAAGCACCATTCAATTTGATTTTAATATGCCGGAGCGCTTTAAATTAAGTTATATCGGAGAAGATGGTAAAGAACATCGACCCTTTATGATTCACAGAGCATTACTGGGATCGATTGAACGTTTCTTTGCGATTCTAATCGAGCATTATGCCGGAGCATTTCCTTTTTGGTTGGCACCGGTTCAGGTAGTCGTTCTTCCAGTTTCGGAAAAGCACGAAGACTATGCTCAAAAAGTTCTAGAAAAACTTTTGGCAGCGGAGTTAAGAGCAGAGACCGATTCCAGCAGTAACACTTTAAATTATCGAATCAGAAATTCTCAAAATATGAAAATTCCTTACATGTTAGTTGTTGGGGATCGAGAAAAAGAGAATAATACTGTTTCTGTTCGTTTAAGAACGGAAGAGGATCAGGGCGCAAAAAATTTAGCGGAACTTATCGAGTTACTAAAGGCCAAAAGAGATAAGAAAGAAAATACTTTATAGGAAAGATTTATAAAAAGGATCTTATGCACGAAAAAGAACTAGCCTTAAATTACCATCAATTCCCCACTCCGGGAAAAGTTTCCACAACGCCGACAAAATCCTGCGAAAGTGCCTATGATCTATCCTTGGCTTATAGCCCGGGAGTGGCAATTCCTTGTTTGGAAATCGCCGCCAAACCGGAAGATGTTTATAAATACACTTCCAAAGGAAATCTTGTGGCGGTGATTAGTAACGGTACAGCGGTGCTGGGGTTGGGAAATATTGGTCCTGCCGCTTCTAAGCCGGTGATGGAAGGAAAAGGAGTATTGTTTAAAACTTTCGCTCATATTGATGTTTTTGATATCGAGCTTAACTGCACTGCTGCTAAGGAAATTATTGATGCAGTTGCTGCCATTGCGCCACCATTCGGCGGAATTAATTTAGACGATATTAAAGCGACGGAATGTTTTGAGATCGAAGAAGAGCTGATCAAAAACCTTGATATTCCTGTATTTCATGATGATCAACATGGCACAGCTATTATTGCCAGTGCCGCGTTACTGAATGCATTGGAAGTTGTGGGAAAAGATATTGCCCAGGTAAAAATTGTTGTCAGCGGGGCTGGTGCTGCCGCTATTGCCAGTATGAAATTGCTTTTAAAGTTGGGGATAAATAAAAAAAATATTCTTTTAGTTGATTCTACCGGTGTAATTTATGTTGGCCGTGAAAAAGGAATGAATAAGTATAAGGAAGAGTTTGCAGCACAAACCGATCGTCGTACTCTTGCTGATGCCCTTAAAGATGCGGATGTTTTTTTTGGTTTATCGGCTAAAGATCTTTTACTTCCGGAAATGCTTTTAAGCATGGCCAAAGATCCGATCGTCTTTGCGATGGCGAACCCTGATCCGGAAATTGATTACAAATTGGCTAAAGCCACTCGCCCGGATGTGATTATGGCGACTGGAAGAAGTGATTATCCTAACCAGGTCAATAATGTACTTTGCTTTCCTTTCTTATTTAGGGGAGCTCTGGATGTCAAAGCAAAGACGATTAATGACGAAATGAAACTTGCTACTGTAAAAGCCCTAGCTGCATTAGCGAAAGAACCGGTACCAGATACGGTGAATGCCGCTTATAAGGGGAAAGTTTTTTCGTTTGGCAGAGAATATTTAATTCCTAAACCATTTGATCCACGAGTATTATATTACGTTGCTCCAGCTGTTGCCAAAGCGGCAATGGAAACAGGAGTGGCCAGAGAAAAGATTGATTTAGAAGAATATACTTTGGCTTTAAAGGCCAAACAAAACGGTGGAAGAATAATTCTTCGAAGATATTATAATATTGCTAAAAAAGCGGAAAAAAAACGCATTGCTTTTCCTGAGGGAATTAACGAAAAAATCCTCAAAGCCGCCCATATGGCATTTGAAGAAGGCATTGTTGAGCCCGTTGTTTTAGGAAAAAAAGATCTAATTGAAAAAGAACTGCTCAGACTTGATTTAGACAAAAATAATTTTGAAATTATTGAGCCATCATTAGATCCTCGCTATCCTGCTTATGTGAAAGAATATCACTCAATGCTTGATCGTAAAGGAGTAAATAAGGAAGAAGCCGAAAGACATATGCGGATGGCAAATTATTTTGCCAATATGATGCTTACTGCGGGAGAGGTTGATGGTTTAATTTGCGGCATTGATCGTTCTTTTCCGGAAATGATGAAACCGATTTTTGACATGCTTGGTTTAAAGGAAGGAGTTCGTAACGCGGCTGGTTTATATCTTGTGGCAATCAACGAAAAACTTTTATTTTTTGCCGATGCCGCTATAAATATTAAAATGAGCAGTGAAAAGTTGGCTAACATCGCTTTAATGACTGCAGAATTTGCCCAAAGTATGCAAGTGGAACCGCGAATTGCGATGTTATCATTTTCTAATTTTGGCAGTGTTAACCATCCTCAAGTAAGGATGGTTCAAGAGGCCAAAGATTTGGTCTTAAAACGGGCACCGCATTTGCAAATTGATGGTGAAATGCAGGCTGATACCGCCGTAGTAACAGAAATTATTAAAAAGAATTATCCTTTTTGCAACCTGCAGGAAGCTGCTAATATTTTAATTTTTCCTGATATGCAATCGGCTAATATTTCTTTTAAATTATTGCAAAGACTGGGCAATGCTCGGGTGGTCGGCCCGATTGTTCTAGGATTAAAAGCTCCGGCTTATGTCTTACAACGTCATGCCACTTCCGATGAGATTTTCAATATGATTACAGTGGCTGTTGCTCAGGCGGACATTCTGCGCCAAGAAAAAGCTGGAGATCTGGTGATTGAAAGAATTAAAGGATTCCCAAATAAGGAAACAATTACTGCCAATGCTTGAATAATTTCATCAGATGATTTGAGATCTTTGAAGGATAATAAAAAGCATTTTTTGCCTTAAGCTCTTACTGCCATCTTTTAATTTTTTTAACTCATCAATCAATTCATGATCTTTTCCTGAAAGGATTATTTTCAGAACACCGGCAGCAAAACAACGTTCTATTTGATTATTGGAATCTAAAAAAGAAATTAAGGTGGTAATTGCCGCTTTGTAATCTCCGCTTTCAACGGAAGTGTAAAAATCTAAAGATTTTGTCGCAGCTTCTTCTAAAATAGGATTATTAATATTTACAAATTTCCCTGTAGGGACATTGTTAAATGTTCCAAAAAATACTTTTGCCAAATGCACATAAGCAATATCCAGATCAAATATTTCTCCTGTTAATAAAGCTTTAGCGATTTGTTCCAAACGCAAGGTAATTCTTTCATAATACTCCGCATCATGCATATCTGCAAAATTTATTCTAACTCCGACCCAATCAGGCCCACTTTCAATCCCCATTCCCTGGATATTTCTTGTGGATATTCCATGTGCTGCTAAAAATAAAAAGAATTCTTCGTTATTATGAATGCCATATTTTTCAGCAAGTTCAGCCGATATTGCTAACACGGTAAAATGTGCCGCTTGCGGTGCCAAGGGCAAAAAGAAAACTTCTTGACCAATTGAAGTATTAATTCTTCTTAAGATCTCTTTAAATTCCCTATATTTACTCTTTAGACGTTCCCTAGATTGCGCCAAATTAGCCAGAGCTGATTTTATAAAATTTGAATAAGCAGATAATTGTAAAAGATTAACTTCATTTTTTGAAAGAATACGAGCACGAATTTGTTCTGCAAGGTCTTGATTGCCACAACAGGCAAATGTTAATTTTGCTCGTTCACTTGCTGTTATTTTGGAAGTGCCTTGAATAGTGATCGTATGTTCGTGCAAAGAAATATTTGAACCGGCGAAATCGATTTCCAAACTGGCAAGAGAAGTATAAGAGCCTTCTTCATATTCTAAGCCGGCTGTCAATTCATCACAAATAATTTTTACATTATATTTTAAAGCAACTTGAGCGATGGCTTCCAATTCCGTTTTTGAATAAATCAAACCAAAAGGATTTGTAGGGTTTGTAAGTAATATGGCTGCTACTTTTCCAGAATTTGTATTTAAAGCAGTCTCTAAAGATGCCGCATTAAGTTTATAATCAGTTTTAGATGTTTCTACTATCAATATTTCAGCACCTGCTTTGGTTACACCCAAAATGCTGATATCAAAAGTTCCTTGAGGAATAATTACCGTGTTAAGTGTATTGTTAATTAGTGCTTCAACGGTGGCTCGGATAATTTCAGTAGAAGTAGAACCCGCCAAAATCATTTGTGCCTTTAATTGCTCAGGCTTTTCCGGCAAAGGAATATTCCGTTTTCGAAAAAGATTTGCTCCTAAAGTTATCAATGTCCTCGGATCGGGACTTTTTGATCGTAAGATTTCATTAAAAAAAAGCTCACTTAAAAGGCTTATTCCCAAACTTTCAATCGAAGAAATATTTTTCAAGGATTTAAGCGCAGATATTTCGCTCGTTGATAATGTTACCGCCATTGAAAACTGATCAACTGCAATATGAAATTTCTCAATCATAAAAGCGGAACTTAAAAGAAATAACTCAGCAACGCTACTTAAAGAATGAAGATAAAAATCTTTTAGATGTCGCTCTAATTCCTGATAAATATTTCTGGTAACTAAAGTATTAACACCAATTGATGAAAACGTTGATAAATCAGCAAAACAATTATTGACTTCCAACCCAAGCACATAAGATCTTAAGGAAATACGTGCTTGCGAACTTAATTGTTCCGGATCCAAACCGGCAATGTATTCATCAGCTAATGAATGAATTCTTGTTTCAAGGATATTTCCAGCAATCATTTGTGGCATTACATCATCTGCGCTTGAAGTATTTTCCCCGTAAGCTTTTTTTACCCAAGAGTCTATCTCCGTTTTATTGGCGGTTTTGATAGTAATTCTATTGGCTAGTTTTCTAAGTTGCTTAGGATCGCTATTAGCCAAAATATCTAGGGCTTTTTCTGCACGAGGATATTTTTCTCTTAGTTGCTGCAAATATTGCGCATTAATAATTCTTCCTCTTAAAGCCTCCTGGGCTAAAGTTCTAAATAAAGTGAGAGTAGGACTTGCTTTTGCTTCTTCAAAGAAAACCAGTTTTCCTTCAAAGCGCACTTTGATACCTAGTTTGGCAAATTCTTTTACTGTATATTCCCAGGTGGAAATTTCATCAGAAATTAAATCTATTTGAGGATTTTTACTGCGGTTTAACCGATGAAAATTTTCATGTTTAATAATTACTTGTTGCAATAATGCGATTAAACGCTCTGAATGATGGTGGTGGTGGAGAGAGGCCGCTCGCAATGCTTTTTGGTTCAAGACAAAGCAACGACTTTCTAAAATATCAAAAAATCCCAAACTGCCGCGATTCTTTATCCGCAAATTTGTTTCAAAGTTAGCAATTTCCTGCTCTGTTCTTGGCTTTTGTTTGCAAAAAACAGCGCTAGTAACTTCAATACATTTTTCCCTTAAAAGGTTTTTCGAATTTACAATACAAATCTGACCTTGGTTTTTAACACTGATGCTTAAATTTGCTGCTGAAATTACCCGGTCTAGTGCTTGATTAACTTTGCTGGAAGCTCTTTTTACTTCCTCATTGTTGGAAACCCAACTGTGGATGTCGGCAACTCCAAAAAAATCCGCAAATTGCGAGGAAACTCCTAAGAGAGAAAGTTGAGTCGATATTCTCAAGGCATAAATCAAATCATTTTCTGAAGCGAAACCCTGCTCGATTAATTTCCTTATTTCTTTTAAAGTATAAAGATCGCTTACAGAAAGTCTTGAGACATCTTGAAATTGCTTATTTAAGAAATAAGGGGGGACAGCAATTTTTTTTGCCAAATCCAATTTTTCTAAGGTCAGATAATTTTTGACTAGTTTCCTCTTGCGGTATTCTTTTTGCAAAACCACTTCACAGCGTGCCAGTTGTTTAATGGAACGGATTAAACATAAGGCAGTATGATTATTTTCATTAATGGCAAGTTCCACAGCTTCTTTATAAAATTCTTCAAAATCAACTGCATTGTAATGAGAATTAAAGAGGGCAAAATATAATATTTCCTGGCAAAGTATCTGCAATCTGTAATTATTCTTAGACACAGTTACTTCTTCTTTGGAAGTTTCCTCAGAAGGTAATTGCCTATTTCTGAAATTTTCAATGGAATTAAAACTATCGGCTAATAGTTCAGTGATACCGTTTTCATTTCGGGCTTTTCTAAAATTTTCAATCAAATCAATTTCGTCATCAGTTTTTGCTCTTTCTAATAATTCATTTAGAAAGCCTTCTAAGTAGATGGGAAAGGGAAGATAGTTGCCTAAGAAGTTAATATTTGATTTCATCGCTTGATAATAATAATCTTTTTCTCCTAGCAAATAAGCCTGAATTAAAGCAGAAGTAAAATTAAGTACTTTTTCTTGATCGAGTTCGATATTCTCTGCGATTAAGGAGAGAGTTTCGTTTAATACCGCTTTTTGTGCTGCGCTAAGAGGTGTGATTCTTGTCGATTGATTTGAAGAGTTTTCTTGCTGATAGGAAGCAAGCTCTGTTATCAATGCGTGAGCTATTCTTTTTCTTTTGGTTTTAACCAGAGCTTCATCTTCAACAAATAAAAACTCTCCTTTTAATGGATCAATATTTTTATTAATAACATATTTGATTGCCAGCCATTTTATCCGTGATTGCTCTTTTTTCGGGAGTGTAAAAAGCCTTTCAATAGTTCTGGCATTTTCCAGAAAAGGATTGTTACCGGGATCTCCACAAGCGGCGCTTGTTCGGATTTGTGATTCATATGCCCAGAGCGCATAATTAATCAGTCGGTAATTTGTTTGTTTATTTCGCGGATTAACTTTGTAATGCTCAAATAATGCTGCAATTGCTTGTAGATCATCTTTATCATTTTTTGCCTGTCTTAGTGCTGCAGCTTCCAAAGGATAGCTAATTTGAGGTCTGTCTTCATTGCGTTTAAAAAAATTATCCGGAATATGACAAAGGCGATTTAGGCGCTGACAAGCAATTTCATAAAACTCCGGTTCGCGAATATCAAGTAAACTTAAGCGGGAAGAAATTACTAAAGCTGCTGGATATTTACTGCCATGTTTTAATTCGTTAATTACTAAACTATTCAATTTTCTAAACAGAGCTTTATCAATCAAGGGCGAGCAAATTTCCGAAGCTTTAAGACTACAAGTTTCAATTACATCTTTAATTACCAGAAGATCGGGATAGTCTTGATTGAGTTCTTGCTCGATCGCTGTAATTACATTTGTAATTTCCAAATCTTTTTGGCCTGCTTGTATTTCTTCGCTCGAACCGCCAGAAGCAATGGAGCGGACAAGATGAAGGTTTTTATACGCTGCGGCATTTTTGATAAAACTTTTTATTTCTTCCTCTTTAGTAAGTTGTACTTGAGGAATCATTATTTTATTAGATAATTCACCTTCGCCTTTAAATAATTGAAATATTGTAGGTGTTAAAGAGCGGTAATTAGCTCTCAATCTCAACAAATAATCTTCATATTTTTTCAATTCATTTTCTAATCTCTTTCTTTCTATTCCCAACGGATTGTTGAGTAAAAGTTTTGCCTTTATTTTAGTTCTAGCGAGATTAATATTTCTTAGTCGAATATTAATCTCGGGTTCTACTTCTTTAAATTGTGGAATGCCGCTACTAAAATCAATTTTGATTCCATGTTGCCTTGCTTTTCTTTCTGCCCTTTGCCAGGCGATCAACTCTTCTTCTTCTGAACTGATAATTTCTCCTTTCTCCCTTCTTCTTTCCACTTCAGCATGACCAAGTTCATGTTCGGCCAGAATTGTTTTATGCAAGGCAACTATTCTCGATGGTTTTGTAGAAAATGCTGTTATTTCGGGAACAACAATCATATTTTGCAGGGGATCAAAAAAAGCATCAACATGTTTTGCTTCCTCACGGGCCAAAGTTTCTAAATCTAGAATTGATTTATTTTTAAGTTCAGGATTAGGATCCATTGCCAACATTGTTGTTCTTGTTACTACATACATTGCTTGGAGCAATTCAACGGAACTTACATGACAAACTTTTCCGGAACGTGATTTTCTTACTGTACCGCCGACTCCTTTTTGATAAATATTTTCTGTTCTTTTGGTTGCAACTTCAGATTCTTTAATTCCACCTTCATTAAATCTTTGAGCTGCAGAAATCCAAAGAGGCATATTGGAAGATAAATGTTTAAGAATATCCTTTAGTGAATAAAGGTTATTTTCAGCTGTTATTTTTCTAAATGCCGGATGGGAAGAGACTATCAAATATACCCATTGCTTAGTGTCCTTTTTATACATCTTGAATTCATTGAGCAAATGAAAGGCATCCCAGGAATCTTCTCTTGCCAATAAATGTTGAAATTTTAGTATTTCTTTTAAAATAGACTTAAGTCTTTGATGCAAGTCTCTATCAAATAAAACTGTCAAGTACTCTGCTTTGTAGGAATTTGCATTGTAGAAGGAGTTTTTTATCAGATTTACTATTTTTTGTTGGAATTCTTGAGGATTATCTTTTACGATATTTGTTACTGAACTGACAAAAATATCATCTTCAAGGAACAGATATCGTAAACGAAAGTGCAATCCTGATTTACGGCAATGAGCATAAGTTTTAGCAGCAAAGTCCAAAATTTTTAAAAAATTATTTTTATCTTGTAAGGCGGAACAAAGCCTTGTTCTAATAATTTCATAGGTTTTTTTGCGACCAATGATCTTATCAACCAAATTAGCATCAGCAGTATTTGATAAATAATCTAACAGCCTTAGGACTTTTTCTATATCTTGATCCTCTCTACAGAAGGTTTTTAATGCGGTGCCAATAGATTTGGTAAATATTTCATCTGAAAAAAGACTGGGATCTAATATCTCCAGTGGGATTCGGCAAATACCTTCTCTGAAATCTGAAAGAAAAATAATTTCTAATTTATCCTGAATTTCTGCATCCCCAAAAATATGATCAATTAATTCTTTTTGTTTTTTAATCTTATATCCAGAAGGAAGACTTTGTTCTAATAAATCTTTGTCCAGAATAACGCGTGCCAAATCAATTACTCTTTGTATGCTTGTTTGATCTGCTTGTGTTCTCACCCAATTGCGAAAAGTTCGATAGGTTAAACCACCATCTTCCAGAATAAAAAAATCCATTCTGAATGTTGCAAAAATTGCTGTGGCCAGATTTAGATCTCCTTTCTCCAGTGTTCTGAAAAAAGCATCTGTTACAAAAGGATAGAGTTCGATGAGCAGTGCAAAATCATTATTATCTTTATTAGCCTGAAACAATCTTAAAACTTCTCTGATTTCTAGGGGTGTTCCCGTTAATTTTGTTTGATATGAAGCAATTAACTGCTCTTCTTTTCCTGATATATTTTGAGATTGGGAAAGGGATGGAGATTGGGAAGAAGAAGGATGGAAAAGGTACCATGGAGAATTATCTTCGAAATCGGAACGACCATTTCTACCATTGGCACCGCTAATGTTAAAAATTTCTAAAGAAGATATTCCTGTGATATCTTTGGACTGGGGAACATAGGGTGCTGCATCTATCGTTGCTCCCAAGGTATAATTAGGATTAAGTTCGGAACCGACCAAAGCAAAAGTATTATCATCTTGCTGATTATCAAAATTAACTGGCCGAGGGAAAATAATCTCTCCCGGGTTATAGCCGCTGTGGTTATTGAGTTTTTCTCCATTTTTTGTTTCTAGCAAAAATCTTTGATTATCATTTCTTGCAGGAATAATGACATCAACATTTCTGGAAAGAGTAGTTTGGTCTATTGCTGCAGTGGGAAGGCTTAGGATTTTTTCTAATTCCTCTTCCGGAGATTCTTCTAACTTTGTCGATTTTTGAGATAATTTCCTGGAAAGACTAACATCAAAAGTATCCTGAGTATTTCCGGCAAGTATTAGTGCATTTCCAACCCAAGTTTTCCAATCCTTCCAATCGCCAGTTCCCATATTCTCAAAAGTTTGAGAAAAATCTCCCATCCCGTCTATTTGATCTTGTTGATTAGAAAAATTTCTAAAACTTTGCCAGCGTTTGTGGTTGCTGAGTTTTAAATATCTTTCAATAACGCGAGAAGCTTTTTCGGCATCTGAACCTTCAGCCAGCAGTTTCGCCCGCAGACTATTTATTTTAAAATGATTGGCGGTTTTGATTTGAGCCAGACCGCCAATATTCAGCAGAGTTTGAAAGGAGAGGGAACCGGCGGTGCTAGCTAAAATATTATCTCCTAATTGAACAAAACTAAAACCATCAGCTGATAAAAATTCTTGTCCTAAAGAAGTAACGCTGGATAAACCAGAAGAAACAAGTAAAGAATTTTTAGCATATATTGAGCTTACTGCAGCATTCGGCGCAGTGATTCCGGCATTCACTGCGGCAAAGCCGGCAATTTGCGCCAGATTAAATGATCGGACTCCCCATTTTAAGGTTTCGTTTTCTGATTGTAATTTTTTAAAGTCATGATGACCCAGAGATGTACCAGCAGTTTTATTGACAATCCATAACTGATATTCGTCATAGGCAGAAGATAAGCTCTCTGTAATTGGATTCCCATATAAGGAGATCGGATGTAATTTCCAAAGGTCGGTCCAGTTATTGCTTTTAGAAAATTCTTCGGTATTACCCAGGATGCAACCATATTTTGTAGTTAATTCATAATGCTCCCTTAAATTTGCGATATTTCCTGCAGCGACATTAATAGCCAAAGAAAAAGGATTTACTCCGGCTTCCAATCCTTTTAAAAATCCTACGGCATATCCTTTATATCCCTCGGAAATAAATCCAATAATCTGCTTTGCCTTTTCAGGAAATGTTCGAAGACCACTCACCACCGGGTTGATTATTCTTCTCCAAGCAGGAAGCTGATCATAGGCTTTTTGAGCTGAAATTTCTTCTGCTGCTTTTTGTTTTTTGTGTTCCTCGCTTGCTAAAACAAATCCTTCGCCAAGGATTTGTCTTAATTTTAATTTTGTTTCTGTGGAGACTTCTGATTTTTTTTCATAATCTTCGATAGTTTGCCGTAAGGTTATTCTTAGTCTTTCGAATTCTTCAATTTGTTTTTTCGCTTCCGGAGCTAATAAAAATTTAGGATGAATTTTAGCGATTTCAGTGGCGCGTTGATTTAATACTCCTAAAAGATGATAAGTTTGTGCAATCTGGGGATCAACCCCACGTTCAGCACATTTGTTTTTAAATTGTATAGAAATTTCAGAAGGTAAAGTTGCATTTGCCGAACGTGTTGAAGAAAGATCTGCTCGTGGATCAACATTGCTGACATTTTTTTGCGTGGATCCTTTACTCTGAAAATTGGAATGCGCCATTTATTTAACTATTCAAAAACATTAGAAATAAGCTGCAATATGTTATGCAGTTTAAAGAGTACTTCGTGACAAAAAGAGTATTGAAATTTATCTAGTAATTATAGAGAGTTATCGATAAGAAAGAGTTTTGAAAATTAAGGTTGGGTCAAGAAATTTGCTCGGGGATAAATTCCCACTTTACCGTTGGAAGCCGTAAGCCAAACACGATTTTGCGTATCGAAGTTGATATAGAGAATATTTTCACTAAAAAGTTTATCCTCACCGCTGATTGTAGAATAATTTTTACCATCAAAAATACTAATGCCATTTCCAAAATAAAGATGAGCCAGCCAAATTAAACCTAAATTGTCCTGGTTCAGAGAGAAAGCAGTTTTATTTTTTAATTCTGAAAAATTACCTAAATTAATAATTTTTTCAGGTTTAATTAGAGAAATGCCTTCGCTTGTTGCTGCAGCAAGATCTCCGTTATCCAAGTTCAGCAAAGCATTAACACCCCAACCGGCTAGTCCTTCATTGGGAGTAATGTGAATCCAATTTGTACCATCAAAGCGGTGTAAGGGAGCTTGATAAAAAGAATTTGTGATCGGATCTAATTTAGGAACTGTCCCCACCCAAATTCTTCCCAGTTTATCTTCGATAATACTTGTTCCTTGGTTTTCCTTAAAATCAGTTTCTGCAAATAATGGTTTCCAATCATCATTTTGATAATAGGTGACTCCGGCAGTGCTTCCTGCCCAAATACGATTGGCCGAATCAAGATAAATAAATTTCGGCTTTTCATTCTCTTTGAGAAAATTATAAGGAAATGAGGAAGGAGGATTGGGGTAATTGATATTCGTAAGCAAAATTTTCCCCTGATCAAAACTGACAATTGCAGCATCTGCTCTTCGATAAGCAATCCCCTGAGGACAAACCAAATTTCCTTTCATGAAAACAAAACGATTGCCTGAAATATTTTCCAGATGGATATCTCCGGAGTTAGTTTGAGTTGTTAGTTCAACCTCGACTGCTTTGCAAGCGTTGTTGTAAAATTGCGAGGCATCTTTGGCGATAACCTTTTCCTGATAGGGTGTTTTTTTGATCCAAGGAAGTAAGCTTTGAAAATCAATTACGAAAGTGCCTTTTCCAGGTATTCCTAACCAGACACGCTTTTGCTGATCAAGATAAAAAATGCTGACCAGATTGGCAGGCAGCCCTTCTTGCTCACTAAGCTGATACCAGGAACTGTCTTCCCAATATTTTAAACCTTGATTTGTTCCTAACCAAAAACTATTTTCCTGCTCCGAGAAAATACTTGTGATATTTTGGTCAACTAAGGAAGTTTGTTGTAAAATGGCGCTACCGGATACTAAGAGCAAGCCTTTTTGTGTGCCAATCAACAAACCGTTATTGCCGAAGTCACCTAAAGTATTAATGACATTGGTCGGATCCTCTAATTTGAAAAATTCCTCCCACCCTTGTTTGGTGAAAAGCCAAACATTGGATTTGGTGGACATGAATAATAGTTTGGTTCTGGTAAATAAAAAAGAAGTAACATTTTCTTCACTAAAACCTTTATAACGACTTAGTTTGCCATTTAGGGTATCCCATTTCCATAGCCCTTTGCTGCCGATAAAATTTAAATTTTTATAAGAGTTTAGTGCTTTAACCATTTCTTTAATCGGTTCATGGGCTTCCCAAATTACTTTCCAATCATAATTATTATTTAGCATCACTTGACCATCGCGAAAGCCAATTAGCAGATTTTCATTGGAATCCAAAGTTGCGGCTGTAATGGCCGGAAGTTCATTGTTGTAGAGGCGGTCATAAATATTAGCATCCAGTTTTTTAATTTTTTGTTCTAAGTTTCCTTTGGGAAAAAAAGAAATATCCTGCATGGTGCTTAACCAGAGATCTCCTTGGGAAGTTTCTGTAATTGATATTGGAACAGGAAAAGAGTTTTCGATTTTCTTTAAAGAAGTAATTTTACTTTGATCGGCCAGAGTAGTGCTGGTGAGAGAAGGAATGAGTTCATCGGGAAGGGGAGTGCTATCTTTTTTTATTTCAGTATAGGCGATTTTTTTAACAGGACTAGTTTTCTTTACATATAAAGGATAAACAAAAATTAAAAAAATTATCAGGAAAACGCCGAGTCTTAAAAAAAGAGGTCTTTCAGAATCAAAAAAGAATCTGATTACAGAAGGCAACTGTTCTTTAGGAGCAATAGGTTTTTTCTGGGAGTTGTTATTTTCTGTGCTCATTTTTTAAGGGGCCTCAGATCTTTGAATATAGCTTTTTCTATTTGATGATCAGCTTGATAATAAAGCATCTCTTTTAATCAGAAAACTATTTATCTGCTAAGACCCTAAATAAACTTGATTATTTTACCGATGTTTAAGCTGCTTAATTAAGATCAAACAGCAGCGAATCAAAGAGATAATTTTCTTGACTTAGTAGAACCCTACGACGTAACCTCAGCGGACGCTATTTCTCAATTATTATTTTAATAATTGGGGAAATAATCATTTAATTGAAGGAAAAAAATATGAATATTAAATCATTACTTTTTACTGGTCTAGTGTTATTGCCAATCTCCTCGGCTTTAGCGGCAGATTCAGATAATATCGGTAAATGTGGTTGGGGTTCTAAATTAATGGAAGGAAATGCTGGTATTGCGCCACAAGTTCTTGCAGTTACCACTAATGGAACTTCTGGAAACCAAACATTTGGTATTACTTCAGGAACTTCCGGTTGTACAAAAGATGGTGTAGTCAGATCTAACTGGAAAACAGCTTTGTTTATCGACAATAATGTCAATAAGCTTGCTCATGATGCTTCTAGAGGTTCCGGTGAATCTTTGGATTCTTTAGCCAGTCTTCTGAATGTAGAAGAAAAAGATAAATCAGTATTTTTTGAAGTAACAAAAAATAACTTTTCTTCTATATTTTCAAGAACAGATGTTAGTTCTAAAGAAGTTATGTCTTCTTTGAAAGATGTCTTAGCAAGTAATGCTGTTCTAGCTAAATATTCTCAAAGTTTATAGTTGTAAGAAAAAGTGTAGTGTAAACGGGCACCCATAAAGGGCGACGCGCCCATCGAATGGGTGCCCCTGCACTTTGGATCACAACGTAGGGACACCATTCAGGAGTGTCCGTAATAGATATAAATTCAATTTTCCCTTGAAAAAAGCCCTATATTTCTTAATATTTTCTTTATTCTTTATTCAACCTGCTTTCTCCCAGGACAAATCTTATCTTAATGAGCTTCTGACGAATGCAAAAAAATTAAATCTTTCTCAAGATATCCAATGGCATCGGCTTTTGCATTTAAAAAAATCACTAATCGGTCTTGGTTATCATAGTTTAATCGATGAACCGGAGTTTTTCTTAGCAAAAGATTTTGGGGCAAATCCCGAGAAGGAACTTGAAGAAACCATTAAAGCTTTTTTTGTAAGAAAAAGCTCTCAAAATGAGGACCTCAACTTACACGCTCAGTGTAAGTTCCCGGCAAGATATTTTTGGTTAAAGAAAAAACTCTCTTTTGATTCCAGCAGGCTTCCCGAAATCTACTGTCCAGCTTTTAGAGAATGGGAAGAGGCCCTAGCACCTAGTGGACTAACGATGATTTTTCCCACATCATTTTTAAATAATCCCGCTTCGATGTTTGGACATACTTTATTTAGAATTGATGCCAAAGGTCAGGATGAAAAAACAAGGTTGCTTGCTTACGGAGCAAGTTATGCCGCTGGAACTAATGAAAGCAGTGGGCTGGTTTTTGCTGTACGAGGGATTTTTGGCGGTTATTTAGGGGCTTTTAGTATCGCTCCATATTATCAGAAGGTAAAGGAATATAGTGATTTGGAAAATAGAGATGTTTGGGAATACGAATTAAATATCACTCAAGATCAACTGGATTTATTGGTCAAACATCTTTGGGAAATGAAAAATACTTATTTTGATTATTATTTCTTTGATGAAAACTGCTCTTATCACTTATTGTCACTCTTAGATCTGGCAAAACCTGAACTTAATCTCAGTGATCAATTTAATTTTTGGGCGATTCCTATTGATACGGTAAAAGCCACCGTAGCTGAACCGGGCTTATTGAAAAAAATTATTTATCGACCTTCTAAAACTACAATTATTAAATCAAAACTTAAAGATATAAATTCCGAAGAAAAGGATTTGGTGTTGGAATTGAGTAAGGGAAAAATCAATTTCTCTGATTCCAGAGTTGAGGCGCTGAGCGAAGAAGAAAAAGTTAAGGTTCTGGGTTTAGCGATAGACTATGTTGGGTATATTAGACTTCATGCCGAAGAAGAAAGAGCAGAGTTGGATCAGAGGGAATTTGAGCTTCTTACCGCCAGAAGTAAACTTAAAAGTGATCCTTTAGAAGAGAAGCCACTGCAAGCTTTTCTTCCCGAAAATGGGCATAAAACGAGGCTAGCAAGCTTAGGTTTGGGCTATAATTTAGATTCTCCGCAAAAAGGCAAACAGTTATTTTCGGAATTTTTATTCCGTCCTGCTTACCATGATTTGTTATCCCCTCAGGAGGGCTATGTTGATGGTTCCGGGATTAGTTTTTTTGAGTTTAAACTTAGGAAATATGAAGAAGAAACTCTCAGCTTAGAATCCTTTATGCCTTTAAAAATAATTTCCCTGACACCAAGAGATGATTTTTTCAAAAAATATTCTTTTAATGTGCAAGTGGGGGCCAATAAAGAAATTGTTAACGAGGCTGGGGAAAGAAAATTTCTTTCGGGAGTCGATGGAGGTTTGGGACTTAGTTATCAATTGTTAGAAAAATTTGTTTTTTATAATTTTCTAAATGCCGATTTTAAATTGCAGGATGATTTTAAAGACAATTATCGTTTTGGTTTTTCTTATCAGCCCGGTGCTTACTTTGATTTAAATGAGAACTGGAGAGTGCTTACTTCTGGAAAAGTTTCTAGCTTTGTTTTAGGAGAAGATTATACAAATTTGGAATTTAATTTTGAGCAGCGTTATAGTTTGAGTCAAAATAATACGGTTAATTTGGGATTTAAGAGGCTAAGGGAGTTTGGGGAGTATTATTCGGAAGTAGTGCTGGGGTTTAGAGTTTATTTTTAGTTGTAGGGGCACCCATAAAGGCTGACTATTACCCACAAGTATAAATTTTCTTGTTCTCAGT
>CAYOOT010000030.1:0-29552 GCA_964405665.1 uncultured Bdellovibrionales bacterium | reverse complement strand
CTGAAGTATCTCCAGATTGCACTGTGTAATTAAATGTTAAAGTTGTTCCACCTGAGCCTGAACTGTAAGATACGTTTCTATCTGTAGTCCCAGTTTCTAAAGTTATATATGGAGTTCCACCGCCAGTATTTACTGTTACCGCTTCAGAGAAAGCTACAGTAACAGCGATCACATCTCCTGCTTTATAAGTCCCATTTGCTGTTGAAGAAGAAACTGAACTAACTGTTGGCACAACTCCATCCACAACAAGTGCTTTGTTATTACCAATAGAATTCGCAGCACCTGGACTAGCCAGAGTTAAAGTAGCATCATTTCCTGCAGCGTCTTTAATAGTTCCACTGTTCAAGGCAAGAGAGTTAGTTGCAACATAATCTAAGTCTGCAGAAGTATCTCCTGATTGCACAGTATAGTTAAAAGTTAAAGTAGTTCCCCCCGAACCAGAACTATAAGATACGTTTCTATCTGTAGTCCCAGTTTCTAAAGTGATATATGGAGTTCCACCTCCGGTGTTTACTGTTACTGCCTCTGTAAACGCCACTGTAACAGCAATTACATCTCCCACTTTATAAGTGCCATTTGCAGTTGACGAACTAACACTAGATACTGTTGGCACAGTTGTATCAACAACAAGTGCTTTATTTGCTCCAAGTGAATTTGCTGCTCCAGGACTAGCTAGTGTTAAGGTAGCATCATTTCCCGCTCCATCTTTAATTGTCCCGCTATTTAAGGCCAGAGAATTTGTTGCCACATAATCTAAATCTGAAGAGGTATGTCCAGAACTAATCGTATAAGTAAATGTTAAGGTGTCTGTTCCTGAACCAGAAGCATAATCCACTACAGCATCAGAGGCACCTGTTTCTAGTGTTAATTGAGGACTTCCAGTAACAGTTACTACTTCACTGAAAACTACTTGGATGCTGATTGCATCACCGGATTTATAAGACCCATTTGTTGTTGAGGAAGTAACGCTACTTACTGTTGGTGCGGTTACATCTGTTGAATAATATGCCAAGTCTTTTTCGTTCGGTCCATTATTGCCAATCGAGAACCACGGTGAATAACTAAGATACGGATAATACTGTAACCTTACTCTCCAGTGATAACTAGTACCTGATACAAGAGAGCTAACTGACTCTGTGATATCAGTTCCTGCCGTTCCAATATCAGTCCAGGATGAACCTTTACCTAAAGTTCCACCGTTAAAACTTGTTCCTAAGGCCTTGTTTTCCCAAACTAGTCTTGCTTTGGTTCTTCCCATTGGGGTTCGGCCAAGAAGTCTAATTTTAAAACTAGAATTACTTGTATTATCTAAAACTTGTAGTGGGGTGTTATCAGACTTTAGTTCTCTTGGTTTAAGAGATAAACCTGCACCACCATTCCCGTAATAGACAAATGCACGACCTTCATTTGTTTCTCCGTTATCATATTGGAATGCGCCAACAATTACATCAGAATAACCATCTCCATTAACGTCTCCGGCTGATGCTACAGATATGCCATAATAAGCAGTTGCTTGATTAGATTCTGTAATCCAATCTGCCGAAGTTGATAAGCCACCGGAAGATCCATAATAGACATATGCACGACCTTCATTTGATTCTCCGTTATCATAAAAACGTGCACCGACAATCACATCAGAATAGCCATCTCCATTCACATCTCCGGCGGAACTAACAGATTGAGCATAAAGGGAACTTGCTTGATTAGATTCTGTAATCCAATCTGCTGAGGTTGATAATCCACCGGAAGATCCATGATAGACATATGCACGACCTTCATCTGTTTGTCCGTTGTCATATGCGCCTGCGCCAACAATGACATCGGAGTAGCCATCTCCATTAACGTCTCCGGCTGTTGCTACAGATCTGCCATAATAAGCAGTTGCTTGATTAGATTCTGTAATCCAATCTGCCGAAGTTGATAAGCCACCGGAAGATCCATGATAGACACAAGCTCGGCCTTCGTCTGATTCTCCGTTATCATATTGATCTGCGCCAACAATCACATCGGAGTAGCCATCTCCATTAACGTCTCCGGCTGTTGCTACAGATATGCCATAAGCAGCAAAAGCTTGATTAGATTCTGTAATCCAATCTGCCGAAGTTGACAAGCCACTGGAAGATCCATGATAGACATATGCACGACCTTCATTTATTTGTCCGTTATCATATTGATATGCGCCAACAATCACATCGGAGTAGCCATCTCCATTGACATCTCCCGCGGTAGAAACTGAATAGCCATAAGAAGCAGTTGCTTGATTAGATTCTGTAATCCAATCTGCCGAAGTTGATAAGCCACCGGAAGATCCATGATAGACATATGCACGACCTTCATTTGATTCTCCGTTATCATATAAGTATGCCCCAACAATCACATCTGAGTAACCATCTCCATTAACGTCTCCGGCAGTAGATACAGAAAAACCATAATTCGCATCTGCTTGATTAGATTCCGTAGTCCAGGCCGAGGAAGTTGCTAAACCTATAGCTGATCCGTAATAGACATAAGCCCGACCTTCATCCGTTTCTCCATTGTCCCATAAATTTGCACCAACGATCACATCAGAGAAACCGTCTCCATTGACATCTCCGGCAAGTGATACTGATACGCCAAATTCAGCACTTGCTTGATCAGATTCTGCTGTCCAATCGGCTGTTGTAGATAATCCCGTAGAAGAACCATGATAGACATACGCTTTCCCCTCATTGCTTTGTCCATTATCCCAATGATATGCCCCAACGATCACATCAGAGAAACCATCGCCGTTGACATCTCCGGCAAGTGATACATCACAACCATAATGAGCAGTTGTTTGATTAGATTCAGTAATCCAATCCGCTGTTGTAGATAAACCACCGGAAGAACCGTGATAGACATATGCTCGGCCTTCATCTGTATTTCCATTATCATATAAATATGAGCCGACAATCACATCGGAGTAACCATCCCCATTGACATCTCCTGCAGTAGAAACTGAATAGCCATACTTAGCATTTGCCTGATTCGATTCCGTAGTCCAATCAGCTGTTGTAGTTAAACCTCCAGAGGAACCGTGATAGACATAAGCTCGACCTTCGTCACTTTCTCCATTATCATATAAATATGAGCCGATAATTACATCGGAGTAGCCATCGCCATTGACATCTCCTGCGGTAGAAACTGAATAGCCATAATAACCATTTGTTTGATTAGATTCCGTAGTCCAATCAGCTGTTGTATTTAAACCACCGGAAGAACCGTGATAGACATAAGCTCGGCCTTCATCTGATTGTCCATTATCATATAAATATGAGCCGACAATCACATCGGAGTAGCCATCGCCGTTGACATCTCCTGCGGTAGAAACTGAATAACCATAATAAGCAGTAGTTTGATTTACTTCAGTAGTCCAAGCTGCCGAAGTTGATAAGCCACCAGAGGAACCGTGATAAACATAAGCCCGTCCTTCATCTGTATTTCCGTTATCATATAAATTTGCCCCGACGATCACATCGGAGTAGCCGTCGCCATTAACATCTCCGGCAGTAGAAACAGAAATACCATAATTAGCAGTTGCCTGATCTGCTTCTGTTGTCCAAGCTGCTGAGGTAGACAAGCCAGTGGATGAACCATGATAAACATACGCTCGGCCTTCATCTGTTTGTCCGTTATCATATAAATTTGCTCCGACGATCACATCAGAGTAACCGTCGCCATTGACATCTCCGGCAGTAGAAACAGAAATACCATAATTAGCTGTAGCCTGATTTGCTTCCGTTGTCCAAGCAGCCGAAGTAGCAAGTGGGTCAACAATAATCGGATAAATAGCTTTGGAGTCATCTATATGCAAATTAAGATAAGCCTTAGAACCTTCTTGATTAAAAGACATCCAACTTTTTAATTCAGCGCCACTAGCATCAATTACTTTTAATCCGCCATAGCGTAAAACATCAGCTTTGTTGGTCGAAAAAGTAACTTGTTCTCTCGAAAAAGATTTAACTTCTAAATCAGTTGCAACTTCACCTCTAATAACCAATTCGGTATTATTTTTGGCAGCAGGTTTTTTGGCAATTCTAAAGCCTTGCTCAATCCCCGCTTTGGAATTCTTATACCATTCACTAACTTCCTCTTGGTGTTGAATTTCTACGGCATTATCCTTTGTTTTCAGATTTAGAACTTTATCTGATAGCTGATCTTTCTGCGTTCCCCTACTCAAACCAAGAAAGGAATATTTCCAGGACCAAGATTTTTTTGATTTATCATTTTCTCTTGCTTGTATTTCCCATCCGGATTCATCGATATAAGAACGAAATCCATTACTGCGATTTACAAAATGCCATTTTGCTTTAGCAAAGGCTTTCCCTTGATCATTTTTTTCTTGAAGACTAGGATGATATTCATTTTCTTCTATTTGTTTATTTATTTGGGAAAGCCAATCTTTATATTCCGAAGAGTTCTGATCAATTTTCTTGCTCTCTGATTTTATTGCGACTTGTTCAGTCTTACTTTTTAGTCCACTTGCGATTTCTTTTTCGGGATCAACTGCGGTGCTCGTATCGATATTTGTCGTTTCTATATACGGGATCTGACTGTCATCAAGTACAGAAGTACAGCCGATTACAAAGCAGAGTATGCTGTAAATTAGAAAATATTTAAATTTTAAGTATCTAAACTTCAAACTACTTTATTTTTCATTGAAAAATCAACGCCTTAATCTCTATATGATCATCGTCGTGAAAAATTATTAGCTTTAGTTCCTATGTACTAGGTTCTTTGAGGGCGATAAGTACTTTGATTTATTAAAAAATGTTACACTGGACAGCATCTAAATTAAAAGCTAGACGGATTTGATAGTTTAAAACGATTGAAATATTATCGAGCCTAATAACTTAGAACGATAAGAAATTTTATTTAATAGTCTCTAGATTAACTTTGGCTTCCTTAAATTTAGGTTTTAATAGCATATCTTGAATTTTATAGTTGGGCAGTTTTCCCCAACTATAAAATTAAAAAAAAGAAATCAATCTGATAAATGCGTTGCACTTCCAGTGGCCGTAAATTCACAAGAAGTACTTCCATCAGCAAAAACATACTGATAGGAATAACTACTTTCGCCCAACGCATTATCTCCTATCTGAGGAATCCCATTAACTGTTATAATATATTTTACTTGTGAATTCTCAGCAGCAGGAGTACTAGCTTCTAAGACAAAACCATCATTAGTTACAAAGCCAGTAATGGTTGTATCATCGCTAAAAGCAGGCACAGTGGCATTCAGAACATTATTTCTGGTGGTAATAGTTATGATATCAGAGAATCCACCCACAAGTGTTCCACAATCAGCGGATATTACCTTTTGTGCAGCAATTTCCCATGTCCCTGAAACTGAGTCGAAATGACTACTGTTGCCTCCTCCTCCTCCACAAGACGTCATCCCAATAATAAGAAAAAATAATTTTATTACCTCAATTTTATAACTCATAATCTTACCTCTTAATGAAAGTCGTTTAACATTTTTATTTTTATGCATATTCTTCTCCTCAATTAATATTTATTGATAATTCCCGGTATTTGTATTTCCTGGTTCTGCAGAAGGATTTGCTGTCCGATATGCAGAGCCGGTATAGGTAACATCACAAGTTTTTACTTCATTACCTTTAGTGCAAGTAATGGAGGAATGTCTTGCAACAAAACCGGCAGTATCAGTACTAAAGTCAAGAGCCGAATAATCAAAATCTAAAATTTCAATACATTGATATCCTGAAATGAAATCTGCTAACGGATGTGGATTGCCTGTTACTGAGAAACGATGTCCTTGAGAATTTTCATCCAATTCTCCCAATCCTGTATAAGTATCAATTCCATCATCCAATACAATTTCTATCGATTTATTCCCTTGAGCATCTTCGTTCTCAGCTTGATTGACATTGTGTAAAAAATATAAATATTGAAACTGATCAGGAATAACTCTGGAGCAGCTATTACTAATTAAGGATACCCCACCGGACCAAGCTCCCGAATAATGTGGAACATCAGCACTTCCCCCACCGCCACTTCCGCCACAGGCAATAGTAAACATAATAAGAGCTTGTAAAATCATGCTTTTTTTGTTTTTCATCATAATTCCCTTAAGAAGTAAATTAATACTACCTTGACTAATTAACATATGGTGGGTAATATGTCCACCAGAGGAAGCATGAAAAAAATAATTTTTATAATTTTCTTTTGTAGCCCATTTTTTAGTAGCTGTGGTGGTGGATCTTCTGGCACCGGAATTGGTGACACTACTACCGCAAGAGTCAATTTCTCCGGTATCCTTGTTTCCCCAAGTGGTGAAGCTATCCAATCTGCAGAGATTGCTCTACTCAATACTGATAATAATGTTCAAACTAATGAAGCTGGAGCTTTTGAACTTCAGACAGATTTTCCCGGTGGAGACGCAACTTTTGAAATAACTTTACCAAACGGCAAAACTGGAGATGTTACTTTAAATGACGTACCAGCAAATCCTAATTATCTAGACTTTTCAATTGTCGCTGATACTACTACTGGCGTTGCCTCCTTACTTAAAATTACTCTTCTCGCTAAAATTACTAGAGAATGTGCGCCAGCTTTTTTAAATTCGAAAACAATCAAACAAACCTCTGCCCTACCTGAAGGATTTATCTGCACAATTGAAACAGAAATAAAATCTGATGGTATTCCAATAAACAACTTGTTTTTCCAATTAGAACACAGAGGTTGCGATAAAAACGATCCATGGAAATATTTATCCACAGGCAAAACTGGCACTAGCGGTCCTGGTATTGGCGAACTGCAATTTAATTTTCAAAACAATGAAGATTTTTGCGTATACAGAATCATTGGTCCTATTGGTCTGGAAGGCGAAATACCTTTATTTACACAGCTTAATACCCTGGCTAAAAAGAAATATGACCAAAACAACTAAATTATAATTAGTAAATTTCGTAAAAGATAAACCAAATGCTCGAGATAATTAAAACTCCATTTATTAGATTGCTTAAACCAATAGTTTGGTTTGCAATCCGTCATTCCCTAAAGTTTAGAGAATTTGAAGAAATGGCAAAACAAGCTTTTGTGGAACTTGCTGAAAAAGAAATGCTGCAGCTTGATCAAACTATTACAATAAGCAAACTTAGTGTGATTACAGGTATTCAAAGAAAAGACATCAAGAGACTTTGTAACAAAAGCCCCTCTGTTAATTTTGAAATAGATTTTATCACCAAGATAATTGGATTGTGGCAAAACAATAAAAAATTTTGCGATCGATCGGGGAAACCTCGAATTCTTTCATTTAAAAATCGTCAAGGTGATTTTGTTAAACTTGTCTCCAAAGTAAGCACAGATCTAAATCCCTACACTGTATTGTTTGAATTAGATCGTGCCGGTATCGCTAAAAACACTGAAGCGGGAATACAACTGATCAAGCCCGCATATCAACCTCAACAAAATCTTAAAGAATCACTGCGCTTGCTTGCTGAAGATTCTGAATATTTACACAAGGCTGTTAGTGAAAATATTTTTTCTGCAGCGAAAGAAAATAATCTGCATATCAAGACTGAATATGACAATATCCCAGTATGTTTTGGCGATGAAATACGTTCCTGGTTTCTGCAAAAAGGTGCAGATTTTCATCAACAAATCAGGGAATATCTATCGCAATTCGATCGAGATATTAACCCGACAATAAAATCTAAATACCCCGACGAAGCAAGCATTAGGGCCGTGCTTGGAACTTACAGCTTAACTGAAGAGGTAAAGAAAGAAATTAAGAGCTCCTGAAATACTTTATTTCAAAGTCTCTAAATTAACTTCGACTTCCTTAAATTTAGGCTTTAAGTCTTTGGCCTTTTCAAAAGAAATCCTGGCTTTTTCGTGCTCTCCTTTAAGTTGCATCACAATCCCTAAATTATTGTAAGAAAAAGCATCTTTGGGGTTTAATCTTAAAGCAGTTTCTAAATTTTCCGCTGCTAAATCTAGTTTTTTATCTTCCAAATAAGCCCAACCCAAAGAAGATATTACTTTTGAATTTTCCGGATTTATTTGTTTTAGTTGAATTAATTTTTCCAGTCCTTCTTGTTTTCGATCAAGTTTAACTAAAATAATTGCTTGATTTATTTTTGCTTCGATTAATGTAGGATCAAGTGAGATTGCTTTTTCAATATTACTTAAAGCCATTTTATAGTCTTTTTTTGCTTCAAGCGCAGCGGCAATTCCCAACCAGATATTGGGGTTCTTCGGTTCATATAAGGATGCTTGACGAAATAATTTTTCAGCTTCTTCTGTTTTTCCAGCAGTAAAAAGTAATTGTGCTAAATTAATTTGCGCCGCAGGATAAGGGGATTTTCTCTCCACTGCTGCTTTAAAACTTTGAAAGGCTTCGTCAAAACGTTCCATTTTTTGCAAAACTATTCCCAAGTTGTAAAATAAAGCCGCGTCGTCAGAAGAAACTTGAATTGCTCTTCTTAATATTTCTTCCGCCTCTGCATCTTTGTCTTCTTTCAGATAAGCGGCGCTAAGTCCTTGCATTGCCTTAATCGAATTACTGTCTTCCGCTAAAACTTCATTATAAGCTTTTTCCGCTTCTTCAAAATTATTGGATAAGAAATAAGCGTTTCCCAAAGCGATTTCAAAAATCATTTCATTCTTTAAACTTATCGCTTTTTTTAAATTTTTGATGGCCTCGGCCAACTTTGATTGATCGATTTGGTTAGTGGCCAAATGATAATATGCTTCAGGCATTTCTGGGCAAAGGACGATAACTTTATTCAAGTTTTCTTCGGTTTGTGTAAGATTAAAATTGCTTTGCATCGCTTCCGCTAATAATTTTGTTGCCTGTGGACAATCCGCAGCAAAGGAATTTTTCACAAAAAATATGAATGTCAAAAAGAATATTTTTCTTTTCATAAATTTCTTAGTCCCTGTTCAATATTGGCGATTGCTTGACGAATTCTGTTTTCTGGTACAACCAAAGAAAAGCGGATATACTTAGAATATTCTGCTCCAAAACCATCTCCCGGACAAACTGCCACATTATGTTGCAATAAAAATGCAGCAAATTCTTTGGCATTTTGCAGAGGAAAAGTTTGAGGAATTTTTGCCCAAACAAAGAGACTGCCTTTTGGCGGCTCAATCTGCCAGGAAAGATTTTTTAGTCCGGAAACTAAAACATCTCTTCTTGATTTATAAATTTCCACTGTTTCAGAAATAATACTTTGATAAGACTCCAATGCTTTAATTGCACCAATTTGCAATGGCTGAAATGGACCATAATCCAGAAAACTCTTAACTTTTTTTAAAACCGCTACAAGTTCAGGATTTCCGGCACAAACTCCAATTCTCCAACCGGCCAAGCAAAGACCTTTGGATAATGAATAAAATTCTACGGAAATTTCTTTTGCGCCAGCTACCTGCAAAAGGCTGGGAGTTTTAAAACCATCAAAAGCCAAGTCAGCATAAGCAAAATCATGAATTAAATAAATCCGATAATCCTTAGCAAAGGCCACTAATCTTTCCAGAAAACCAAGAGTAACCACCGTTGTGGTCGGATTATGCGGAAAACTGATAATCATCAGTTTAGGCTTGGGCGAGCTTTGTTGATAGGCTCGTTCCAAACGTTTAAAAAAACTTTCACTCTTCTCTGTTAATGCTGTTGCATTCTTCCAAACACTATCTTCTTCCTCAGTTGAGGCCAGAGGAACATCAACTAACTTTGCTCCGGCAAGAATCACAGAAGCTTGATGAATCGGATAAGCAGGAGTCGGTAATAAAACAGTATCTCCAGTGGATAAGGCGCCAAACAACAAATGAGAAATTCCTTGTTTTGTACCCAATGTAACGACCACTTCCGTATCGAAATTAAGCTCTACTTCAAAACGATTGGCGTACCAATTGCAAAAAGTTTCTCTTAATTTAGAAATTCCTTGAGAGGAAGAATAGCGATGGTTAGTTGGTTGCAAACTGCTCTGCACTAATTTTTCCACAGCTTGCGATGGTGGTGGAATATTAGGATTAAGCTGACTAAAATCAATAATGTCTCTTCCTTCACTTCTAGCTTTATTCACAGCTTGTGCGATCTCATTTAAGGCAATGATTGGCAAATGATCAATCTTAGAAATAATATTTGTGTTTAACATTGGCTTAACGAATCTTCTACTGTCTTAACGGCTAAGGAACTCCTTTCATTAGATAGAAATTCATCGGCATGATAACTACTTCTTACTAAGGGCCCAATAAAGGCATGAGAAAAACCAATTTTTTTTGCAATTACTTCATAAGCCATAAATTCATCCAACGGCAGATAGGACTGAACAGATAAATGTTCTTTGGAAGGTTGCATGTATTGTCCGGCAGTAAAAATATCAACATTTTGTAAAAAAGCATCTTGCATCAAAGCTACAACTTCTTCTTTTTCCTCTCCCAAACCAAGCATAATTCCGGTTTTTGTCTGCATTTTTTTAGAAGCGGAAATTTCTTTTGCTTTTTTCAGCAATTCAAGAGACCTGGCATAGACTGCTCCCGGTCGGACTTTACGATAAAGTCGAGGTACAGTTTCTAAGTTATGATTTAAAACATCCGGACCAGCTTCTACAATTTGAGCCAAAGCATCAAAGTTTCCTCTTAAATCTGGAATCAATACTTCCACAGTTGCTTCTGGTTTTTTTTCTCTAAGAGCTTTAATAGTTTCGACAAAACCACTTGCCCCGCCATCTTTTAAATCATCTCGGGCGACAGAAGTGACAACAATGTGCTTTAAACCAAGCTCAATTGCCGCTGTGGCAACACTTTTTGCTTCTTCTTTAAACTTTGTTGGGGAAAAAATTGGCTTGCCTGTACTAACTGCACAAAATCTACACCCCCTGGTACAAACATCTCCTAAAATCATAAAGGTGGCAGTCCCACGATTAAAACATTCAGAGATGTTAGGGCATCTAGCTTCTTCGCAAACAGTATTTAGTTTGGACTTTCTCAGCAGTTTTTTAAGCGCAATAGTTTCTGATGCATTTCCGGCAGGCCTTCGTAACCAATTTGGTTTTACAAGCTGCATAAAACTATTCATTCTGCCGGGGCTAATAACTCGATAAATTCAACTGATTTTTTTAAATCGCCGGTTATTTTCATTTTTCCGGCAAATATTGCCAGCTGAGGATTTAGTTGTCCATTTACCAGTAGCACAAAATCCCTTTGCTGCATGCTGTAAATTATTTCTGAATCTTCTTTCTTATTAACAATGTCCAATTGATCGCCTACCTTCACCGTCCAAATTCCGCCTTGATAACCTTTAAGTTCTAAACGATAACTACCGGCAAGCTGTTTGCGTAAATTATCTTCCATAATATCAAAACGGTAAAGCATTTCCGTATTAAAAAACTCTTTGGCATTTCTTATTTTGCTTCTTGAAGGTTGGTTTCTTTCTTCTTTCTCAAAATTACGTTGCTCTCTTTGTTCAAACTCATATGCTTCTTCAATCGGATCGTCCAGTTCCGGGTGTCCTCCACCTTCGTGAGTATAACCTTCTTCCTCTTCCGGATTTTCATCGGAATGTTCGGGATCTAGAGTATCTAGATGTTCTTCAATCTCAGAGTCATGTTCTTCCAGTGGGGATAAAGTTTCTTCCGTAATTTCCAAATTTTCATCAACCGAAATTTCTTCATCAAGTGCAACTCCTTCTTCTGAGCCATCTTCCGATTTTTTTGCTGATTTCCACCAATTTTTAGTAAAAGGAGCCAAGATCATAGAAACACCATTATAATAATGTATAATATTTAAAAAAACAGCCTCAACTTATAGCAAAAATGTTTGGCAATAAATAGTTTAATCTATAAAAGAAAGCTTGCCTGATAATTTTTAAAGACCGAAAGTTCATAATAGGCTATTGTTTTGCTGTATAAATATATGACTTCATCAATTTATAATCAAGTGATCGCCTTAACTGGAAGCATCGGCTCGGGAAAATCCAGCGTGGCTCAGATTCTAAAAAAATTTGGAGCCTCTGTCATTAGTGCCGATTTCTTAGCAAAAGCAGCTCTGGAAAAAGATACAACTGCTTATCATCAAGTAATAAAAGAATTTGGTCACAGTATTTTAAACGACAAAGGTGAAATCAATCGCCAGGCTCTTGCTGCAATTATTTTTAATGATCAAGAAAAAAGAAAAAAACTAGAAGCAATTATTCATCCGCAAGTGCAGCTGCTTGCTCAAAATGAATTTAATAAAGCAATTAAGAGTGCTGCAACTTTAATAATTTATGAATGTCCACTTTTTTTTGAAGCGGGATTAGATAAGTTGGGTTTTAAGAAAGTAATTAATGTTTCCGCTCCAGAAAATATTCTAATTTCCAGAATTAAAGAGCGTAATAAAATCTCAGAAGAAGAAGCAAAAAAAAGATTGAAATCACAATTGAGTACTGAAATAAAAAATAGTAGAGCTGATTATATTATCGATAATTCAGGAACTTTGGAAGAATTGGAAGAAAAAACAAAAGAATTATATCAGAAGTTAGTTTCTTAAAATAAAAAAATTGCTGTAGATATTAGAAAATTCAGAAACAAAAATAGAACATCCTGTTGTTATGTGCAAAGTAAAGACTGAACAATCGGATCAACACTGCGAGATTGCTTCGCTTCCCTCGCAACGACAGGTATGAAGTGATTAGCAAAGGCTATGGTTAAACGGGCGGTGTAAACACTAACATAAGTTAGTGTTTACACCGCCCCTACGTTACTTCAATTATAAATTACCCAACCTCTTCAAAAATTCTTCCTCATCAATCACTCCAATCCCCAACTGTTCCGCTTTTTTCAATTTAGAGCCGGCATTTTCTCCGGCAACAACCAAAGTAGTTTTTTTATTAACAGCAGCCAGTACTTCCCCACCCTCTTTTTCAATCAATTCTTTGGCTTCTTCCCGGGAATAAGTATTTAAAGTTCCAGTTAAGACAACAAATTCTCCTTTGAATTTTCCGCTAATTCTTCTCCTGTCTTCTGTTTCAGTTTCTGTGTATATAATTTCCACTCCATTGGCTAAAAGACTATTGATGATTTTGATTTCATCGGGATTGGAAAAAAATTCTAAAATCGTAGCAGAAACTTTTTCTCCCACATCTTCAATTTGTTCCAATTCTTCTTTGGAAAAATCCATTAGGCCCTTTAAAGTTTTAGCTTTTTTGGCTAAAACTTTGGCAGTTCTTTCTCCAACGTGCCTAATTCCCAAAGCATAAATAAACCTAGAAAAGCTAATTTTTTTACTTTTTTCTATTGCAGCGATGAGATTGTTTGCCGATTTTTCTCCCATTCTTTCCAGAACTGCAAGTTCCTCAAAATTTAAAGTAAAAATATCGGAGACATTGGTAATTCTTTCCATCTCTACAAGACGCTCCAACATTTTCGTTCCTAAACTTTCAATATCAAACGCCGCTCGGGAAACAAAATGTTTTAAACGATTGATTAGTTTTGCCGGGCAATGAGGATTAGAACATCTTAGTGCGGCATCTTCTTCCGCTTCTTTTTGTGCTTTACTGTTACAAACCGGACAGTGCTCGGGTAGTTTGAATTTTTTTTCTTTGCCTGTTCTTTTTGCCGTCAACACAGAAACAACAGCCGGAATAACATCTCCTTGACGTCGCACGACAACAGTATCCCCAATTCTAATATCTTTTCGGTCTATTTCATCTTGATTATGTAAAGTGGCTCTTTTAACAACTACTCCACCGACATTAACCGGCTCCAATTCCGCTACCGGTGTAAGCACCCCGGTTCTTCCCACTTGCACTGTAATATCCAAGAGCTTTGTAAATTCTTCTCGAGCAGGGAATTTAATTGCCACCGCATAACGCGGAGTCCTTGATCGTGAGCCTAAAATTTCCTGATAAGCCAAAGAATTAACTTTTACTACCACACCATCAATCTCAAAGGGTATATCATCTCGTGTGGCCAACAATTTTTCGTAAAACTTGATAATTGCTTTAGAATCAGTGCTGACGCAATAATCTTCTTCCACACTAAAACCAAGATCTCTTAAAAGCTCCAGTTCCTCTTGGTGACTATTGATCGGCAAAACATCCTGAGAAATAATGTTGTAGGCATAAAACTGAAGTTTTCTTTTTGCAGTAATTTTTGAGTCAAGTTGCCTTAAACTTCCCGCGGCAGCATTTCTGGGATTGGCAAAAGTTGCTTCATCTTCCTCAATCCGTTCTTGATTTAGTTTTTCAAAAGCGGCTTTAGTCATTAAAACTTCCCCTCGAATTTCAAATTGTTCAGGTAAATTTTTGCTTTTCTTTAATATTGGGGGAATATTTTTAATTGCCCGAGCATTTGCCGTAATTTGTTCCCCGCTAATTCCGTCCCCTCTGGTAGAAGCCAATTCTAACTCGCCGTCTTGATAAACAAGCTCCACAGCGAGTCCATCGAACTTATATTCTGCCAAATACTCAATTTCCCCCGCCGCCAGATCAAGACCTTTTTCCACACGAGCAACAAATTCCAGAAATTCCTCGGTATCCAAGGCGTTAGCTAAAGAAAACATTTGTTCCCGATGCTGCACTTCTGAGAAGGGAACCAGTTCTTTTTTTAATCTTGCTCCTATTTTTTTTGTCGGAGAATTTTTCTGTCGCAACTCAGGATACTTTTTTTCTAAGCTCTCCAATTCCCTAAATAATCGATCATATTCGGCATCAGAGATACTGGGATTATCTTCCAAATAATATTCTTCATTTGCTTTTTCAATAAGTCGCGAAAGTTCAGAGATTCTTTTCTTTGCAGCATATTGTTCTAAATCTAATTGTGAGGACATTTTTAATAGCCAAATTTGGTAAACGCAGTATCGAGACGATCTAAAACCGCCTTCCAGGAATAAACTTCTTCAACATATTGCTTACCCTGTTTCCCTAAAATCCGGGACTGATCTTTATTATTTCTTAGATATTTTAAAACTGCGACAAAATCTTTTTTATTAGAAAAAAACAAACCGCCATTGGATTGAAGCACATGCTCTCTAGTGACCGCACAGTTTCCATGCACAATTACCGGGGTTCCCATTTGCCAAGCTTCCATCAAAACAATAGAAAATGATTCATTAGTTGAAGGCTGACATAGAGCCAAAGCATTTTTCATTAGCGACATTTTCTCTTCAGCAGAAACAAAACCTAAATCAATTACATCTTCAGGAAGCTCTTTAAGAAAATTAATTTCTCCTGAGCCTATTAGAACAAGTTTCAATCCGGGAAACTCTGCTTTATTTTCAGAAAAATAAGAAATTAGAAGATCTAAGTTCTTTCCTTGCTCTTTTCTTCCAGAATAAAGAAGATAGGATTGTTCTTTGAAGGGTAAACGCTGGGAGATTTCGCAACAATTAGTTTCCGACTTAGAAAACCCCATTCCCACAACCGCGCCTTTAGAAATAATTTTATCTTTCCCATATAATTCAGCAGCAAGCTGCATCTCCGAAGCGGCATTAAAAATCAAGCCCCGCACCCGAGAAAAAAGTTCCCTGATCACATCTAAATAAGCATAGGCTTCATTATGCAGACAAGGAATCAACAGCGAACGCTCAGGATAGATCAGCGATCCCCAAAATGTTGTTGCAAAAAGATAGGGAGCAAAAACAATTGCCTCGAACTTTTCTCCTTGACTAATGATATGTCGATATAAATCTGAAGAATTTACACCTGCTCCCAACCAATTTAACTGACCCTCTAGGCTTAGGGGCTTAGCTCGTTGAATAGACATTTCTGAAGTAATGAAAACTTCCAGATCTCTCTCATCAACTTTAAATCTTCTAACTGCTATCCCATCTTCGATGCTATCCCCTGCTTCGTAATAATTATCCCATGTGCGATGATCCTTGGCGCAAGTGGACCAAACTTCAATTTTTCTGGAAAAACCGCTTAATTGATCTTGCTCTTTAAGAGCAAGTATTAACGAACGAACTAAAGTTTCCGCACCTCCACCAAGTTCTGCACCATAACGGGGCAAAACTATAGCCAAGGATTTCACTCCTGCTGCAATTATTTTGGAACCTTCCTGATCATTAATTTCTATTTTATTATTAAGATTATTCATTCAAAGAATTCTCGGTAATAATTTTGTTCTTATAATTTGAATATTTTAACATTTTTTCTTGAGATAAGTTTTTCAATTTAAAGGAATTTCTTTCTATCACTCGTTGTAAATTTTGGAAAACTAGCTGCACTCTCCAAAAATCATTGGCATATTTTTGGGCATTTTCAGAAAGTTGAAATAACAACTCTCTATTTATAAACAACTCATTAATTATTGCCTGCACCTCTAGGACCTCAGAATTGCCCAACTTGATTTTAAAACAACTGCCTTCTGGTAATTCTTTTGCCCAAGCTAATGAAGAAGTTATAAGTGGCACCCCTTTAGCGAAGCAAAAACCGGCAGCTAGAGGCATTGCGCGAAGCAGATCATTTGTTACGGCAAAATGTAAATCTGCAGCCAAGTGTTGGAGCATAAAATCCAAATCACTTTTTGTCTCGTTAATCTTAAACCTAAGATTATTTTCTTTTGCCAGAAGACTTTTGTAAGAAAGATAGTCTTTTTTGTTTTTGGCTATACAAAGCAAAACGAGATTATCCTTAGGTTTTTCAGCTAAAGCTTCTAATAACTGAGGCAATCGATCTTTTAATTCAGTGGATTCTGAAAATGAAATAATAAAATCTTCTTTTGTAAAACCCAAATCATCTCTTACTTTTTCTTTCTCGGCCGGACTAAACCGCTTGTCGGCAAAAGCACTAAGATTCGTGGAAAATATTTCCACAGCGCAAGTGTTATGCTTATTAAAAAACTCAGCTTGGGCCTCATTTTGCACAATGGCAAAAGAAGAATTTTCGATCTCTTGTCGGGAGCGTATATAAATGCCATCAAAAATACCTAGTGGCCAATTCTTAATCAAGTAATCCCCTAGTCTGGCAGAAGTTGGGCCAAATAAATTATCCATTTCAATATTAAATACAGTTGCTGCAGAAGAGTACTGATGTTTTTGAAAATATAAATTGTTTAGATTTAAATCGTGAAAAATTGTTAAGCCGGGAAATAAGGCTTGATGTCGTTGAATAAAAGCAATGCCCGGTTGATCTTCTAGCTGATAGACAAAACAATCATAATTTTTTTGGCGATGAAGCTGTAAGGCTCTTAAATAATGAAAAACTTTCTTATTATCAACTGTTTCATCATCAACAAAATAATCAATTGCATAATTTTTCTCCAGATATGGCTCAAGTGCTGCTGTGAAATTGGCAGATTTAGATTTGATATTTTTAGAGAGAGGTGAAAACCAAGCTAGTTTCAACATATATTCTCCGATTTGTCCTCCATCACTGAAGCGAAAGAGGGCAAATCGGAGAATATAACCTTTTCTATAAGATATGAAAAGATCTATCTCCTCTGCTTCATTTTCTCTTCATGATCAATAAAAAAATAAACTTAAATTTACCTGATATCGCAGCTTGTCAAATAGAAAATCAGAGAATCATTATAGCTTTTTGATCTTCAGCTAATAATCATTTCAACAAATATTGCTTTTCTATTTAACAAGCTGCCTAGTCGAGATTCGCTCTGCGACCAATTTGAAACTCTTTCTCAAAATCCATTTCTGTTGATTCAGCTATATCCGGGGTTAAATCCGGTCTCTCCAATTGATTTTCTTTGTTCCCTGCAGTCTCTTTTTCATTTTGAGCTTCCTCCTCTTTTCTTGCAGCGGAACTCTTGTAATAAAAAAAGACAATTATTGCTAATCCCAGGGTGACAACAACAAATAATATAATCAAAAGATAAGAAAAGCCTTTTTTCATCGAACGACTAACTTCATCTTCGGAAGAATTCTTATTCAATCCAGTCAGACCAGAATCAAATTCTGATTTCTCTTGCAGATCGGAATTGAGATTGCCTTTTTTCGCATTACTCAATGCATTATTTTGATATCCATATTTAATATAGTCTCCTAAAATTTCTTGGGAACGCAACTTGGGATATAAAACAATTGATTGATCTAAGTAAATATTAGCTTTCTTTAAATCCTGATTTTCCACTGCATCCAAAGCACCGACAACGTATAATTGCGAAAGAGACTGTCTTAAGGCAGAATTGATTTTTATAAATTCGGAAATATTAATTGAATTATTAATAACCTTAAAAACTTCTTCTCGATACTTTGGACTGGCATCAAGAGTAAATTTCCTAATCATTAGATCGATTACTTCCAATTCTTCTTTTCCGGCAGCTTCAAGTTCAATACTTAAAAGTAAGTTTAAATTGGTTAGCAAATTATTGGGATTTTTTCGGACATATCGGAGAATAAAACTTCTTTTGATTCTTTCTAAAGAAGCTAAAAAATTGGCATCTTCAAGAATACTGGCATCAAGCATCATTTGCGGCGCAGAATCATCCGCTGATTTTTTTCTTTTTTCATAAGAACTCGCCAGTGCTTCAAATTCTTGATCAAGTTGAAAATCTTCTGCCGCCATAATTCTTCGATAAAGATTACTAAATAAATAAGCTGCAGTTTCTAGATAATTTGCCAATTCTATATTAACCAAAGAAATAGTATCAACATAGGATCTTGCCAGAGTGGGTTCGCCATCATTGGCAAATGAACTGTTTGACCAATCCAGCCAATCACTTTCTCGAAAACGATTTAATAATTCCTGTAAAACTTGTTTTTTTAAATCGGGTAAAATAGTGCTGCGATAATTAGAAAATGAATTGAGAATTCTTGAATTAATTTTTTGCAAGGAACTATATGTTCCCTCGACAACCGCCGCTCTAAATAATGCTTGTTGTTTTTCTTCCGGCAATGAATTGAGAAAATTTCTAAATTCTTCTGAAAGTTCAAAAAAATCTCTAATTTCCTTAGACTCTGGAGAAAGACTTCCTCTTTTGATATTTTCCAGATCTTTTTGCGTATTAGTTTTACTAATTGAAATTTTACTTTTTTCTTGTTTATAATCAACAAATATCCAGGCAGCGACCAAAACGCCAAGAAAAAAAACTATTGCTTTGAGAACAACTTTTTGCATTAAATCAGGTCTATATCATTATTCCAGCATAAAACAACTTGGATTTAATATAATTTCCGCCTACTTATATAAAAATACATGATATTAGTCAACTAATCTATAAAATTATTGGCAATCAATTGATTGTGAAAATATCAATAAATTCAATGAGTTAAAAAACAAAAGGCCAAGGTTTTATCCCTGGCCTTAAATGATTCCAAAAATCTCGAAAGATTAGGGAATTATAATACTGCTTCTTTTAAAACCTTAAGTGGTGTGAATCTCACCTTTCTACGTGCAGGGATATTGATCGGTTCACGAGTCGCAGGATTAATTCCCTTTCTAGCTTTTGTTTTTCTAACTTGCATTTTTCCAAGACCTGGCAATACTAATTTATAGCCACTCTTCAAAGCTGTTTGAACCATACCGGTAAATCCACCATAGAATTCTTTAGCAGTTCTTCTATTAGGAAAACCACAAAAACCTTGTAAACAATCAAAAAGTTCTGATTGGTTATATTGTTTTGTTCCAGTATTTTTTGGACTTACCAAGGTTGGCTTTTTAGGAGGAACAATGGGTTCTGCTTTTTTAACAGCTGGAGCTGCTACCATTTTAGCAGATTTTCCGGATTTTGCTTTCATTACACCTTTTTTAGCTTTTCCCATTTTTGCTTTAGCCATTGGTTTTTTTGCTACTTTTTTTGCTTTCTTTGCTGCCACGTTTCACCTCGTTATATGAGTTATTATTATCTGTATTAATAAAATCTATATTAATAAATACTTCTTAAAAAGAAGTTTGTAGCGACTACTTAAAAAGCTACTTGCCTCTCTAAAAACGCTATGAATAATACATTTCTCAGACTTATACAAGAATCTTATCCTCACTTCCAAGTAAATTTTCTAATTATTTGCTGAAAAAATAAGGTGATCTCAATTGATAAGAGTGGAGGAATCTCTTAACTTTTCTTAGAAACCTTCAAAAAAAGCGCTTCGTAAGCTTTGCAAACTTTTTCCCAAGTATAGTTTTCCTTTGCTCTTTTATAGGCAGACCTTCTTAATTCCTCAATTTTTTGCGGATTTATAAGGATTTCACTAAGACACTTCTGCAATTCAAATAGATTATTTTTTGTGTAATATAAACCACTATTGCCTAAAACTTCGATATTTTCTGGTGTTTGATTGGCTATAATACAGTTACCAAATCCCATAGACTCTACCAATGCAGGATGAGTTCCTCCAACTTCTGTGGCTTGAATATAGAGTAAAGCTGCAATTTGCAGTAAGCAGTAAGACTCTCCAAAGCGAAACCCTGCAAAAATGACCTCTTTAGAAGCGATTTTACGTAAATATTGAATATATTTTTCAGCATATGGCGCATCCCCCACAAGCACTAAGGGATACTTAGTTCTCAGCTCATTACTCAATGCGTTATAAGCTTGGATCACAATATGAGCATTGTTTTCCGGTTCCAATCTACTCACATAAAGAAGATAATTCCCGGGCAAAATTCCTAACTCTTTAAAGATCTTATCGCTGGCAACGAAATCAGAATTAGTTTTAATTTTTTGTTCGATCTTAGTTTCATCAAACTCTCTAAAACCATAAGCAATAACATTAGATTTTTTTTGATAAATCTCTTGATAATATTCTTTAATTACATCAGCATCGGCCACAATTTCATTGGCAAATATTACTGAACAAATTTCACCCAGACGATACCAAACACGTCCCAAAAAATTCCATTTAGCACGATTTCTCTCAATACCATCAACATTAATGATTACTGGTATTCCAAATAGCCTTAAAATCCAGACGAAAGGACTGTTTGCAGCGTTACAAACCAAAACTACATCCACTCTTTTAAACAACAAGTGAATGAAAGACTTCAAGGAATGAAGTGGTGTTTCAAAATATTTATGTTTCGGTGCTGAAAGTAATCTGATTTCAACGCCTTTATAATCAGTTATTTTATCTTTGATAAAATGCTTTCTGCCATAGACGATCATTTTAAAGCCCCGTTGGGCTAGTCTTACGGATAATTCTTCAGCAAATGTTTCAAATCCTCCGTAACAGGCGGGAATTCCCCTTGTTCCGCAAATTGCCACACTTAATTTCTTATCAGATTGCATATTAAATAAAATTAGATTCTAAGCGAACTGAATAATACTCATCTTAATAAAATGCAAAATTTGTCTTTTTAAAGAAACTCTTGCTAAACTTTTCAATGGTAGCTATCTCAAGCATTTATTTTATTAAAAGTGATTAATTTAAGCAAAAAAGCAAAAACTTCGATCAGAAATTGCTGGGAAACATTTCCCTGGGCAGTAAACATGCAGCATCAAGATTACTACCTAAAACCCCTAATTTCTGTGGTGCTACCTGTATACAATCAAGCCAACCTTGTAAAGCACTCTCTTAATTCTATTTTTTTAAAAAATAATTATCCCCTAGAAGTGATTATCATTGATGATGGTTCTACTGATGACTTGGAAAAAGTAATAAAACCATATCTAAAAGACCAGACAAGAAATATCAAATACATATATCAGCAAAATCAAAAATTATCCCGAGCATTGAATGCCGGATTTGCCTTAGCTCAAGGAGTTTTTTTAAGTTGGACATCAGCCGATAATATTTATCTTCCCGGAGCACTGGATAAAATGGCAGATTTTCTTTTAGCAAATCCCAGTATCAGTATGGTCTATGCCAATGTGGAATTAATTGATGATTCCGGTAGAAAAATTAAAAATTCCAATTATCGCAAAGATAATCAGGCAAAAAATGATCCCTCGACTCTGTTACTCCCCCATAATGCCAGTACGCTTTGTGACTACAATGACAATTTTATTAATGCGTGTTTTCTCTATCGTCGCGAGACAAGACTTCAAGTTGGAAACTTCGATCCAGAAAAAAATGGCTTCGAAGATTATGATTACTGGTGCAGAATTAATACTCAAGGACTAATTGCCCATTTAGATAGCATTAAACCGCTTTACCAATATCGCCTCCATCAGAACTCGCTGACACATCAACTTAGAAATACTAATCTTCCCCAATTACAAAGTGAATCGGTATTTGCCGCTTATAAAAAAATAAAACTTTTAAAAAGCAGATTTGCCTTAAAACTTGAAGCAAAAGAAAGAACTCCCTTTGTTACCGCAATAATCAAACTTTTAGAAAATGAAAACACTGAAGTTCTTTTTAATTACGGAAATTCAGAAACAATTGTCGTAACTTCCCCCGATCAAAACATCAGCAATAAACTTTTAATTTTTGAAAATCAGCAATTGCGGTGTGAGCAGAAAGATTTTTTACACCATAATCACTATTCTTATTTAACAGGAATAAAAAACCCTTTTTTTGCAATAAGCATTCCCCTAAATCTCCGGTCGGGAAAACAATTTTTACCTCACTCATTGCTCCTGCCACCTCTGCAAATTCCCAATATTTTTAGAAGAGCTCGCGATGGATCCCTTCAGGCAGTGAATCCAGAGCCCCGAACTAAGTTATCAGCCCTAATTTTTGCCCCTGAAAATGATCCAAATCAAGAAAGCATCGATTGGTTGTTGGAAGAAAGTGTTGCTCTCATTAAAAACATTCCCCAAGTCACTTGGGCGTTTCTTTGTCAGAATCCAAACCAAAAAGAATTCTGTTCTAAAATAAAGAAAAAAACTAACCAATTAAAATTAAATAATTACCGAATCCTAGATATCTCTGAAGAACCACAAATTGAAAATTTAACTGCCCAACATTTTACCGTAACGAGCAATCAACAAAAATCTTTGCTCTATATTCTCAGTAGTATTGATCTGATCGTTTCACTAAAATCTGCAGCTAATTTAAATAATATTCTAGAACTTCGTCAAGAAATTGCCCTAGGCTCTGCCGCTGGCGTCAGCGTCCATGGCATCCTAAAAAACAATATTATAAGTAAAGAATTTGATTTAAAAAATGATTTAAGAAAAATTCTTGCAAATCATGCTCTTGAAGAATCTTTGGATCATACTTTTTTAAAAAATCCTTACCTCTCTTTTGATAGTTTGATGGCATCTCATTTTAGCTTAAGCAATAAAAGCAATACCAATTTTTATACCAATTTTTATAAAAAACTACTAAAAAGCATAAAATTAATAAGCATTAACTCTTTAGAGCAGTGGTTGGTTAACAATGAGGAAAAAGAAATTGCAAAGAGAATAAAAGCTCTGCTATGTGCATCTAGTGTATAGTTCTTTGGGAAAGTGCTGTAAGATTCCTCTATTCATAACTTTCGCAAAAAATGCTAGTCTTCTAAGCTTGAGCTTCGAAGGATAATAATAGTAAAAACAGGAAACCACAAAAATGAAAATGACTAAAAGTATATTTACACTCTTATTAACTTTCTTTATCTGCAATGTCTCTTGGGCTGCTCCAGATGAAAATTTCAAAAAACAAATGGACAATTATTTAGCTGACGATAAAAACGTCGCGACAGTGGGTGAAGCTTTACAACGATTTTTTCAAAATAAACAAAAAGACGATCAGAAAAATCAAATCAAAGCAGAACAAGATCGCTTAGAACAACAATTTAAAAATCCAGTAAAAGTCGATATTGGCAAAAGTCCAGTAAAAGGCAATCCTAATGCCAAAGTGACTATTATAGAATTCTCTGATTTTGAATGCCCTTTCTGTCAGCGTGGTGCTTCGGTAATGGACCAAGTTTTAAAAGCATATCCTAACGATGTAAAACTAAGTTTTAAAAATATGCCTTTATCTTTTCACCAACATGCTGCCGGTGCTGCAAAAGCGGCTCTAGCTGCAGGCAAGCAAGGCAAGTTTTGGGAAATGCATGATATCTTATTTAAGAATCAACAAAAACTTGATCCAGAATCTCTGATTACCCATGCCCAAACTCTGGGATTAAATGTTGAACAATTTAAAACAGATCTTGCTAGCTCTGAAATTTCTGCTCAAGTTGAAGCAGATCAAAGTTTAGGACAGCAAGTTGGGGTTAATGGTACTCCGGGATTTTTTATTAATGGTGTCTTAGTTAGCGGAGCACAGCCATTCGATAATTTCAAAAAAATAATCGACCGCTGGTTACAACAAACTAAATAGTAAAGGAATAATTATGAAAACTAAAAAACTAAAAAATATTCTTGGATCTTTTCTTGTATTGGGATTGGTCGCTTGTTCTACAGAAAAAGCGTTTAATCAAAATATGGAAAAGTTTCTTTCCAGTCCGGAACAAGTATCAAAGATTAGCGATGCTTTGGAAAGAAGCTTAAGAGCAAGGCAAGAACAAGAGCAACAAAAACAAGCCCAAGCTCAACAAGAACAAATTGAAAATCAGTTTAAAAATCCTCAACAAATGGACATTGGTTCCAGTCCAGTACGTGGCAATGCTAATGCCCGAGTTACCATCGTTGAATTCTCTGATTTTCAGTGCCCTTATTGTCAACGAGGAGCGACAGTAATGGAAGAAGTGATCAAAGCTTATCCTAACGATGTCAAACTTGTTTTTAAAAATTTCCCTTTAAGTTTTCACCAACAAGCTAAACCAGCTGCTCTTGCTGCACTAGCCGCAGGTAAACAAGGAAAATTTTGGGAAATGCATGATTTTCTATTTACAAATCAAGGGTCTTTAAATGAAGCAAGTTTTATGAACTTTGCCAAAGCTTTGAAATTAAATGAAAGTAAATTCAAAGCTGACATGAAGGACCCAAAACTTGATCAAGCAGTAGAAGCTGACATTGCTTATGGCTCTAAAGTAGGAGTTGGTGGTACACCGGCCTTCTTCATTAACGGAGTTTTAGTAAGTGGTGCTCAACCATTTGAAAACTTTAAAGCTGTAATTGATCGCTTTTTGAAATAGAGAATTTTTGTAGGGGCACCACCCATAAAGGGTGCCCCTACGAATTATATCAATTATATCTTCGTTAATTTAACGTAATCACCATATTTGCTATACTTACTAAGAACACCTTTAACATATCCCTTAGTTTCTCTATAAGGCGGTATAGCTTTATATCTTTTCACAACATTCGGCCCAGCATTATAAGCAGCAATAGCTAAGTTAAAATCACCACCGAATTCTTTAATCAAATATGCCAGGTATTTTGCCGCAGCATTGATATTTTGATTAATATTCATTGGATTATTAGCCCCCAACCATTTAGCAGTATCGGGAGTCAGCTGCATTAAGCCCAAAGCTCCTTTAGGAGAAACTGCATTATGTCTGCAATTGGATTCTGTAGACATTACGGCAAGTAGTAATTCAAAATCAACTCCATGTGTGGAAGCTGCATTATACAAAGCCTCAACCACAGCATCTCCTTGTTTCTTACTTGATATCTTACAGGTATCGGAAAATAATAGTTCAGCATATTTTCTTTCAATCAAAGGGGATTCTTTTTTTGGAACTACTGCTAAAGCAGCTTCCGGATACTGATTAATATTTCCTAGAAAAAATAGGCCGCTTGCAAGCAAACAACTAGCAACAGTAGTAAAACGAAACTTTTTTATTTTACAAATTTTATCATTTTTCAATTTCAGATCCATATAGTTTTTTGTAGATGAACAGCATTAAGTTTTTTTACTGCTTAGTGTTTAGATGATCTGCTGACAAAAGTAACTGTGCTTTTTAACACAGGGAGCAGCAAAGTAGTGCTGCTCCCTGATAAGATACTAGAATAAATAATAATATTAATTAATTAAATTACTCAAAAGATGCCTATGGAAACACTGAAATCTCTTTATTCTAATTTTATCATGTTGATAATTTAGTGATTTCCTATAATCTCCCTTTTCATATTTTAAGTAATAAAGTGGAGAATTTGATATGAGCGATTTAGCAACCATTACTAACTTTAATGTTCTTGATATTCGCTACCCTACTTCCAAACAACTCGATGGCGCTGACCCCAGGCATCTTGCCCCAGACTATTCTGCCGTTGTTTTAGAATTAAGCACTTCTAACTCTTTAGTGGGCAGAGGCCTGATCTTTACTTTGGGTGATGGAAACAGTGCGGTAATTGAAGAAGTAAAAACCTTAAAGCGTTTTCTTATCGGTCGTTCCCTAGAAGAATTTAAATTAAATCCCGGGAATTTTTTTCTTGCTTTAACACAACATCATCAACTGAGATGGCACGGACAATGTGGTCTTTATCGAATGGCTTGCGGAGCTGTAATTAATGCCCTTTGGGATCTTTGGGCAAAAGATGAAAATCTTCCAATGTGGGAACTACTTTGCAGTCTAAGTCCTAAAAAATTGGTGCAATGTGTCGATTGGTTTCATTTAGGAGATGTTTTAACTCCTGATGAAGCATATGAGATGCTAATAAAACAAGAAAAATATCGAGAAGAGAGAATCGCTCAATTTAGAAAAATCGGGCCTAAATATTATCTAACCAGAGGCTGGTCCGGTCAAAAACTTGATTACATTCGCCTGCGCTGCTCTGAAATGAAAAAAGAGGGCTGTGATGCTTTTAAGGCAAAGGTGGGTAGAGGTCATAATTTGGAAGAAGATCGCAACTTACTTGCAGCGATGAGAGAAGAAATCGGACCTGAATGTTTACTTCTTACCGATGCCAACCAAAATTTAGGTGATTGGAAAAAAGCAGCCGAGTACATGATTGCTTTAGCAGAATTTAAACCGTTTTTCATTGAAGAACCAATTGCCGCTGATGATGTTTTTGGTTATGCCGCTTTACGTAAAGCACTTCAACCACATAATATTGGAGTTGCCGGGGGGGAGCATGCTGATAATCAAGTAATTTTCAAACAGTTACTGGCTAATGCTGGCCTCACTCACTGTCAAATAGATTCTGCCCGAGTAGCCGGAGTAAATGAAAATATTGCAATCATGTTATTAGCCGCTAAATGCAAAGTGCCGGTTTGGCCTCACGGTGGGGGAATTGGATTATGTCATAAGATTGTGCATTTGTCTTTATTTGATCAAATTTGCGTCTCCGGCCCGCAAGATCAAAGAGTGGAATATATCGATTTCTTGCAAGAGGGAGTGTTTGTAAAGCCAATCAGTGTTGCTAACGGTCATTATATGACACCTACTGAAAGTGGTTGGGGCTTGGAATTCGAAAAAGATTTTCTAAAAAATTATCAATATCCCGCTGGTTCAGAATGCGCCCAAGCAGAAGCTGCAGACCAGCTTGCCTGCTCTCAAGCCGGTGCTCCGGAATATGCAAAACTTTGGTTGAGAAACTAAAATTAGAGGTTTCCTTTGGCAATAGCAGTTTACGCTTGGTTTAATTTAGAATGCGAAAAAACCGTTCGCTCTATTTGGAAAGACCTGGATGCAGAGAAGATCAATTCTACCTTACATCAAGGAAATTACCGCCCACATCTTACTCTTAGTGTAACAGAGAATTTACAAATAGATTCTTTTTCCGAAGCACTTCAAAGTAAACTCAGCGAGATCTCTCCCCTTACTTTTTCATTTTCCAATTGTGGAATTTTTCAGAACACTCCTCCTGTAGCCTTTTTGGAAGTAAAACCTAGTACCGAATTAAAAGCACTACAAACACTGGTTCATAGTTTGATTTTAAAATTTGGCAGCCCGGCACAAACGTATTACTTGCCGGAACAATGGCGACCCCATTGCACCATCGCCCAAACCGTATTTCATTCCAAATTCCCTTTGCTTTATGATTTTATGAGAAAAATTCCCTTACCAATTAAGGGAACAATCGAGCGAATTGGTATTATCGAAACACCCCTGGAAAAAGAACTTAAGGAAATTTCGTTTGCAAATTAAGAAATCAGAACAGATATTTTTAATTGTCTCGATCTGTCAATAATAAAATTTAGTTTTTTTGGACTAAGCTTTCAATAACTCTGCCGCTCCTCTACTGAGCAACTTTTCGGCGATTCTTTTGCCAAGTACAATAGCATCGGAAGACTCTCCCGAAGCACTTTCCAATATACTTTTTGAGCCATCAAGAGAAAACACTCCTGCTCTAATCTTCAAAACATTTTTTTCAATTTCAGCATAAACCCCAACGGCTGATTTACAATCAGCCCCCAATTTTTCGATACAAGATCTTTCTGCTAAAAAAATTAAATGGTTATCGTGTTCCACCAAAGAATTCAGCAGTTCTGCAATTTCATCCCGCTCTGTAGCGTATTGTGCAACCAACATCCCTTGATTAACCGCAGGAATAATTTGTTCAAGTGGAATAGGAACCACTCTTTTTTCTAAAACCTTATCCACTCCAAGTCTTTCCAATCCGGCCTGAGCTATCACGATACCTTCAAACTCCCCACTCTCCTCTAGTTTTCTAAGTCTGCTTGTAACATTTCCCCGTAAGGGAAATGTTTTTAAATCGCGACGATAACTTTGAATTTGGGCTTGTCTTCTTAAGCTGGCCGTTCCAATTGTTGCCTGCTGCTGTAAAATTTTCAGTCCTTGATTTTTGTTCTGCTCCACTTCGGTTTTTAAGACCAAAATATCGATTGCCGCTTTTCTTTCTAAAACCGGGAGAAGAGATGTCTCCTGAGAAATATCTAAGGGCACATCTTTGGCGGAATGAATTGCAAAATCAACTTCGCTGCTTAGAATTGCTTCTTCCAAACCTACAATCCAATCTTTTTTGTCGCCGCAAGCGGCTTGCGGTGTTCCCTGCTTTTTATCTCCGAGAGTTTGTACTTTTACTATTTTAAATAAATAATTAGGAAAATTTTTATTAAGATTGAAAATTACTTCTTCAGTTTGTCTGATTGCCAGCTCACTTCCCCTACTTCCAACTTTTAACACCTTAGTCATCACAATTTAACCGAGTACCTAGTTTGATCTTAGTTTTAACACAAAATTTTCCAGGGGAAAAAATACCTGACTGAAATAGCAAAATCACAGTGGATCCCAAATTGAAGGTCCCTATTCTGTCAGCTAATTTAACAGGAATTCGTTCGGGATATTTGGTATACCTAATTTTTTTAGAAATTCCAAGGACTCTTGCCCAATTATTTGTGGAAAAATTCTCATAAGTAAGGCTGATCGAGCCAACATTTGTTGCTCCAACTTTGATCACGGCAACTTTTCCATATTGACTCTCAATAATTGTAATTAACCTTTCATTGACACAAAATAACTTTTCGATATTTTTCACGGACCAAGGATTTACCGGCCAAAGTGTTCCTGGAATATACAGTGAAGCAGAAATCTCTCCAGTTACCGGCGAATGGATATGATGATAATCTGGTGGTGCCAGATAGATTGTTACAAAGTATCCTTCTAAAAATACCTTAACTAATTCCTCTTCCACTAAAAGATCTTTTAAAGCATAGGTTCTACCTTTTATTTGAAGCAAACGACCATTTTCAATATCACCATATTCTACAATTCTTCCATCAACGGGACTTACAATTCCATCAGCAATTGGTCTTACCCCATCTTTTAAATCTCTTACAAAAAAATCTGCTAAAGAATTATAAGCTTCCAAAGGTTTAGCAGCTTCTTTTAAATTCACTTGATAAAATGAAATAAATATTCTAAGCAGTAATTTATTAATTGCGCCTGGCCATTGAATTGCAGCAAACTTTCCAAA
>CAYOOT010000029.1:6328-29733 GCA_964405665.1 uncultured Bdellovibrionales bacterium | reverse complement strand
GGACTTTAGGGCATCTCTAAAAATTAGGTAGAATAATTGTTTAGGATGTTTAAATCACAAAAATTTAATTGTAGGGAGCACCCTTTATGGGTGCCCGGAATTCCAAAATATATTGGTCAGCCGGGCGCCCATCGAATGGGTGCCCCTACATTGTTAATAGCCAAAATAAAATGTTTGTAAGAATCAGATATTTGTTTTGTTTAATTTTTAGAGATGCCCTTTAGTCCGCTTAATACCAAACTTTTATTCTGCTCTACTAAAAATATTTGGAAATAAGCGGACTAAAGTCCGCGCTCCGTACGTTTTATGCTTTTAATTACCTATATGGAAATTCCATGTAATTAATTACACAGTTTAATTTACAGTCTCTAAAAAACTTCTTAGATAAAATCTAATTTAATAATTTAGCTTCTGCCACTAAAAAAAGTGTGCTAATTTTTTAGCCTAAATTAGACTTTGTCTTAAGGATTTTTTATGGGTGAAGCCCAAGTAACAATTTTAATTGCTAGTACTAATATAAAACATTTAATTGAACTAGTAATCCATAGTTTATTCAAATATACCAAGATTCCTTTTAAAATTTCAGTTTTGGATTCAGCCAATAGTTATCAGCGAATTCCTTTTTTGGAAAAGCTACAGGCAGAAGGAAAAATAAATTTAATTATTAAAGAAAAACTATATACTCACGATCGAGCACTTAATGAATTATTTAAAACCGTTGATACCCCATATTTAGTTACCTTAGATTCTGATATTGAAATAATTAAAGATGGCTGGCTAGAATTAATGCTTTTAACTGCAGAAGAAAAAAATGCTAATCTTGTTTATTGCCATGACTTTCCTGTTTCTGACGATGAAACTGAAGATGCAATTTATATTACAGGAGGAAATAAAAAATTTTCAATTTGGATAGCTTTATTTAGAACTTCTGCACTTAGTTTAATTAAAGACCCTTTTAGCAAAAGAGAAACAGAGTTAGAAAATACGGTTCCTGGCAAGAAAAAAATCTTTTGTTATGATACTGGGCAGTTCCTTTTTCATGAGTTTGATAAGCAAGGAAAAGCGGTTGCCCTAGACCAACTCCGCCAATATTTTATCCATTATGGAAGTATGTCTTTGTTTTGGAAAAAACTGGGGATGTATGAACGTATTTTTACTGGCAATTGGGAAAATACCAAGAGAGCATATAAGAAAATGTTTAAAATAATACTCCGCAATCTGTTTAAGAATTACTTTTAATAATTTAATATCTTAAATTAAGTTATCTTAAAACATCACGGATTAATTGAGGAACATTTTTATTTTCCTGTCCTATTTCCAGATCGTAAGCTGGGTATTTTGTGGATAAAAGGCAAAATAAATTAAATTGCTTAGTAATTCCTAATTGATCCTTGATCAGGGACTTTTTTGAGCGGGAAGTTTTTCCTAAAAGTTTAAGCAATGCTTGTTGAGAAGAGATGGGCTTAATCCTGGAAGTTTTTCTAGTAGTTATTCGCGGGAAAACAATTGCCTGGATTTTTTCTTCTTTGGAAAATTTACAATTATATATTTTTTTTAATTGTGCTGCTGTTAATGCTCTCTTTGGAGCAGGCTTCATTTTTGAATAAGGAAGCTTTTTAAGGAACTTTAGCTCTGGAAATAAATCAATTGATTTATTTCCTAATAAGAATCGAAGCTTTTTATTATTAGCAAAGGCATGTATGTTCTGCTTAACTTCTTTCAGAAATACTTGATCATCTGCCAATAAAGTAAAGCCCTCTTTAACTAACTGCAGAGAAGTTGTCGTTTTACCGGAACCTGCTTTTCCGGGCATGAGGATCGCTTTCTTTTTCCAGCCTAAAACAGCTGCGTGAACCTCCTGCACACCCAAGCGGTTTAGAATTACCGTTAAGAGTGAATCTACAAAACCTAGCTCAAATACAATATGCTTGGCCGATAACTCCTTAAACATTTGCACATAAATTTGCCAGGAATATTGATGAAACTGGGCAACAATACTTTGATTCTTATTGATCATTAGTAATAAGTGATCATTTTGAAAAAATTGTTTTTTAGAAATTTTCGGAAAAGTATTTTCTCTAAGAATTTCAATGATCGCTTGAGGTTTAGCCTTTAATTTGGCTGATGAAAATTCACCCCAGACTAGATGTAAATTTTTTAAAATATCTCGGCGGTCGCTTCGAATCTCAATAATCTTGCCAAAAAAGTCATATGATTGTCGATAAATTGAACCCATATTGCAAGCAAATATATCTAAAATAAGTATTAGTTTAATAAAATCTCTGTTTGTAATATCAGACAACGAAAGAGAACAAAACTTAAAAGTTTATAAAGGCTTAGCGTATGAAGCAAATTACTGAAAATACCAAAGTAAAAATCAATAGTCATCTAACTTGGCGCGAAATAAATGGAGAAGCAATTATTCTCAATCTGGAAAATGGCGATTATTATGAGCTAGACGATATTGGATTAGAAATTTGGAAAAAAATTAGTTCTAAAAATTCAATTAAAAAAATAGCTGAAGACATTTCAAAAAAGTATAATGAAAAATTAACAAAAGTTTCTACTGATATTATTAAATTTGCTGAAGACATGCGCAAGTTAAAAATTATCGAGATAGTGGATTAAATTACAAAAGTTAGATCAAACATCTCGGAGCTATGCCAAAAAAAATTAAAGTATCTGTAATCATCCCTGCTTTCAATACAGAAAAATATATTGCAGAAACAATTGAAAGTGTTTTAAATCAAAAGTTTGATGACTCTGAAATAATCATTATCGATGATTCTTCAACAGACAAAACATTTAGCATAATTAATCAATATTCTCATAATCCTAAAGTCTCAATTTTTCAAAATAAAAAAAATCTCGGCGAAACAGCTACCCGCAACCTATTAATCGCTAAGGCAAAAGGCGAATATATAACTCCCTGTGATTCTGATGATATCATGCTTCCTAATAATCTTAATCGATTAAGTACCATCTTGGATCGTTTTCCCAAAATTGGAGCAGTTTATGGAGATATTTTAGCCATAGAAATGAACAAATCACTCCAGCCTAGTGTCTCTGGAAAAGATTTTAAGAATAGTTGGGATATTTTTGAAAATGCCCCTAATCATGCGGGTTCCATGTTTCGTAAAGACTTACTTCAAAAAATTGGAGGTTATGATGAGCGTTTCCGTACCCAAATGACAGATTGGGAATTGTGGATAAAACTCTCAGAAATAACACAATTTAAATATCTTGCAGGAGAATTTTATTATCTTTGGAGACGGCATTCCTCTTCCATTACCCGAAACAAAAAAATCATGAAAAAAACAAAAGAAAATTATCAGGCAATGCTTTTAAGAACTTTAAAACGGCGGTATGGAGAACATTATAGTTTTGGTTTTTAAATGATGCACCTCAGCTTATTAAAATGCAGGAACTAATAATTCTTGTTATATAGATTAAAAACAATTTTAATGAAAAATCTAATCTTTTAAATCTAATGGATTCTGAAAATATCTCGCCAATTGTTCTTGATTTACTAAAGGAAACACTCTCTGAAGGAAAACGGATGACTATCCAGGCAAGCGGTAATAGTATGTTCCCTACAATATTTCCAGGCGATTGGATAACCATCCAACGAATTCCCTTTTCAGAAATATGCCTAGGAGATATTATCCTCTTTAAGATAGAAGATAAAATGGTTATTCACCGAGTTCTTAGAAAAGAACAAGTAATAAATACAATTTTTAAATTTTATACCAAAGGCGATTTCCGTTGGTGGAAAGAACCTTCTATTATGGAAGATAGTTACTATGCTAAAGTCATTATTTGTGGAAAAAGCTTTAGTCGTCAATTTTCCTGGAGAATAATCAACGCTCTGATGAAGTTTCTGCAAATTAAAATAGATTTAATTCGGATAAAAATAAGATTATTAACAAAACGTTATAAGTTCCTTAATTTATTGATTTCGCGATTTTATTAATTATTTTAAAAAATTCTTAGGCCATGAAAAATAATAATAAAGTTCTTATTACTGGGGGAGCAGGATTTATCGGTTCTCATCTGGCAGAAGAGCTACTTCGATCGCAATTTCATGTTACAATCATTGACAATCTTTCAACAGGAAGAATAGATAATCTTAAAAATTTCAAAGATCATCCACAGCTAAAAGTGATAATTGATACAGTAAATAATCAACGTCTTTTGGAAGAAGAAATAGCCAATACTGGTTTTATTTTTCATTTAGCCTCTTCTGTCGGTGTAAGATTAATCATGGATAAAACTGTTCAATCAATCCAGAATATATTTCAGACGAGCCAAACTATTTTGGAAACTGCCAGTAAACACCAAAAACCCCTTCTAATTTTTTCTACTAGTGAAGTATATGGCAAATCTCAAGATTATCCTTTTAAAGAAGAAAACGATTGTGTCTTAGGTGAACCCAGCAAACTTCGTTGGTCTTATGCTTGCGCGAAACATTTAACGGAATTTTTATCCTTAGCCTATTTTAGGGAGCAACAGCTTCCGGTAAGAATTGTCCGGTTATTTAATACAGTTGGACCCAGACAAGTTGCAGATTATGGAATGGTTGTACCTACTTTTATAAATCAGGCATTGAACAACCAACCACTTACTGTTTATGGTGATGGAAAACAAAAAAGATGTTTTTGTTCAGTTTACGACATTGTAAAAGGCCTCAAAAGAATAATGGAATCTCCCCATACTGCTGGCGAAGTGATTAATCTTGGAAGTAATCAGGAAATTTCAATTATAGAATTAGCTAAGCTTGTAATTACTTTAACTAAATCAAAATCCACGATAGAATTTATCGATGCAAAAAAAGTCTTTGGAGAAAATTTTGAAGATATTGAATTACGTTATCCTTCTTTAGAAAAGGCGCAAAAGTTAATTAATTGGCAACCTCAATTTTCAATTAATAATATCATTAATGATATTCGAGCTTCTCTAGAAAAAACACATTAGAATTATGTCAACAAAGGTAAAAGTTTCCGTAATTATTCCTGCCTACAACACTGAAAAGTACATTGAAGAAACAATTGAAAGTGTAATCAATCAACAATTCAATTCTTTTGAAGTAATTATTATCAATGATGCTTCTACTGACAGGACACTTCAAATTGCTAATAAATTCAAACTACACCCAAAAGTTAAAATTTTCTCTAATAGAAAAAATATGGGTGACGGCGTTACCCGTAATAGGCTAATCGCTAAAGCTCAAGGAAGTTATATTACTCCTTGTGATTCAGATGACCTAATGCTTCCTAATAATTTATCAAGATTAAGTAAGATCTTAGATAGCTCTCCGAAGATTGGTGCGGTTTATGGAGATATTATTTGGGTAGAAATGGATAAGCCCAATAAACCATGTGTCTGCGCGAAGAATTTTCAGCATAGCTGGGATATTATTAAAAATGCAACAAATCATGCCGGAGCAATGTTTCGTAAAAATCTTATGCAAGAAGTTGGTGGTTATGATGAACGCTTTCGCTCGCACATGCTTGATCGGGATCTCTGGATGAAGCTTTCAGAAATAACAGAATTCCAATATCTTCAGGGAGAATTTTATTATCTCTGGCGACGACACTCCGCTTCTTTAACCAGAAGTAAGAAGATAATTGAAAAGTCTAAAATACATTATCGGCAAATGCTAAAAAATACTTTGGAACGACGTTATGGTAAAAATCACGATTTTTCCTGGTTAGAAAAATCTTAATATTCATAAATACTGTTTAATTGATTTCAAAAGTTTCCTGACATCTTTTTCACTATGTGAATAATCAATTGAAATACGCACAATCCCCAGTTGATCGATAGATCGCAGAGTAATTCTCTCTTTCAGATAAAGAGTTGCAACAAAAGTAGAGGACAAATGCCTGGCTGGCAATTCAAAGGCAATTAAGGATGCTGCCTGTTTCTCAGGTTCTTTACTGAGAAGTTTTATTTCTTTGATTTCCAAAAGCCCTTTATAAAGTATTTCACTTAAATATAAAATTCTTGCTTGAATTTTAGCTAAGCCAATTTTTTCAATTGCCTTAATTGCGACACCAAGACCAATCAATGATGGAATTGCGGGGACTCCCTTAAAGTCAATACTGACATTTTCTGAGCTCCCATAAAGATTAATTGAAAAAATTTTGGATCTCGCTTCTTTATTTAAGTATAGAAAACCGGTTCCCTTCGGCCCGCCTAGCCACTTATGTCCACTTGTTACATAGGCAGAGCAATTAATTTTTTTAAGATTTATCTCTTGCACTCCACAAGCTTGAGCTCCATCAATAATAAAAATTATTGCTTTTTCACTAGCTATTTTGGAAATTTCCTCAACCGGCATTAGAAAACCTGTTGTATAGAACACATGACTTAAACAAATCACTTTTGTTTCGGCTGTAATCTGTTTTTCAAGCAGTTGAATTATTTCTTTTTTATCTTGAGCAGATCTAAAGTTAACACGATCTATCTTAATACCATATCGCTTTTCACAATATTCCCAACATCTTAAAACACCACTATGTTCATCTGAAGAAATTAGAACTCTATCCCCCGCTCTAAAATTTATTCCTTGCACAAGAGTATTCATTCCCTCCGTAGCACTCTGGCTAAAAAATATTTCTTCTTTGGAAGCATTTACGAAATTAGCAATTTTCTCACGAACTATTTCCACCTCACGTGCGAAATGTCCCCAAACCTGCATTGTAGGATTTTGTTCTATTTTATTCCATGTATCAAAAACTTTTGCAGTTACAGCTTGAGAACAAATTCCAAGAGAACCTGTATTAAAATAAAGAGCATTCTCATTGAAAGAAGAAAAAATTTTCTGAATATTTTTGTGCTTTATTGTTTTGAGGATATTTTTTATTGCTGAAAACACACTAATTCCTTGGCCCTATTTGGTACGCTTCTTTTTTCATTTTATTACTTCTACCCTGATCTATTTTCGAGGGAAAGATCAAATAAGCTGGGGCTATAAAAATGCATTTAAGGCTCTTAAATTATTGAAATATCTGGATTAACTTAATCCTTTTCATCTAAGGAGGAAGATGTTATTAAGTTCATCCAGATATCGTCCGATAGCAATAAGGAGAACAAATAATTGAGGAAAGAAATGCCTACTAAAAAGAAAAAAGAAAAAAAGAAAGAATATAAAAAGCCACAAGTAAAAAAACAAGGCAACTTAAGGCTGATTACTCAAATGAGTTAAGTTAATAGCCCTAATCTCTGAGTTCTTGAATTGATATAGTAAGTAATTTTGTTGTATCAGCTCAATCCGCCAAATACCTAACAGGTAAATCCTTTTCAAAGTTAAATAACTTTTCAAAGTTTGCTGCCAAGTTGGGATTATATTTGATGCTTTGCACCACTATTTTTCCCTTCAAACTTTCTTGGGGAATAGAAATTTCAATTTCTTTAATTGCTCCATTTTCATTTTGATAAGTAAACTTGGAATAAAAATTTGTTTTACCAGCGCTATCCCGAACCTCAATGGAATCAATAAAAATATTCCCCAGTCCCGTATTTTTATTTACATCGGATTTGAAAAAAACTAGAGTGCTTTCATTGGCGGATTTTTTTAAAACAGCTTTTTGTTTGTTCAGCGCATTCTGATAAACATGGTAAGAGGTTTCCGAAGAATCTGCTAAATAAAATTTGGCACAAAACCAATGCATCAGTTCTTCTGCAGAAAAAGGGAGTTGTGTTATCTTATAAAAGCTTGCCGCAGAATTTTCTCCCAGGTATAGCACGTTTGCATCAAAATCATAAAACTTCAGCTGATCTTCTTTCAAGAGAACTAGGCCCAGTAATTTATTTAGAGCGGTGGCAAAAAATTCAATTCGTAAATGATCGGGTCTTTGAAAAACAAAAACTTCCTTAAAGTTTTTTGACCCCAAGTTGTTTTTAAGAGTAATTTCAACTTTTCCCCGAGCGGAATTTAATAAATTACTCTCTGCTTTCAATTGATCAAGAAAGAAAAATTTTTCTGTAGTGGAAACTTCAACGAAATTATCTAAAGTAGGAAATTTTTGGCCGGTAAATAGACTGCAGGATGAAAGAAAAAAAACAAACAATAAACTTAGTTTTAAGGCTTTCACTTTCCTTTTAATTTTTCCAGAAGTTTTTTTAATCTGTCTTCTACCTGCTTATCATCACTTTGCGGAGCAAGTAAAATTGCTTTATTCACAACCTCTAAAGCTTGAGCACCCTGGTTTAATTTAATTAAGGCCAGTGCATAGTGTTCTAAAATTACTGCATCAGTAGGAACTAACTTTGCGGCAGTTTCCAATTGTTTTACAGCTTCTGCATATTTGCCACGGGTATAAAGCAGCCAACCTAAGCTATCAATAAAATATCCGTTATTTTTTTCTATCTTTAAAGCCTGGCGAATTAATTTTTCAGCATCATCTAGTTTTTCACCTTTCTCGATATAAGAATATCCCAAATAATTAAGAGCGTTGGCATTTTTAGAATTAAGATCAATTGCTTTGTTCATTGCCGCCAGGGCTTCTTCCTTTTTGCCTTGCTCGTCTAACAAAACTCCTAAATTAAAAAAAATCTTGTCGTCATTAGGATTAAGCTCGATTAATTTCTTGGTGGTATCAACAGCGGATTGAATATCTTGGGCGTCATGCTGGAGGTTAGCCAGCAAAACTAAAAGCTTGGGATCGTCTTTTTTAACTTCTAAAACTTGGTTAATACTGGCAATTGCTTCGTTATAACGTTTATCCTGGGAAAGCAAAAAAGATTCCAGGATTTTTGCATCAACATAGTATTCGTCAGCTGGTTTTATCTTTTTTATTTCGACTAAAGCATCAGTAACTTTTTTTAAATTAGCATAGGCCGAGGCCAAATAATATCTTGCGGCAACATAGTCCGGCTTTTCTGTTAGAATTAAATTTAATTCAACAACTGCACCATTTAAATCTCCTTGCTGAATTTTGATTAAGGCTATTTTCAAACGAGTATCAGTTGGATCATTTTCCAATAAACCTACTTTCTCAAATTCTTTAATCGCTTTATCTACCCGATTGTCTCCCAGCAAAAGTTGTCCTAAAAGATTTCTTGCCGCTAAATTTCTGGAATCTTCTTTTAATATCTTCTCACATATTTCAATAGCTGCCTTATATTTCTTTTGATTGCCATAGACTCTGGCCAAATCCAGGCTGACACTATCGGCTTTAGGATTAATTATTAAGGCTTTTTTGTAAGCAGCTTCTGCCGATTTAACGTCCCCGGCGGCTTCCGACATTCTTGCAAAATAATAATAACCAAAAAAAGATTGGGGATTTTGCTTAATTAAAGTTTGTAGAATTTCTTTTGCGGAATCAAAATTTTGATCTTGGGCATAAAGACTGGCAATAAAAACATAGGCATCTTCTGCCTGAGGTTTTAATTTTATTATTTTATTGTAAGTCTCAATAGCTTTTGCAGAATCATGTTTTGTGGCATAAATTCCTCCTTTTAGCTGAAGTAATTCCAAATCTTCAGCATTGTTTTTCAGTGCTTTTTCCACTTCTTCTAAAGCTTCTTCAGACTTTCCCAGCCTTAAATAAAGTTGTGCCAAAGATTTACGGAGGGTCGGCGCAGCAGACGTATCCAGATCGGAAGCTTTTTTCAAGAATTCAAGAGCCAGATCATATTTCTCTTCAGAGATCGCCACCTGACCGCGAATAAAATAATATTGCGCTTGAGCTGCTTCAGGAACTTTTGCTTCTTCTTCTGTCGCTTTTAGAAGTTCATCTTTTAACAGCGGCGTAACTGAAACTTTATCTCCAGGATCAGTAAAAACAATTTTTTTAGAGGAACAAGCAGCCGTAGAAAAAACTAAAATTAAAGATAATAAAAAAAGCTTATTCACTTGCTGACTCTTCATTTACTTTGGATTGTTCCTTATTTAGCAATTGCCTAATTCGCCCTTGACGGGGGGCTGGATTTTTTTCTGCTCCCTCAACAGGTAACATTTGAATCCTCTTGGAAAGAGTAGAACTTAATCCTTTGACAAAATCGGCTAAGTTTTCATCGCTTTCGGTTTCTTGGATTTCATTCTCTTCTTTTTTTATTTCGGAACTGGCAACTTGTTCTACAAATTTTGGCAGTTCTCTTTGTACTGGGCTAATTGGCGGTGGATTATTGATTCTTGAACCTGTCGTTACTATTTCATAAATCTTTGCTCGGAGTTGAGTCAGCGTCAGTGTAATTCCAGCTAGCGGTAAAACACTTTTTAATTTTTCTTGATTGGCATTTTTAAAAAGAAACTCTACCATTTCCAATAAGCTATCGATTTCATTCAGCTTACCATTTATCCCCTCGTTCACAATCCCTCCAAAACTAGCAAAATCTAATAAATTCAAGCACTAAGCTTGCAGCCTCTTATACCTGAATGTCATAAAAATAACTATGCCTAAGTAAATACTTCAATTAAAATTTGCAATTACGATCAATTTTAAGTTATATGCTGTAAATTAAATTAAGAACTTTTGATTAAATTTATAGGATTTATCTTTTAAATGATTGAAATTATAGTCAACCAAAATCTAGAAAAGGCAATGCGCGTTCTCAAGCGTAAACTGATCCGCGAAGGCGTTTTTAAAGAACTCAAAGCAAGAAGATTTTATGAAAAACCTTCTGAAAAGAAAAAAAGAAAAGACAAAGAATCTGTAAAGAAACGTCGTAAAGAAGCAGATCGAGCAAAAAAAATTACTTTATAAACTTTAAAATAACCTGTGGCCAAGAGTATACCTATTCTTTACAAGTACATTGTAAAGGAAACCCTCGCGCCGTTCTTATTCTCTTTATTTATTTTTACTGGTTTACTGTTTCTTGGAAGAATTCTCAAACTTGTAGATTTAATTGTTAACAAAAATGTACCAATTGGAGACACTCTTCTTTTATTTTCTTACGTCATTCCCGCCTTTCTAGAAATTGCCATTCCCATGGCATTATTACTGGGAATACTACTGGCATTGGGCAGATTAAGTGCCGATAGCGAGCTGATTGTAATTCGCGCTAGCGGAATGAGCTTAAAAAAACTGGCCATTCCTTTAATCACATTGGCAACAATCACCTGTACCATTTCTTTAGTTCTTAGTTTTTGGGTTCGCCCCTGGGCTAATTATAATTTAGGTTTAGGTCTATTTGAAATTGCAAAACTAAGAGCAACCTCGGGAATTACTCCGGGGGTTTTTAATGACTTTGGCACTTTAACAATTTATGCCGAAAGTGTGGATGAAAATACAGGCAAATTAAATAATATTTTAATTTCCGATCACCAGGATCCTGATATCAGCAGAAATTTTTTGGCAAAACACGGCCAAATTATTTCTGACGAAGAGACACGAACTCTTTCCTTACAGCTCTATGACGGTTCAATTCAAGAAGGTGTGGGCTTGAATTTTAATTATACACTTTTTCAGGTGAATAAAATTCTTTTGCCTCATAGCCAATTGATGGATGAAAATTATTCTCAACAAAAAAAAGGTTCCAGTGAAATGAAAATCACAGAGCTTATTCCGGCTATACTTACTTTGGAAATCATCTCTCAACTTAGTAAAGAAGACAATTTGCAGTTATCTCGCTATTGGGTGGAATTGCAAAAAAGACTGGTTATTCCCACTTCCTGTTTTGCCGTAACTTTACTGGCACTAGCCTTGGGCGTGCAACCGACACGGACTAACCGCACCTGGGGTGCTTCCGGAAATGTCATTTTAGGAATTTCCTTGATTTTAATTTACTATCTGATTCTTGGTATTACTTCCGCCATCGCCAGCCAAAATACAAGAAACATCTCCTTTATTATTTGGCTGCCTAATATTATTTTTTTCATTCTCGGCGCTTATTGGTTAAGACAAATTGGCAGTGATCGCTGGCAGGCTGTTAGCTATGTATTTGATAACTTATTTTATAGAATTGCTAAAAAATTAGGTTTCTTGGAAAATTTAGGATGATCAATAAAGTAGTTAAAACAAAATTCAGAAGACGGGCCCTGCTCTTAATGGCGGAAATTAAGGAATTTTTATTTCCCAGCATCATCCAAAAATATGTTCTTTCTGCATTTATTAATATATTTTTTATTTGTCTTTTCGCTTCGGTGGGTTTGTTTTTGGTTTTTGATCTTTTTGAACGAATCGATCTTTTTATTAGAGAATCCGTTTCTTTTTCCATGGCCCTGAATTACATGTTCTATAAAATCCCATTGATCCTCCAGTTGATGATGCCGGTAGCGACTCTTGTCGCAACTTTGTTTGCAATCGGTCGCCTTTCCCAATCTTCTGAAATAACGGCGATGCGTGCTGTGGGAACAAGTCTTTTTTATATTTTAAAACCCTTACTTGTTATGGGATTATTGCTTTCCCTGATAATGTTTTTAAATGCGGAAACTATTGTTCCTAATGCCACTCAAAAATTAGAGAGAATTTATCATTTTGATATTAAGAAAAAAGCGGAAAAAGGAACTTTTAGCAGATCTAATTTTTGGCACCGAGAAAAAAACAAATTTTATAACTTTGGATTATATGATTCCAAAACCACAACTTTAAAAAATATTTCTATCTATGAATTGGATAAAAACTTTTCTCTTGATTATCGCACCGATGCCAATGAGGCAAACTGGGGAGGAGATCCCAATATCGGCTGGATCATGAAAGACGTGATTGAAACTTCTGTTGATCGCAAAGGTAATTTTAATTCCAGCACTTTTAAACTGGCTCCCTTACTGATCAATCAAACACCGGAAGATTTATATAAACTGGAACGAAATGCCGATACATTAAGTTATTTTGAACTTAAAAGTTACATCAAAAAATTATCTGCCGAAGGCGTGCCTGTTACCAATTACCTTCTGGACTTAGCGGCTAAAATTTCTTTCCCCCTAATCAATCTAGTGGTTATTTTAATTTCTTTTCCACTTGCGCTTACTCCAGCACGTTCGGGAAATTTAAGTTTAAATTTGGCTTTGGGAGTATTGATCGGTTTTGGTTATTATGTCTTACATGCAATTAGCATTTCTTTTGGTAATGCCGAACTAATACCGATTACCGCTGCCGCTTGGACGGCAAATATTTTGTTTCTCTGTCTGGGTGGGTATTTGATCATGGGAATGGAAGAAAAATAAAAACCCCATATTTTTAAGTAATTAGCTGATTACTTGACAAATAAACTCGGTTTATATATGTAACTAGCTGATATTGTTTAAACAAAGGTAGTGTTATGCCAGAACAAAGTTTGCCTTCTAAAGAATCTGATTTTGTAAACCCCAGGAATGTCGGTTTAGAGCTTCCTACAAAGCTCTCTGGAGAAATTCCTATTTTACCTTGCGTTCAACATAAATTTGGCTGTCATGATAGCAATAATAATCAAGGGATCTGCTCAGGGGAACTAAAAAAAATCCCCACTAAAGAAGTTGCTGAGATTTTATGTGCAGCCTGGCCAGTAGATCCTGCCAGCACTTTTGCAAAAATATCTTCCCTTTCCAATCAGAAAATAGCTTATATTTTTGCAAGTAGTCTACATAGCCCTAACTGTGGCGAGATAATGAGGATGTTTGCTCATCTACATCCTGAAAGATTTGCTGAAGCAATGTTATTTCTAAAAGAACCACCGGAACAAATTGCTAAAAGAGGAATTGAGAATCAAGGTCAAACAGGATTCTCCATTCTTAAATTTCTTCATCCTGAGCAAAGAGAACAAGTGCTAAATCAAATCGCCAAAAAAGATAAATCTTATGCCACAGCGATTAAAGAATATGATTGGAGCTTGAAAGATAAAACTGATCAAACCCCTTTTACTTATATTCAGGGAAAAGTTTCTCCCAAATCTGACTTTGTTTTAATGAAGAATGGTTATGTTGAACTTCATCCAGAAATTGAAAATATAAAGTATATTAATCAAAATGAATATCTTGTCCATGTCGCTTCTCCAACAGACAAAAACAATAATCTTCTTGCAACTAATCTGAGTCGGGATTCAATAGTTCTGTGCCTGCAAATCCCTTCTCATGAAACCGGGATGATGTTTCATTTCTCCCCGGAATGCAATCCTTTAGATACTTTACATGAATTAAAATCTATTTTAACAACTGCAGAAATTAATATTAATGATGATTCAGTGATCACTCTTTTTGGTGGCACTAAAGGCAGTAAGGCTTCAGAACGCTTGGTCCATTTTATCAGGCAAGGCTTATCTGACATTGGCGTAGAATCTTATCAAGAAAATACTTTGCTTTCTGAATCAATCGAGCAATCAACTCTTACCCTTAATTTGTCTCCTCATTTCTTGGGTGAGCAAATTAAATTTTATAGTAACAAAGTGCCTGCCACAGTTTCTGATGCTTCTTATGATTTCCCGTGGAAGCTGGATAAATTAAAATGCAGTGGAAACAATCTATATTCTTTACCTTCTCCAGAATCAGATTGTAAAGTTTCCGAAGTTGATGCTAAAGCAGCAAAACAAGTAATCCAATTTATTGAAAACAAATCTTTTTTTGATATCGTTTGCAACAAAAAAGGAGCAGAGGATGCTGTTTCAACTTTAGATAATCTCAAAAATTTCCCCGATCTTCTCAAGGCTATTAAAGAAAATTGGCATCTGCTTAAACAAGATCAATTCAGCGATGACATCCTGGGCTTCCTTGAAAAAAGCATAGTCGAAGAACCAAAAAAAGAACAACTTAAAAATCTCGGGGCGATGATTAGATCCGCAAAAATTATCTGGACTGACCTAAGAACCTATCACTTGGGAACTAAGGAGGAGCAAGAAAAAATAAAAGAGAATATCGAAAGGAGACGACAAGAAAAAAGAGAGGGGGAACAACCTAAGACTCTCCAATCTCCTCCTGTTTTGAAGGTATAGATTTTATTTCTACAATTATCTGGCTGAACTAATCAACAAGACTCCGCCAATTGCGGGAACAAGGGCGGCCAGTTGCCAAACTGTCGGTGGATTTGCCAGCAGTAAATAACTGGCAAGCATTGTGATTACAGGGAAAAGACAACTGATACTAATAGCTTTGGAAATTTGCAGACGATGAATCCCTTCTAACCAAAGCACTTTCGAATATCCTAAGATCAAAACTCCATTAATCAATAAAAGTATGGCTGATTGTTTTATCTCTAATAAATTAGGAGATGTTTCTAAATAGCTTGCCAGAAGCAAAATTAAAATCGCAGAAATCGCATTCCTTACTAAAAGAATTGAGTCGGCGCTAATATAGGACATCGCTATTTTATTATAATAATTTCCTAAAGGAACAACGATTACGGCAATAATAATCAAGATATCTCCTTTATTGATTTGAAAAGATCCGGGAAACAAAACAATGCAGGCAGCAAAAACAATCAGCATTGATCCGATTAACTCTCTTTTACTTAAACTCTCTTTGCCCCATAATTTAAAAATCACTATTGTAGAAAATACTTCAAAAAGTAATAAAATACTGACATTAGAGGGATGAGATAGTGCCGTTCCTTGATAGAGCAAAATATAAAAACCTATTCCACAAATCAGAGTTGATAACATAATCGGTAACCACGCTTTTTTAACTTTTAATTCCGCCCACTTATTTTTCTTGGCAACTGCCGGAAAAAAATAAAAGAGTGATAAGAATAAACTCAAGCCCAAAGAAAACATTGGACTAATTGAATTAAAAGTAAGTTTGCTTAGAACCGGAAATAGTCCCCAAAGAATTGCTTCAAAATAGATATAGATCTCACCTTGTTTTTCTGAGGAGAGGTTTTTGAAGGGTGTCATGTTAAAAAAATTTCATTTGGGACTTTACTAATTAGCAAAGAAAGAATGGAGAGACCTCTAACTTCTATAAATATCTGGCGGGGTGGACGGGACTTGAACCCCAGAAACGCTTCGCATTTCTACCTCATTACGTAACAGGCAAGCTACGGCTTTGCTTCGCAAAGCCAAAGTTACTAGTCAAATCATTATAATTAATAAAAATCTGGCGGGGTGGACGGGACTTGAACCCGCGACCTCTTACGTGACAGGCAAGCGTTCTAACCAACTGAACTACCACCCCAGAATTATTTTAATAGTGCCCTTCGACTCACTTCGTTCGCTCAGGGCATTCTGTTTACTATCGTAAACAGAATGGGCGATGAAGGACTCGAACCTTCGACCCTCGGCTTGTAAGGCCGATGCTCTAGCCAACTGAGCTAATCGCCCGAAAACTTATTAAACCTCTACAACTCATCGGCCTTACATACAAAGCCAACGGCTTTGTAAAAAAATACTGCAGGCCGATGCGCCTTGCTCGCTTTTGCGTGCCGAAGCACGCCGGCCAACTGAGCTAATCGCCCGAAAACTTATTAAACCTCTACAAAATTATTTGTAGGGGCACTACCCGTTTTACATCTGGACGAAAATTCATCTTTTGTAACACGGGCAGGCACAAGGCCTGCCCCTACAGAATCACTGCCAATTTGCTAACTTCTTCTCAGCTACTAAACTAACAGCACCCTTTAAAGCCGGAGAAACTTAACTAAATAAAGGGTCTAAGTCAATTAAATTAATTGCACATAAAATTACCCGACAATGGTTTTTTTACAAATATTCTTTACATTTCTAGAAGCTTATTACATGAATAAGGGCATATTTTAAAATTTATTAAGTTAGGTAAGATTTCACGATGCCAAGTTGTCTAATGCCCCAAAGAAAAACAAAAATTGTAGTAACTCTAGGCCCTGCTTCTAATTCCAGAGAAAAAATATCAGAGCTTATACTCGCCGGAATGGATATCGCCAGACTAAATTTCTCTCATGGCTCGCATGAAGAGCACAGCAGAACTCTTCAACTGATTAGAGAAGAATCGGCGCGTATCGGAAAGTTTGTTGCCGTGTTTCAGGATCTTTGCGGACCAAAAGTGAGAATTGGAGAATTTGAAGAAGGAGAAATTACTCTCCATGAAGGAGATAATATTATTCTTCGCCATGCCGATGGAACCAAAGGTTCTTCTGGAAGAATTTTTGTTGAAGCTTTCAATCCTGCACAAGTAATTAAAGTAGGCGAAAAGGCTCTTCTTGCTGATGGAAGAATAGAATTAATAGCCACAAAAGTGGCCAATAATGAAGTTGAATGTAAAATTATTGCCGGTGGACTAGTGCGATCTCGATCCGGTATTTCAGTTCCTGATTCTAAACTTAATCTTCCTTGTTTAACAGAGAAGGATAAAATCGACGTAAAATGGGCAGTAAAAAACGATCTGGATTATGTAGCACTTTCTTTTGTAGCAACTTCCAAAGATATTTTAGATCTTCGTCAGGAGATGGAAAAGCTTGGTCAAGTTTTGCCGATCATTGCAAAAATTGAAAGAGCCAGCAGTTTGGATACGATTACTTCAATTATTGAAACCACTGATGCCGTGATGGTGGCAAGAGGAGACCTGGGATTAGAACTTCCTTTGGAAAAAGTACCCAGCATTCAAAGATTAATTATTGAAACCTCCAACTTCAGTGGCACACCAGTAATCACCGCTACTCAAATGTTGATGTCGATGGTCAAAGAAATTCGTCCAACCAGGGCAGAAGTTAGCGATGTTACAACTGCGGTGCGAGATGGAACTGATGCTGTTATGCTTTCTGATGAAACAGCAATTGGCAATCACCCGATAGAGGCGGTAAAAGTATTAAGTCGTATTCTGCGCGAAGCCGAAAAAGAATCTCACTATGAACGATATAAGCCGAGATTAAGGGGTTCAGACAGGGAAAAAGTCTCTGATGCTATTTGTTATGCTGCCTGCAATGCTGCGGATAAAATCTCCGCTTCTGCCGTGCTGGCCTGCACTAACTCCGGATATACTGCAAAGTTAATCGCAAAATACCGGCCTCAACAAATACTTTTTGGTATTACTTCTGAGAAAAAAGCACTGACACGCATGGCAGCTTATTGGGGTGTTGAACCTGTATACGTAAAAGTAGAAGAAAATTTCAGCACTGAAGATGAAGTTGTGATTGCAATGAATACGATTAGAGATCGTTATGGAATAAAACCTGGTTCACGTGTTGTGATTACGGCTGGACTCCGCGCTAAAAAGACTGGATCAACTAGCATCTTAGAAATTAGAGAAGTTCCTAGAGTAAGTTAAGCAACGGCTCTTTGTGGTTCTACGCCATATAGTCGCTCTGCAACTTCGAGAATTCTTTGCCCCATTTCTCCCACATCTAACGACCAAAAAATCAACTGATTCTTGGTATCGCTTAAAAATCTATCTAAAACCAAACTATCCAGCGTTTCACCTTTTAATTGCAAATTAACCATATCCCCAACGCCGGCAAGTCTGCTTCCCAAACCAAGATTAAAAATATCACAGGCATTTTTTTGCAAAAGCCCGGGTACTGAATTGATATTCTTAAAAGGAATCCCCCGTTCTTTCAATTCTAAAATACAAGCAATTGGTAAAATATCCAGCAATCGATAACAACGACGCTTTCTTTTAAAAGTTTCTCCCAAGGGACAAGAAACTCCAACTTGGTTAAAAAAAGTAAATTGAGATAACACTAGTCTCCTTAAAGGAAACATCTCATGCAAAATTTTTCTTACATCGGAAGCAGTAAATTCTGAATATAACATGAGGCCTCCCCGACCCTAAAAACCAAATATAGTAAATAAAAACATCAGAATTTTATAAGACAAGCATTGTGGATAATACGATAAAAACATTCATTCTGGAAAGATGAAATCTTTCTGTTTTGGATATTGTTAATTTTTCATTCTCCCCTTTTTCGCACATTGAAAATACGATAGTATTACGATACATACACTGTGCGAAAAAGGGGAGAATATGAATATAAGCGATAAGTTGTTAACAGAAGTAGAAAGTTCAAATTTGGCCGGAGTAGGCATTGATACCCTCAATAAATACTCGGAAATTGGTTTATTAGATACCATAGTTAAGGAAAACCAGAAATTCTATTACGAAAATGACATAAAAACCTTATTCTATGCACAATTAAAAGTAAGAACTACCCCAGTCCAAGAAACCAAAGAACCTGAAGAACCTCCTTCCGAAGTAAAAGCAACCGCTATAGTAGAAAATATTGTTAACAATGATTCTGCTCCTATTGAACAACAAGCGACTGAAGAGACAGCAAATACTTCCCAAAAAGATTCTCAAGAGAAAATAGCTGTAAATTCTGAAAACGAAAAATCAAATACCCCGATGCTTAATTCCGATAATTTTTTCCCAAGCAGCTTAGAACTTTTAGAGATCAACAAAAGTCTAAAGGAACAAATTCAAATTCTTCGCGAAGATCGTAATTGGCTCAGAGAAAGAATTGAAAAACTAGAAACCCGTTCTGAACGTGAACAAATGCTCCTTCTTTCTGAAAGTGAAAATTTAAGAAGTATGATTAAGGTAAATAAAAGAACTTTTTGGGAAAAGGCCTTGCCTTGGTTTACTAAATCATAAGGCTGCAATGTTTTTATTCTAAGAACAAAAACATTGAGCAATTATTTTAATTTTATTTTGTGGTCGAACTCCAGTAAAGGTTTATTGTGTTATCAAAACCTCCTGCACCAAAGCTAGCTTCACAGATATTATTTTTATTGCCAAAATTGCCTGGCACAAGATGACAATTGGAATCAACAACTATTTTTCCTACTTTACACCCAGGTTGGCCGGTATTACCTCCACCAATGGATAAATGACCATTAGTCGGATTACTTAAGAGGTTTCCACTACAACCGGAAATCAATGTCAAATTATTTGAATAATCATCAGTAGGAATTCCACTATTTTGTAATAATGTATTCCAAAATGTTTTTAGTAATTTATCGTCACTAAGTCTATCATTATAATCAATGAAATTAGAAGATTCTCTGGTAGAATTTGGCACTGGTGTTATTGTCGGATTATATGGACTAGAAAGTGAACTTAGGAGGTTAATCATACATTTATTATCAACACTGCTACTAGTGTCATATTGGGTAGTTAAATTAGCATACCCTGTTACACCAGAATCATATGTCGTACTAATTGCTAACACAGCACATTCGTCCTTACAGGCTAATGTGCCATCACTTCTAGTTGTGACTTGACCCGCTGGACAGCTACAAGCACAAGTTGAAGGATCTTGCACTTGATATGCGACACCACAAGTTGTTGATGAACATTTACAACTGCAGGTAGCAGAATCTAAAGTTTTATTACTTGGACATGATGGAACACAGGCACCACCACAAACCGTTTCTCCAATAGGGCAACTACAAGCGCAAGTTGATGGATCCTGAGTTTGTCTTGCCACACTGCAAGCTGTTGATGAGCAGACACAACTACAAGTAGCAGAATCTAAAGTTTTATTACTTGGACATACGGAGACGCAGCCACTCCCACATAGAACTTGTCCTTCTGCGCAAGCACTACAAAATCCTGAAACAACATAATTCATTGACAAGGGACAACACATACCGCTTACACTATGCTGGCCGTCAGGACATACTGGAAAAGCAGCTGGACCTTCAGGACTTCCGGCAACTGGCGAAGCATTGGCATTAGAAAAGCAAACCAAACTAAAAAATAATACTAAAAATTTCATATTTGTAATGATTAATTTTTTTTCTTTCATTATTTATTGATCCAAATAAGATGATAATAATTTAAACTTAAGTTTACTTAAAACTAATAAAGTCCCTAACAATATTAGATATTATAATTGTAGTAAAAGTTTCTTTTTATTTTTATTAATGATTCAAGGATGTTAATGAACAAAATCCCAAATAATACTTATATTTCGACAAAAAGGCGCAAAAAGCGCCTTTTTTGTCGAAAACTGAGAAAAACAACTATTTTTTTGTAGCTTCTGCAGTAGCAGTAGAAAACTGAACTCTTCTATTGGCAGCTCTTGCCCAATCTTCTTGTTCAGTAAATAATGGTTTGCCTTCACCAAAACTTACAACTTGTAATCTTTGAGCATCTATTCCCAAGTCAACTAATTCTTTTTGAACAGTTTCAGCTCTTTTTTGACCAAGCTTCATGTTATATTCATCTGTTCCAATATAATCCGTATGTCCTTCTACCACTACCTTAGTTCCTGGTTGAGCAGAAAGAACTTGTGCTGCTTGTCTTACTCTGGCTTTTCCTAAGTCATTCAAATTGTGTTTGTTGAAATCAAAGGCAATATCCGGAATAAAAATCTTATTTTGTTCAGATAATCTTCCTTCTGTACTATCAGATCCTGCAGCGCCCGATCTTCCGCCAATAGAATTATAAGGAGCCATAGTATTGCAATCTGGAATTTTGTCTGAATCAAAAAAGCAAAGTGGTTGACGATAATCAAAAGGTTCTCTGAAACCAAAAAAGCTTCTGGTAAAAGGAGTGCTTCCGGCAAAATAACTAAATGGTCTAAATACTGCTTCTCTTAGGACCCAACCAAAAGGATGAACGATATAAGCAACTGTTCGCAATGGATGACTTTCACTTTCACGCCATCTTGGAGCTGTATGGTAAGTAAAAATCCCATTGTCCTCAGGAAGTAAATCCTGTGCAAAAGAAGCGTTAACTAAGAACAATTGCAGCACTAGTGCTATGAATAACTTTTTATGAGTCATCTTCATTCCCTTAAAAAAGATAAATGTTACTAGACAAAACCTTATAATTTACAAAGGTGTCATAACAGTATGATGATAGTTTAGTAAAGAATTTTTTAACTTTATTTAACTAAAAGGAATTTAGAACAAAAAATTCCCGAGTTGCCTAATAATGAATAACAATTTGAAAGTTATTATAAGCTCTTATGAAGAAAAAGAGGAGCCACAACCACAACTTCTTTTTGCATTGGGATTATTAAATTTAAATCCTGAGCCTTGAAGACTGGAAACAAAGTCAATAACTGTTCCTTTTAAAAATTGCTGACTGGCCATATCAATAAACACTTTAAGACCATCCATTTCCAAAACTGTATCGCCGATTCGAGCAGATTCAGCAAAGTCCAAAGCATACTCTAAGCCAGAACAACCGCCACCTCTTACCGCCACTCTTAAACCATGGTTTTGCAAGCCTTCTTCCTCTAAAGCTTTTTTGGTCATTTCAATTGCTTTCGGTGTTAAGGTAATGCTTGAAGCATTGTTATTCGTCACTGGCGATGCAGTGGTAGTACTTTCATCAGCACAACTTTTTGTTTCGTTTGAAGAACAACATCCCATAAAAATCTCCTTAATTCTTTTTTGTCTTTACCAAGTCATTTTAGCACGAAATGCCCGAGCAAACAATCCTGCTAAAATTGAACTATTTGGACTCTTTATAAATAGCTTGAATCTGATTTAACAATTTAATTGACTCAGCTTTTGGCCTTTGAAAAGCATTCCTTCCAACAATTGCACCAAAGCCCCCACCTTGAGCAAGCTGCTTTGCTTCTTCTAAAATTTCGGCATCACCTTTAGCTTCACCACCGGAAAAAATTACAATTCTTCTGCCATCGAATGAACATTGAATAACGTGTGCCGCTCTTTCGGCCAATGTTGCTATGGGAATATTGCATTTTTCATAAACTTTTTTTGCCTCTTCTTGTTCCACATGATTTGTCGGAGGTTTTACCTTAATAATATGAGCTCCTAATTGTGCAGCTATTTGTGCCCCGTAGGCAATGGCATCAATTGAAGTTTCACCGGCTTTGGAAATATTTTCTCCTCTAATATAAGACCAAACCACAACAACTAATCCGACCGCTTTAGCTTCACGAGTAAGCTCTGCTAACTTATTATACATCTCATCTCTTTCTGAAGAACCTGGATAAATTGTATAACCAATTGCGCTTGCTCCCAGTTGCAAAGCTTCTTTTACTCCGGAGGTGATTGCTTGTGTGGGATTTTTAGATTTGAATAAAGAATCAGAATTATTTACTTTTAAGATCAAAGGAATTTGTCCGGCAAATTCAGCAGCACCTGCGGAAAGAGATCCATAAGGAGCGGCATAGGCATTGCATCCTGCTTCAATTGCCAAATTATAATGATATAGTGGATTGTATGCTGGAGGATTAACAGCAAAGCTTCTTGCTGCACCATGTTCAAAACCTTGATCAACTGGTAAAATAACTAATTTTCCTGTTCCTGCTAAATTTCCTGAACATAAAAGTCTTGTCAGATTGGCTAAGACCCCAGGATTTTCCGATTTATACCAACTTAGAATTTCTTTAACTCTTGGTGTCATATATTGATGAAGTAAATTAGCCATAATCCTCTTAAATAAAATATTTCTGCAAACAAAATCTGATCCTTAGCGTTTAACTCGATAAGGACGGCTAGCACAGCTGCTTATAGCTAAACTAGCTATCTTATGCCACAGCAGTTTCCATCGGATCATTTTACCAATAACTGTCAATGTTTAGAATATACATTCAACAACTCAAAAATACCTTTAACTCTTAACTTTTTCTGCCGATATTATCTCTATATGAACAAAAATG
>CAYOOT010000029.1:2407-6228 GCA_964405665.1 uncultured Bdellovibrionales bacterium | reverse complement strand
AAAGTTTTTAAAACAAAAATAAATAACAAAGTAGTTCTACGCTTTCTAACTCCAGCAGAATTTAAAAAATCTACAGGAGCTCCGGAATGGACAAGTGCGATGTTTTATCGCGGAGAAATTAGTATTCCTTTAAGAAATAATAAATCGATTAATATCAATGAAATGAAACGGGCATTAAAACATGAATATGCTCATGCGATCATTGCCGACCTTTCCAATTTCAGATGCCCGGCTTGGCTAGATGAAGGAGTAGCTCAAATTTTAGAAGGACAAGTAAATCCAGTGCTCGGCCCAGCTCTAAGAAATTGGGTTGGCGCCAATGAACTTCTGCCTCTTAGTTGGTTAATGAATGGTTTTACTTCACTAGAAAACAAATTGGTGCCTGTTGCCTATGCTCAATCACTTTTTGCAACAAGAAAAATTATGGAAGACAAAGGATTTGAAACTATAATTGAATATTTAAGTTTACTGAAAAAGAATTATCCGGAAAAAGAAGCTTTTGAAAAAGCTTTTAAAAGCAGTAAAAAAGAGTTCATGAAAAGTCTTCATCAAGAAGCTCTGGCTTGGGCGAAGTCTGAAGAAATTAACCCCTAGCCGTAGCTTCAGCAAAGGCGGGCCGTAAAATTAGCAAGACATTATTGAAATAAATAATATACGTTCGGAGCGCGGACTTTCTTTACTGCAACATGTTAAGCCACTTTACTCTTCTTCAAATCCCGATGATTCAAACTAACGGAAAAATTCTTTTTCTGTAACTCTTCAGCTAATTTAGTTGCAATAGCAACTGAGCGATGTTTACCTCCGGTACACCCAACCCCAATACTCAAATATCTTTTCCCTTCTTTTTGATAACGCGGCAGAAGAAATCCCAGCAATTTCAAATAATGTTTGATAAACTCATCGGCATCGGGAGATTGAAAAACATAATTTTTTACTTCTTCTTGATTGCCATCTTTTTCTTTTAATTCTTGGACGAAGTAAGGGTTTTTCAAGAATCGCACATCGACTATTAAATCTGCATCAAAAGGAAGACCATACTTAAAACCGAAAGAATGAACTATTACTTGCAGCGGAACTTGAAATTCAAAAAATCCCTCGATTTCTCTTCTTAAATCATGGGGTGAAAAACTTGAAGTATCAATCACTCTTGCTGCCGCTGCACGAAAAGGGGCGAGCAATTTTCTTTCTTTATTGATCCCGTCAGAGAGAGTCTTTAAACTTTGATCGACCATCAATAAGGGATGTGGTCTTCTGGTTTCTCTAAATCTTTGTACCAATGTTTCATCGGAACAATCGAGATAAAGAAAATTAACTTCTGTACCTTTATTTTTTAATTTTTCAATCGCTTTAAAAATATCAGGAAAAGAATGTTCTTCTCGACAATCAACCAATAAAGCAAAGCGCCATTCTGATGAAATATTTTTTGTCACTTCGGGGGCAACATTGCCCCTTACCGAAGAGGGATACTGCGCCCATTGATCGGGAATATTGATCAAAAAATCAACAAAGTTGGTAATTAAGGGAACTGGTAAATTATCTACACAGAAATAACCCATGTCCTCAAAGGCCTTTAAGGCCGTAGATTTTCCAGAGCCCGAAAGGCCCGTAACAATGACTAAACGATTTGCCTGCATTATTCCCTGCTCACAAAATACTAGCCAATAGTATTTTTCAAAAATTATCTCTCCGTCTTATCCCCTATAATTTAGGCGAAAGAAAAAACTTTATTATCCCCTTTATTTTTTTAGCAAGAGGAAACTAAGGCGGATGAACTATCTTAAAATTAAACTTCTGGTTGAGTTACATGCTTATGAGAACGCAATTTTTCCTTTTGCTTTCTTAACTGACCCTCTACAGTATCAACAACCTTATCAATCGCTGCATACAAATCAGCAGTAACAGCTTTACAATCTACTTCATGATTTTTTGAACGTACTCTCACCTCAGCAATCTGATCTCTTTTTTCTATTGCAAGAATAATTTGAGCATCGGCCTCGCCATTAATATATTTTTGCAAACAATGAGTTATTTTTTCTATAGCATAATTTTTAAGTGCCTCTGTTGATTCTGTGTGTCTAAAAGTTACTTGAATATTATACTCTTTATTATCCTTTGTACTCATTAAGTCCTCAGTTAAGTTGATAATATTAAGATCTGTTAAAAAATTAATTTATAACAGTCCCTACTATTTTAGCAGAAGCTGACAAACAAACGCAATAACTGTTTAGATTGATTGTTCGAGTTAAGATATTCAAATGATTTAGAAAACTTTTTTTCTTCGAGAAGAAGACAAGATATTTAGCATTTCACGGTACTTTGCCACAGTTCTTCTTGCAATATCTACACCTTCTGCTTTTAACATCGCAACTAAAGCTTGATCACTCAAGGGTTTTTTAGGATTTTCTTTGGCAACCAAATCTCTAATTCTTTCTTTTACTGATTCCGAGGAAATTTCTCCGGCACCAGAACGTAATCCGGATGTAAAGAAAAATTTCAGTTCATATACTCCTTGTGGTGTATGCACATATTTATTTGTTGTTACTCTGCTCACCGTAGATTCATGCATCCCTACATCTTCTGCTACCTCTTTTAAAACCAAAGGTCTTAAAGCGGAAACTCCTTGCTCTAAAAATTCGCGCTGGAATTTAACAATACTTTTAGTAACTTTATAAATTGTTTGCTGACGCTGCTCTATGCTTTTTAACAACCAAGAAGCTTGTTTTAACTTATCCTGCAAATAGTTTTTATCGGCATTATTGGGATTATTGAGTAATTCCTGATAAATGGGATTTAACCTGACTTTAGGCAATCCGAATTCATTCATCGTAATCAAATAGTTCTCTCCCACTTTTTTAATATAAACATCGGGAGTAATATAAATTGGTTCTTCGTCGACAAATGGTCTTCCCGGCCGAGGTTCTAATTTTTGAATTTCTTTTAAAGAATCATAGACTTCTTCTAGTTCAAGATCATATTTTTTAGCAATTGGCTCATATCTTCTAAGTTCTAGATCTGCCAAATGTTCTTCCACAATTTTCCAAGCAAGAGTACCTTGCATTCCTAATTGTTCAAGCTGAATCAATAAACATTCTTTTAAATCCCGAGCAGCAATCCCTGGAGGATCAAAACTTTGAATGACTTTTAAAACACTTTCTACCGATTCAATGCTTGAATTTGTAGCAATTGATATTTCCTCGCTTGAAGCATTAAGATAGCCGTTACGATCCAAATTGCCGATAATATAAGCACTAATTTCTTTTTCTTGTTTATTTAATTCCGATGTTCCTAATTGCCAAAACAAATGGGAATCAAGACCGGCAGGTTTACTATAAGTAGATTCAAATGATGGTCTTTCTCCATCCTCGTTACGATTGGAAGCTTGATAATAGTATTCAGAAGGAGTATCTCCCGTACCTGAAGAAATTGAAATACTGGAACTGCTATTTTCATTATGGGAATTATTTTGTACATCATGACTATTCTCGGATGCAGAGGAATCAATTCTCTCAATCGGTTCTGTTTGCTGAACCTCTTCTAAAACAGGATTAGCTAAAAGTTCTTTTTCGATCTCTTCAAGATATTCAATTCTTCCCAACTGTAAAAGTTTAATCGCCTGCTGCAGCTGGGGGGTCATTACTAACGATTGACTGAGTTTTTGATTGAGTTTGATCTCTATTGCCATAACTTCTTAAAAACCATTAAACCTTAACTAAAAACCCCTGATTTTAAAACAGTGGTCTCTTAAAAAATAAATCCCTAGTTAATACAAGTGTTTATGCTCTGTTAAAGCGCATATTACTTAATAAGATGAGGGCCCGTGG
>CAYOOT010000029.1:0-2307 GCA_964405665.1 uncultured Bdellovibrionales bacterium | reverse complement strand
CCCTTTATGGGTGCCCGTTTTACCAATTCAATTTGTTGAACAAAAATACTCTACATACTAAAACTTTCGCCAAGATAATATTTTCTAGCGATCGGCGAATTGGAAACTTTTTCAGCATCACCTGATTCGATAACTTTTCCTTCTGACAAGATATAAGAGCGATCGCAGATTCCCAAAGTTTCTCTGACATTATGATCCGTGATTAATACTCCAATTCCTTTTTGCTTCATCGCAATTACTAGATTTTGCAAATCCCCAACAACAATCGGATCAATCCCCGCAAAAGGTTCATCCAACAAAATATAACGCGGAGAACAAGCCAAGGCTCGGGCAATTTCCACTCTTCTTCTCTCACCACCGGAGAGAGAGAAAGCTTTTGAATTAACAACCTTGTCTAAGTTTAATTCTTCAATTAAACTTGCAACTCTTTCTTTTTGTTTTCTTTTATTATTTTTGTATTCAGGAAGAATTTCTAAAACTGCCAGAATATTTTCATAAACACTTAATTTACGAAATACCGAAGGCTCTTGTGGAAGATAAGCCAAGCCCAATCTTGCACGTTCATACATCGGAAGATTAGTGATGTCGTTACCATCAAAGAAAATATTGCCAGCATCCGGTTTAACTAAACCGACAAACATATAAAAAGTAGTCGTTTTCCCTGCCCCGTTGGGACCTAACAATCCCACCACTTCACTTGGTGAAAGATGGATATCTACGCCATTGACCACACAACGCTTATTATAAACTTTAACTAGTCCCGTTCCGATTAAATCTGCCACTATTGTTGCCCCTGAGTCAAAGTCTGATCATTGGTCTTGGTAACTTTTACTCTCACATTACCTTCGGCCTCACTTCTTTCTTCATTAAGAAAAATTGTCACTTTATCGGCAACAAGAACATTTCCATCGCGATATAATTCCGGCCCCTCAGTTAATTCGACAATTGAGGAGGCAACTTTATAAAGCGCACGATTTGATGTGGCCTTAATTGAAGGTCCTTTAGTAATTACCACATCTCCAATGCACAAAACAGTTTCCATTCTGTTTTCAGAATCATAACGCCCTTCTAGCCTTTTGGAAGTCACTTTCATATCATCTCTTGTTAACTCTACATTTCCTTTATAGACGAACAATCTTTCTTTAGAGTTTAGGTCTAGAGTATCGGATTTGATATTTAATGGGCTTTTAGTTTCTGAAGAACTGGAGAAAACATCTTTCAAAGAATCACTACGCTTATCTTCTTTCTTGGTAGAAGAATCATTTCGCAAAACAGTAGTCGAGGTAGTGCTAGTAGTGGAAGAGTTTGTTTGCTCCGCAGAAGTTTTCTTGGGATCAGCGACATAAGCTTTTGTTGATTTTGCTTTTGTATTGACTGGGGGTTTTTTTTTGACAATTTTTTTGCTCTTTTCAGCATAAGCAAAATCAGGATTAACCATCCTCTCAATCGTAAGACTTAAACAAAGATACAAAAAGAATTTCAAAAATTTCTTCATTTTACTTCTAATCCTTTGGGTAATTCTGCTCCGGGCTGGAATTCACAATTTACATTTTTATTTAAAGTTAAAATTTCTCCATCTACCGGATAACTAAGATCTGCTCCTTTAACACTAAAACCATTTCCTACTATGGCAACCTCTGCTTTAGCTGTAAATAACTTTTTCTTGGCATCGAATTCCGCCCCTTCTGTTTTGAGTTCGAAATTGTCCCCTACTTGAATAACAATACTGCCATCCAAAGAAGCCCTTAAGAGATTACTCCCTTCTAAATAGAGCCTTGCTGATTTAGCAAAAACTTTTACATCCTTTTGATCTTTTTTAAAAGAAAAAATTTGCAACTTCAGATCATTAACATGAGTTACTGCTTCAAAAGGATAATATTTGGCATCACGGGCGGAAATTTCCCAAACAGTTTTTCCATCATGTACTTCTTGTCGATGAAAATCTTGAAGTTGTAATTTGGAAAAAGTAGAATTATCTCCCGACTGACTTAAGTCAGAAGCGGCATAATCAGCAAAAAGTTTATTGGATAAAAGTGATTTTCTGGCACTGGATTTGTAAAAAGCGAAAATAAAAAGGAAAAGCAGATAGCCAATCCCTGCGATCAAGAAAAATCTTTGGATGTTCCGTTTTTTAGCGGCAAAACTATTGCCTAGTGTTAAGTTTAAGTTCATGCAAAACCTTTAAATCAGCAAGTAACATTTCCAGTTGTTCCAGAGGAATCATATTCGAACCATCCGAAGGTGCAGTATCCGGAGAATTGTGTGATTCTACAAAGACAGCATCAACTCCTAAAGCAACGGCGGCAC
>CAYOOT010000028.1:0-30340 GCA_964405665.1 uncultured Bdellovibrionales bacterium | reverse complement strand
ATTTCTGATTTCTGATTTCTGATTTCTGATTTCTGATAATGTGCGCTATACCCTATCTCGCCAATTTAATCAAGGATAATACTGTCGTCTCCAATTCCATAATCAATCTTTTTGTCCTGCCATTAAAGAACCGATAAAAAAACAAAGAGGGAATCGCAATACTCAATCCGGTTGCTGTGGTAATTAATGCTTCAGCGATACCGCCGGCCATTAGAGCAGGATTTCCTGTGCCGTGCTCTTTAATTACATTAAAAGTCGTGATCATTCCAAATACTGTTCCTAATAATCCAAGCAGCGGACTGATTCCAGCAATAGTATTTAATGTGCTGAGATTTTGTTCCAGATTCATCGCTTCTTTTTTGCCGATACTTTCTACTGCTTCTGTTACTTCATTGTGGGGGTGATGCAGATTTAAAAGAGCGGTTTCTAGGATTTTTGCAAAAGAAGAATTGCTCATTCTGCAGATACCAATTAGTTCATCAAATTTTTTGGCATTAATTAAACGAACAGCTTCATTGAGTAAGTTAGAAGGAATTACTTTTTCTTTGCTTGGTCCCCAGATAAAGCGGTGAATAATTATTGTTAAAGACACAAGGGAACAAAGCAAGAGCGGTAACATTACCCAACCGCCCTTGATTAGGGTATCCAAGTAATAATAATTTTGATAGTTCTCAGTCATTGTTATGAAAAATTTCTAATAAATCATACAACACAGTAATGTTGTATGATTTATGACAAGAGCTATAACATTTTTATGAAGGCTTTGAAAGAAAAGAGTAGTATTTTTACATTGCTGCAAATTATTGCTGCTGTTGCTTTTACATGTTCTTCTTTTGGCCCGGGAATTATTTCAGTTTGCCTTGTTTTGTTGGTGGCGTTTACTTTGGTGTTGGTGCTTAAAGAAAGTAAACACCCATATTTTGATTTTTTTATTTTTGGGCTAGTATTTCATGTCCTGGCTTTCTATTGGCTGCCACAAACAATAAGTTTCTTTGGTGGCTTCGGTGATTTCTTGGCCTATTTAATTTTTATTTTGTATTGCTTCTCTCATAGTTTACAATTTTTATTAGTAGTTTTTTTATTTAAAAGATTGAATCAGACTATTTTAGGAAAAATGCTACTAGCTTTTCCTCTTGCTTGGCTTTTTGCCGAATATTTTTTCCCGCGAATGTTTCCCTGGTCATTGGCTAATCCAATGATAAGTTTGATAGGCTTTTCTTCCTGGGCAAACGTAGTTGGAGTTTTTCCTTTAAGTGCTTTGCTCTTATGGTGGGCCAGCTTGGTGCTAGCAAAGAAGAAAATATCTTTTATTTTCGTTATTCTTGTCCTTTTTTATAATTTCCCACAGCGGATTTACGCTGGGGGAAATTATAAAAAAGTAGCAGTGATCCAAGCTAATATTAATGCCAAAGATGTAATCAATCCCGATTTGAGAAATCAAAATCTGCAACTTTATCAAAATTTAAGTAAAGAAGTTAAAGATGCAGACTTAATTATTTGGCCGGAATCGTCGGCAAATTATTGGATTCCTGATGAGATCGTCTCTCTAAAAAATACAAAATTCGATCCGCTAGTGGATCGAATAAAACCGATGATTTTTGGTTCAATGTCTTATCAAGCAAAAGATTCTAAAACAGGAAGTTCCAATGATCTGGATTATTACAAATACAACACTGTGTTTGCCGTAGATCAAGCAGGAACAGTATTGGGCAATTATCACAAACAAATTCTCATGCCCTTTGGAGAATACATGCCTTTTGCGGATTTAATACCGGTACTAAAAAATTTAAGTCCGGAAACGGGAGATTTTACCTTCGGAGGAAAACAATCACCAATAGAGATAAAAAACTTTGGTTTAAGAATTGGTTCTTTAATTTGCTATGAGGATTTAGTTTCTTTAACTAGCGTTGATGCCGTAAGAGCCGGGGCGAATATCTTAATTAATTTCAGCAATGATGCCTGGTATGGAAATACAAAAGCAGTTTACCAACATAATTTACTTGCTGCCTGGCGAGCGATAGAAACAAAACGTTATCTTATTCGTTCTACTAATACAGGTTATACGACGATAATTGATCCTTTTGGTAAAATCGAAAGTGATTTAGAAGCATTTAAGTCAGGAATCTTGGAGCAGAGTATTGCACCTTTAGAAGAAATAACTTTTTATGTGAAACATGCTCATATTTTTCCTTGGTTGACCTTTTCTCTTGTGCTAATTTTTCTTTTAATTTCATATGGTCAAAGAGGAAGCAATAATGAATAAAATTCTTTTAATATTTTTATCCCTACTACTTAGTTGTTCAGCTACCCCGGGTCCCGATAAGTCTTTGACCGGGGCTGTATTGGGAGCTGGTTGGGGAGCCGGAGCCGGGGCGGTAATGGGCAATCAAGTAAATGATCTGGGGCCAGGTGCAGCTATTGGTGCTGGATTTGGAGCAGTCGGTGGTTTAGTTTCGGGCATTGGATTAGATATTGCAGAAGGTGGAGAACTGGAACAACAACGAGATCTGGATGCTTTGAAAATTCAAGTTTCTAGCAATCAGCGGGCGCTTCTGGGCTTACAAAATTCTTTAGATAATCGGGAACAACAAATTAATGCTGCTGCATTTTCTGAACAGATTTATTTTGATGAAGCCAGGGCTTCTGTGAGATTGGGTTCAGTTGCCAAATTAGAAAAACTGGCCGATGCCATTAAGCAAAATCCCTTTGTGGGGATTATTGAAATTCACGGACATGCCGATGAGTTAGGAGATTCAGAGAAAAATAAAAAATTAAGTGAAGCCAGAGCAACTACTGTTGCTAATTTTTTAACTAACCATGGAATTTCGATCAATCAAATTGAAATCATCGGGCATGGCGCACAAAATCCTATCGCTTCTAATCAAACTGAAAGTGGTCGGCAGTTGAATAGAAGGGTGGAGATATTTTTAAAGCCGTAAATATTGTTTTTGGTAAATAAACCTATGCCTGCCCGGAATTCCAAAATATATTGGTTAGCCGGGCACCCATAAAGGGTGCTCCTACAGATAGGGTTACCCAAATTGAAATTCTAAAAAGTTATGAGCCAAAGAAGAGCAGATTTTATTTTTTATTTTTCCCTTATTAGCTTTAGTATTTTACAGCTTTTAACAATTTACTATTCACCTCTTGCGCTTTCTCCGGATGAAACACATTACTGGGAATGGTCGAGGAGATTAGACTTTTGTTATTACAGTAAAGGACCTTTAGTTGCATTTAACATTGCTTGGGGAACTACGCTATTTGGAGATACGGCATTAGGGGTAAGATTTCCTGCCTTTATATATTGCAATCTGTTTTCAGTGGTTTTTTATTTCTTTACCAGAAAGCTTTTTTTACCGCTTCATGCATTATTGGGATTTTTTGCTATTCGAACTATGCTGATCTTTGTTCAGACCGGCATTTTAATGACTACAGATGCTTCCTCGGGACTCTTGGCCTTGCTGGGAATTTGCGCTTGCTACTTGGCGGTAGTTGAAGAGAAAAAAATTTATTGGATAATTTTTGGATTTGCTGCAGGAATGGGCAGTCTTGCCAAATATACAATTTTATTTTTATTCCCTTCTGTAGTCTTATTGTTATTATTTACACCACGATTGAGAAAGCATTTTTTGTATTGGCAATTTATTTTAGGATTTTTATTATTTATATTTTTCTTAACTCCCACCCTAGTTTGGAATGCCCAACATGATTGGGTTAATTTTGCGCATAATGCCGGACATATCCTGAAAAAAAAGGAAGTACATCTTACCTTATCCTATTTCTTTGAACTGATTTTAGGGCAGTTGGCTCTTGTCAGTCCCGTGATTTTTTGTGCTATTTGCTACTCTTTTTATCGAGGGATAGCCTTATGGAAAAAGGGGGATTTAAAGGCAGGTGTCTTTTTATTCTGCAGTTTCCCCTTGTTTGTTTTTATTTTGTTAGTTTCATTCTCAAAAAGAGTTTATGCTAATTGGCCTTTGCCGGTTTATGTCGGGGGGATGTTATTGCTTATTTATTTAATATATCAAAGAGTTTTTAATGAAAAAAAAGTAAAAAGACTTCTGCCTTGGGCTTTTACTTTTAGTTTATTGATCACAATATTATCTCATTTTCCTTTCCTGGGAATTAGTTTTGGTCTGCCCGGTAGAATTCTACCGACAAAAAAACTTGTCGGCTGGAAAGAACTAGCCGCGAAAGTTGAAGCAGCGCTTCCTCCAGGCAGAGAAAATTATTTTTTATTAGCCGATGATTACGAAGTGACCTCGGAATTGGCTTTTTATGTGCAACCAAGAACAGAAGCCTACTGTGCCAATCTTGATTCCCGTCGGATGAATCAATATGACATCTGGGGTGGTTGGGAGAATTTGAAAGAAAGAAATGCGATCATTGTCCTTAAGGAAGAAGCTAAGATTGAGCAATTAAGAGGTGATTTTGAAAGTATTACTGAAATACCACAGGGGAATCCTGCTTTGAGTGTTATTTATAATGGCGATCTGATTAGAGAGTTTTATATTTATCAGGGGAAGAATTATAGTGGGCGGGTTTTTGATCTGCCGGTGAAGAGGTAGATTTAAGTTTTGCTGGACCGCGGACGTCCTCGTCAGCAACCTGGAACGCTGCGAAGCATGAATCTTCATGGTCTAAAATAAATTTTTTAAATGGTTAGCTTTGAGACTTCTCACTGAAATACCTTCCAGGTTGCGGACGAGGACGTCCGCGGTCCAGCAGTCAACAATCTTTGCCTAAAAATTCACAGCCTTCTTATTAACCAAGCCCTTTTCCAGATAAGCTTTAGTCACTCTTTGCACGATGGCATTTTTGTCGTATTTGCAGATTTCATAGAGTTCTTCTTGCGTTCCGTGTTCTACAAAAAAGTCTTCGATTCCCAAACGGATAATGCTTTTACTTTCAGTTAGTCCGTGATCGGCCATGAATTCCAAAATGGCACTGCCGAATCCGCCCATCAATGAATGATCTTCTGCCGTCAGGACAAAAGCATGTGAACTGATTAGTGTTTCCAAAAGTTCTTGATCCAATGGTTTTACAAATCGAGTATTAACAACTGTGCAATCAATTCCAGATTGAGCTAATTCTTCAGCGGCTTCCAAGCAAGGATAAACTGTTTGTCCATAACCTAGAAGTAAAACTGCTTGAGCAGGGAAAGCGGCAGCTTTTAAAATTTCTGCTTTTCCAATTTCTATAGTTTGGGGAGCTTGAGAAATATCTACTCCTTGACCATTTCCTCGCGGGTACCTAAAAGCGATGGGGCCGCTTGTATGCTCCACAGAAGTAAGCATCATGTCTCTTAATTCTGCCTCGTCTTTTGGCGCCATGATTGTAATATTAGGTAGTGTTCTTAAATAAGCAATATCAAATACCCCATGATGTGTTGGTCCGTCAGCCCCGGCTAATCCACCGCGATCCATTGCAAAAATTACTGGCAAAGATTGCAAACAAACATCATGCATTATTTGATCGTAAGCCCGTTGTAAGAAAGTAGAATAGATTGTGCAAAATGGACGCATTCCCTCACAGGCTAGACCTGCTGCAAAAGTTACTCCATGTTGTTCGGCAATACCGACATCGTAGCAGCGCTCAGGCATTTGTTCGGCCAGAGCTTTTAATCCCGTGCCATCGGGCATGGCGGCAGTAATACCCACAATTCTCGGATCATTTTTACAAAGCTCAACCAGGGTGTTGCCAAAAACACTGGTGTAAGAAGGAGCAGGTTTTGTTGAGCCACCAGCGGAACCGCTTTTTTTAAATTTTCCTTCTTCTACTTCAAAAGGAATTACACCATGCCATTTTACAGGATCTACTTCAGCTGGCGCATAGCCTTTGCCTTTAATGGTGTGTGCATGGATAATTACCGGGCCGTCTTGAGTCTTGGCGTTTTCTAAGGCTTCTAATATTTGTTCAATATTGTGTCCATCAATCGGTCCGATATAACGATATCCGAAAGATTCAAAAAGCATTGCCGGTGTGGAAAAAAATCCTTGCGCCGCTTCTTCGGCTCGATCGATTGCACGATACAAAGCTTTGGGGAATAAACCTTTTTCTACGATATTTTTAAAATGTCTTCGGGCACAAGTAGAAAATTTGTTAGTAGCTGCTTTGGAAAATGCCCAGCTTAGGGCACCCACATTGGGAGCAATCGACATTTCATTGTCATTTAAAATTACAATTAATTTACGATGCAGTTCTCCGGAATGATTCAATGCTTCAAAAGCCATGCCTGCAGTCATCGCACCATCGCCAATTATTGCCACAACTTTTCTTGATTTACTACCAGGATATTGATGTTCTGCAGCTTCAATCATTCCCAGTGCTGCAGAAATACTGGTTCCGGCATGGGCAACGCCAAAAGAGTCGTATAAACTTTCTGATCTTTTAGGAAAACCAGAGATTCCTCCCAGTTGTCTAATTTTAGGAAGATCTTTTCTCCGACCGGTTAAAATTTTATGAATGTAAGCTTGATGTCCGACATCCCAAACAATGCGATCTTCTGGGGTATTGAAAGAATAATGGGTAGCAACGGTTAATTCAACTACACCTAAGCTAGAAGCGAAATGCCCCCCAATTTGACTTACTGTATTGATTAGATCGCTTCTTAGTTCTGAACAGAGTTCTTTGAGGGAATCTTTGCTTAATTTTCTTAAATCTGTGGGATTATTGACTTGGTCTAAAAGAGGAGTTTGTTTATTGTTCATAGATACTTAAAAAATGATTAAAATAAAGACAAAACTTAGCTGTTATATCTTCCTCGTCCTATTTTCTCAAGTTTATTTGCATAAGTATGTTTTATTGAATAAAGTATTAATAATTATAGGTAGTTAATTTTTATTTTTTTAATATTATCTTTGGAAATAAGCGGACTAAAGTCCGCGCTCCGTACGTTCTTTGCTTACACTTAAGTTTTATGTTTAAGCAAGATACATTCGGAGCGCGGACTTTAGTCCGCTTATTTCCAAAGATGTAATAATCTTTTATGCAAACTTTTATTGGATTTGGTGCGAACTTAGGTGACAAAGAAAAGAACATTGAAATTGCCAGTCAAGAGATCGAAAGGCAGATCGGAAAAATTTTAAAACGCTCCAGTTTATATAAATCTAAACCTCTTGTAATACCTGGCGTAGATCCCAAAACAGTCCCTGAATATTTAAATGGTATTTTATTAGTTGAATCTTCCTTATCTCCTGTGCTGATTTTGGAAAAATTACAAGAAATTGAGAGACTTTGTGGAAGAGATCGTTCTCAGGAAACTATTCGCTGGCAATCCCGATTGATGGATTTAGATCTGATCGCCATTGATGATTTAGTGATTCATTTGCCTAATCTTCAAGTTCCGCATCCGGCAATGCATCAGCGCAAATTTGTCCTTGAACCTTTTGTGGAAATTATGCCAAACTGGCGACATCCGTTGTTAGGAAAATCTGTAGTAGAATTATTAGCTGCATTATAGCTAAGTCCTTTGAATTATTTTGTTTTTTTAGATTTTTTAATTTTTGAAACCCTTTTATCAATAGTGGTATCAAAATACTAGATGAATTTCGTGTCCTAGACCCCTAAAATCATTGTTTAAAGGGCCTTGTTGAGAACAACTGGAAAAATGAAAGTGAACAAATATCTGGATAACAAAATCGGGGCAACGATGTTTGAAGCAGCAATTGGTGTTGTGCTCTTACTTTTTTCAATTCTTGCCGGAGTAGATTTAGTAAGACTTGCTTATACAACAGCAATTATTCAATACGAAGTTGTTCGAGGAAGTCGGATGGCAAATATTGAAGCAAATTCCAATAGAACAGGTTTTGGTGACCCCTATAAAAAAGATCTAACAAATACTTGTAGTAATTCAACACTTTATGCCGCATGTGGTACAGCAGCAACTGATTGCACTCCTCAATTAAGAGTTTGTGGTTTAAGGGATTACATTAAAAAAAATATTGTGGTTAGGGCTTTATCCGGTGAATTAAACAAAACCGGCTGGGAAAATAATTTTACAATTCGCAGCGTAGTTCCAGGATCAACAACTTTTAAAGTTGCTGATGCCGGAAATCCAGGAGATCTTTTAATAGTCGATTTGAATATTGCCGTAGACCTAGTATCGCCACTTAAAATACTGATTGGAAATAGTGTAACGATCAGAGCATCATCGGTAGGTAGAAATGAATACTAAGAATAAAATTTTTTCATCTAAGGGAATGTCGCTGGTGGAATTATCTTTTCTTTTGCCGGTAGTTTTTCTTTTTATTTTTGCTGGCGTAGAATTTTCAAAAAGTTTAAGGATGAAAATACTTGCACAAAACTTAAGCAGAGAATTAGCTAATACCTTAGTCCGGGAATGTATTGGACAGACTGATACTACTCTCATGACAGACTGTATTAATCGTTATCAAAACACAATCTCTCAAATATTAACTGATACGCCTAATGGGTTGCCCGCCCTGGCCCCTGGAGCAAGAGTATACGGGGCAATATATAGAAAAGCTAGTCCGACCTCTGCAGTCTCTGTTGTTTGCCAAGGAAATTCCACTCCCGATTCTGATTATCCCAGCAAGATAAAAGCTGGAGGCAGTGGTTGTGGTGTTATCGATGCTGCAGCAGAAGATATGAATGCTACTTTAAATACGGCACCGATGATTTGCGTTGCTGAAGTTTATATTCCCTATACCGCTATCTTGGGATTTATTCCGGGATATTTTAGATATAACCCATCCTCTTTTTATGCGGCAACTACCATTTAGGATAATTATGAATAAATTAGAAAATACTAATTTGATAAGAACTGAAAAAGGCGTTTCAGTTTTGATCTTTAGTTTTACCATAGTGGCATTGTTCGCTTTTATTGCTCTAGCCATCGATAGTGCAAATTTATTTCTTGCCTCTACTAAAATGCAAAATATTGGCGACTCCGCCAACATGACAGCACTTAATATCCGGATTGAACGTGGTCCGCAAATGCGCAATGCCACCGGGTCAGATAAATATGCCTGTGATTTTATTAGTCCCGATGGAACAAAGGTTATTTATGAAAGTTGTGTGAAGGATATAATTCTTCCGGTTGCCGGAGCAGTACTGAAGCAAAATTTAAAACTAATGGGTTTTACTAATTTATCAGGTCCTACTGCTGGTGGTCCTAATGGTAGTTATCTGATTACCAAGGGGACAGAGTTTACTGCAGAAATAAATTATATCGATTGTCGTACTGGCACTAACGCTTCTGATTGTATTAATCCGGATACCGGAACACCTTTAAGCCCTACAGAACTTACTAATAAAAACGAATTTGAATATTTTACGACGAAGATCACCTATGATGTTCCCTTATTATTGATGCATACAGTTCCTTTTGGCTTATTGGGAATTAATGCCCCTGTAGTGGGCAGCACTTTTGAGCTAACAAGCACCAGTCAGGCTATTTTGCCGGCTCTAAATGTGGCAATTTTAGCGGATATTTCCGGTTCCATGAAAGATCCATCCGGAGGAAGACTAAAGATCGATTCTCTCAGGGAAGCGTTAACAAATTTTATTAATGATTTTCGTCCCGATCGAGATAAGATTAGTTTTTGGCCCTATAACTTGCAAGTTTCTCCAGATCAATCAGTGCCTGTTACTCCTGATATTAACGATGGTTTTGATCTTGCTGGAATGCAAGCGAAGATTGATGATTTGACAGAACTCAAAGCCAAAGGCAATACCAATCCTTCCGATGCCTTGCTTGCCGCTTATGAAGATTTTCTCACCCATGGAGGAGGAGGATCGGCGAAAGCAGGAATCATTGATAATCTTGAAAGTGGAACGAAGGGTGAATACACAATGGTTCTTTTTTCCGATGGTGCACCTACAGCGATGACTGCACAATTTGCTCAGTATGATTCAAGCAATTATACCGCTGTATTTGAAGTGGGGATGCAGAATACTGATTTTTATGGATCTAATGATCTTGACAATCCTGATTATTTGACGGGATCAACAATCGCTAGAGCTCAAACGGGGACCTGCGCTTCTTATGATGCTCAGCATAACTGCCTTACTTATACTACTACCGACAATACAACACCAACTACTTCCTCTACGACTGTCTATACTTGGGGAATGCCTTCGCCTTTTTATAGAACTTCTATTGTTCGACCAGATACTGGTGTGCAATGTGAGAGTGCTAGCATTGGTTCCAATTTTGGTCGGCTCTTTAATAAAACTGATTATGATCAAGTAAGAGATAAATGCAATAGTACAGTCAATGTAAATCCCAGTTCACCTATTAACTGTCCAGGGTATACTAATACTGGCAATATTCAATCGGATGCCCGATGTCTTGACTATGCTTATCCTTCAGGCACTAACGCAGGAAGTTATTTAGGATTCTCACTACCATCAACAACAGTACCAATTTCTGGTCTAAACGGTACTATTTTTGCCGATGAGCCGGCATTTAGACTGCAAACGGATCAAGGCAAAGCTTCCGCCAATGGAACTACGACAATTCATCCGATCGGATTTAAAAAACAGTTTTATAATAATTTAATTGCGATGTCTGATTTTATTCGCTCACAAAAGGGCTATATTTATACAGTTGGTGTGGGCACTCTTGGAAATCCGTCAGATCCAAATGATCCTTATCAGGAAGTTAGAGATAATTCTTCTTTGAAAACTAATTTACTGGGTCGTGTAGCTGCGGATGATACTGTTGTTGCGCATGAATTCGGATTTAAGAATCCATTCGTTGGCACAGGCACATGCAGCGGTCCAACGGGCTCAGCACCTAGTTATACCACGGATCCTGTGACAACTAATTGTGGAAATGCCTGGAGAGGGCATCCCAGAAAAGGGGAAAGTATCAATACGGATAATGGGACAAACCTTGATCGGATTTTCCAAAGGATTGCCCGACAATTGCAAACTAAAGTTGTAGTTGATCCGAAATCACGTACCGGAGGATCGGCAAGACCTTAAATATTTGCAAAAAATAATCAAGTATTTTAAAAAATCTTTGGCTAAAAACAATGAAGAATCCGGAACAAACTAATTTGCTTAAAACAGACAAAGGAGTTTCGGTATTGATTTTTGGTTTTACCGTAGTCGCCTTATTTGCTTTTATTGCATTGGCCATTGATAGTGCTAATTTGTTTTTGGCCTGGACAAAAATGCAAAATATTGGGGACTCTTCCGATATGACAGCACTCAATGTTCGAATTGAACGTGGTCCGCAAATGAGAAAGTCAGATGGTTCATTACAATGTCCATATGATTCAGCAACATTTATTGATGAAGCCTGTGTAAAGAATCAAATTCTTCCGGTTGCCGGAATGTTACTTAAGCAAAATTTAGCAATTTTGGGATTCGATGTTACGGGCGGAAATTTGGATAGTAATGGTTATACCACTACTGCCGGGACAGAATTTAACGCCGTAATCAATTATCGCGATTGTCGTCCTGGAGCTGCAACTTGTGTTAATCCGGAAACGGAAGAGAATATTCCGGTGGATAGCAATAACGAATTTGAATATTTCACAACAACTATTACTTATGATGTTCCATTGATGTTAATGCATCTAGTCCCTTTTGGACTGTTAGGAATTGATGTGCCGGTGTCGGGAAACAGTTTGGAACTAAAAGTCAGTAGTCAAGCGGTTTTACCGGCTTTGAATGTGGCAATTCTTGCTGATATTTCCGGTTCAATGAATGAGTCTGTAGGCGGTGGCCAAACTAAATTGGATTTTCTTAAAACTGCATTGGGTAGTTTCGTTAATAATTTTCGCCCGGATCGAGATAAAATCAGTTTCTGGCCTTTTAATTTGCAGGTTTCTCCCACACTATCTGAACCGGTTTCTGCAACAATCAATCAAGGTTTTGATTTACCTTCGGTTACCGGAAAGATTAATTCTTTATCAGCTGCCGGAAATACTAATCCCACCGATGCACTGCTTGCTGCTTATGAAGATTTCAGAACTCGCGGTGGTACGACTGCCGGTGTTGCCGGCAATGGGAATGCTCTGATTGCGGAAACGGGAATTATTGGTAATTTACTCAGTGGAACAAAAGGTGAATATACCATGGTTCTTTTTTCTGACGGTGCGCCGACAGCGATGACCGCAAAATTTGCTCAATATGATCCCAATAATTTTAATGCAATGTTTGAATTCGGAATGCAAGATGCCACAGTTACACAACTGAATGATATCGATAATCCAGATTATCTCACAGGACCGGAAATTATGCGGGCACATGGCCCTGGTTCTTGTCCCAAAGGTATGGTGGTGATCTCTGCTGATCATGAAGCAGGTACTTGTGACGTGAATTGCCATCATGACTGTGGAACGCCGACACCAACACCCACGCCTACAGCTACACCGACATTATCAAGCAGTACTACCACAACCACTGTCTATACTTGGGGAATGCCCTCGCCTTTTTATCAAACTTCAATCACAAAAAATAATAGTTTGTTTGGTCGGCTTTTTAATAAAACTAATTATGATACCATCGATGATGCCCAAGGTAGCAGAGAGTATGTTAATCCGACTACAATTCAAAAAGAAGCTCAAAATTTAAATCAAGCTTATCCGGCCGAAATTGCTTCTCCTAATTATCTGGGATTTAAATTACCGCCTGTAGCAATACCTTTGCCCGTTGGAATTGACGCTAATTCTGTTTTTGCCAATGAAGCAGCATTTAGAGATGAAGCTCAAGGAACAAATCCAAAAATATATCCTACAGGATTTAAAAAACAATTTTATAATAATTTAATTGCGATGTCTGATTTTATTCGTTTGCAAATGGGATATATTTACACGGTTGGATTAGGAACTCCCGCAACTTCCTTAACTGATAATGATCCTTATCAAAACGTTAATGATAATTTTTCTAGAAAAGATAATCTATTGGCTCGTGTTGCGGGAGATGAGACAAAAAATGTGAAAGAGTTCGGTTTTGTTAATCCTCTTGCTGGAGCGAATTGTACATATAAACCTACTGCTTCAGCAAGTGATCCGGTATCCCCTGATTGTGGATTGGGCTGGAGAAGTTCTCCGAGAAAAGGCGATAATATCAATACCGATTCGGCTGCAGATTTAGATCGAATTTTCCAAAGAATTTCTAGGCAACTGCAAACTAAGGTAGTTGTGGATCCGCGATCGCGAGTGGGTGGGGCGGCGAATCATTAATGGAGCGCGGACGTCCTCGTCCGCAACCTGGAACGCAGCAAAGCATGAATCCTCAAGGCAAATAATAATTTTCTTTTTGGTTAACCTTGAGACTTCTGTCTTAAAGACGTTTCAGGTTGCGGACGAGGACGTCCGCGCTCCAGCAAACAATTAATAGCAATACCCCCCAATTAACCAGCAATTGAGTTTTTTCCAGACTGGATTTGTCTTTCTCTCTAACAATTAATTTTATTTGTGCACTTGTCGTAAAATGTTTATCCCCCGTTTGATATTCAGCCACAACATAGTTTGCATAAAAATTAGGCCAGAGATTATTTGCTTCAATATGTTGTTTGATAATTTTGGTTTCTTTAGGTTTTAAATTTAATTGTTCTATCTTGGGAAAAAATTGAACTTCCATAGCGTTGTAGTAATTTAAATTTATTTCCTTAGGCGTATCTTCAAGATTACTGATTGTCAGTTCACTGCTGTTGTCACTGCTGTAATTAACATCTTGAGCAGTAACTCTCACCCCAGAATGACTTTCTTCTTGGTTGTTGGCTTTTATTAAAAAGGGCAGGGTGAATTTATATCCGGCTTCATCCAGATAAGATATTTTAGCAGTAAATAAATAACTTCCGGGTAATTGGAAATCTTTGGCATTTAAAGAAAAATTTACTTGATAAACTTCTTGGGGAGAAAGAAAATCTTTGCCGCCGATTCCTTGTTTTTGCTCTTTATATTCAATGAGGATATTTGGTTTAAAGGCTGCCTGATTGCCAGTATTTCTAAAAGTTAAAGTTCCCTCCAATTTTTCTGCGGATAAGTTGACATTGGCTTGCAGTTCCAGATTGATGGTGCCCGCTTGGGCCGTACTGGCCATTAAAAAAAAGGCAATAAAGAAAAAAAGTTTCATTTCTATAATATTCCTTCTGTTTTTAATCTTCGACGCATATTGATAATTTCATTTAGAGTTTTGGGGACTCTTTTTAGGATATGTCGATCGCTTACTCTGGTTTCAATCACTTCTACCGGCACTTCCAATACTTCGCAATTCTCATGCATTGCCCGGATAATAATTTCCGTATCATAACTATGATGCCCGGGAAATGCTTTAGAAAAATAATTCCTTATTTTTTCTGAATTTCGCCAAGCCTTAATGCCATGAGTATCAGATACTCTTAATCCAAAGACAAAGAATAAAATCATTCGGAAGGAATAAGAAGCTATCTTTCGAAGTAAGCCTCTTCTGTCTTTGGAAAGAAGCAGATTCTTGGAAGCAATAATAATATCATAGCGAACCTGCATCACGTGGGCCGCAACTTGGACAAATTTTGTGTCCCAATAATCAATATCAAAGCTGACGATGAAATCAGATTTGCTATGGAGAAAGCCTTCTTGCAAGGCTGCTCCATAATTAGCAGTTTTGGAACTAATAAAATCAACACAGGGATATTTTTCTTTTAATGCTCGAGCAAGTTCCAGAGTTTTATCAGTGCTGCCGTTTTCAACAAGTAAGATATTCCAGCTAAAATAGTCGATTCCTTCTAGTTCTTTAATGATCGCAGAAACATTTTGAGTTAGGATCTTTTCTTCGTTATGAACGGGGATGACTATGGTAACACTGGGGATCATTGTAATCTCTTTAATATTAATATAAGGGAATTACGGGCAGGTATAAAACCTGCCCCTACAGTATTCCACAATTCAAATGTAGGGGCAGCCTTCATGGCTGCCCGGAATTCCCCCAAAACTTTTTCCGGTAAAAAACTAATCCCAACAACAAAATAAAACCAACAATTGTTATTGTCTCACCGATTCTTTCTATAAAACTATTATCATAAGTCAAAACGACATTCTCTTCCGTCGGATAAACAAGCATAAAAGCGGGCGAAATCAAATAAGGCCCGATTGCTCCTTTGACTTTCCATCCCGGATTATAAGCAAATTTTACCAAATGAGGTTTGCCCAGACAGTTAGTTTTAAAACTAATACTCTCATCTTCAATTTTTTCTTCAATTTTACAATTTTCTATATTATCAAAAGAAGCTATTTCCGGGGCCAACTGGGGAATTTTGTTAAAGCCGTAAAAAAATCCGAACTTTTCCGGCTTAGTATAAAGAAACTTGGAATTTTTATGATAGTTTTCAAACCAACTGTAAAAGATTCTTCTGAAATTATTGGGTTCAACAAATTCAGGATTTTGTTTAAGCACTTCAATGTATGTGGAAGTTTCATTTAGTTTCCAGATTTCATAGGGGCTTTGTAAAATTGTTTGTTGATGGGAATAAAGATTGGGTAAGTTTTTAAGTTGTTCTTTTGTTTCTTTGGTTAGGAAAATCGACTGATTAACATTAAAAAGTTTTAGATAATCATAAGCCTTTTCCAGATTCAAGCTGCTACATTGATAATCGGGGAAGGGGCAAGTGAACATTTTAGAATAAAGCGACTGCAGGTAAAAAACAAAAGGACTAAGTAAAGAAGATTGAAAGTAAAGTCCTTCCAGGGTTGCTCTCCCCGAAAAAAAAGGAAGATTTTCAAAGGCTCTGGTGGAACCAAAAGTGTTATTCTGATCGTGGTGCTCAAAAGCAACTCGGGGTGCAGAGAAATCTCCTTTAAGATAATTGTTTGCTTCTTTAAAAATACTCCAGGCCGGAGCATTTTCATACCCCTTATAATTCCACTTGGCCCAATGTTGGGCATCGGTAGGATTTTTTTGAATTAAAAAAAGAGCCAATTTCAAACAAAGCAAGGGAAGAAATAGCTTGATTATTTTTTGATTAAAAACCACTGCTAAAAAAGCAGCACCCCAGACAGCAGTAAGATATTGCACAAAAGGAATAAAGCGAATATCGGGCAATTGTAAAACATCAATCGTGGAAAGAAAGTATGCTCCGGCGCAACAAAGGATAATGAACCAAATAAAGGACAGTGCAGTTCTTTCGTCGCTGCTAAGGATTTGAATTTTGTATTTTTTGGGTACAAGAGCAAAGAGAGAATAAACAATAAAAATGATTGTCGTGGGAATTAAAATATCCGGAGCAACTTCTTTCCAGGAATTAAAAATCCATTTGAGGTTATATTGTGTGGTATAGGGTAGATTGAAAAATAGAGGAAGAAACCAGAAGGCAAAGAGGGAGCTGCCGATTCCGAAGATTGTTGCCAAGTGAAGAAGTTTTTTTGCAAAATATTTTCTAGTAAAAAGAAAATACAGGGAACCGACTGCACAAATAACCAAGGTAAAACCATGAGTAAGACCAATGGCGCTAATTGTCAGAATGGCGCTGATTGTATACTTGGCCGGGAATTGATCTGGTTTTTCATTGATATTTTTAAAAATTCTATAGAGCAGACCAAAGAAGAGGAATGTCAGAGAAAAACTGGCGGCATAACTAAATTCTCCGGCAAAGGTGCTATAGATGTTTCCACCCCACATTGAGTTCGAAGTGTTTACTAAAAAAAGAATGCTGGCAATAGTTCCTAGAGCCGGTCCGGGAAAACGAAAGTTGCAAAGCCGAAGCATTAGGTAGGTACAAAGTGGAAGAAGTAAGGGACCAATTGTTGTGACTATTTTAAGAGCAATGGTTAAGGGCATTAAGTGACCGAGGTATGCGGCCATAACAAAAAGTAAAGGAAAATAATAAATAAAAAGCGGAAAGCCCCCATAGTTGCCATGAAACCAGCCGATAATTTTTCCTTTGGGAAGAAGGTTGTTTTTTAGATAGTCAACCGTGGCATGATGGGAAGCGCTATCGCCGCCCGTGACTACGGTATCTAGGAGTAAATATTCTTTGGGAAAGTAAAAGGAGAGGTAGTAGTAGCAGATGGCGAGCGTGATGGCGTCGACAAGGTTTGTAAGGTTGGTAAATTTTTTCATGCTGGGATTTTATGAGGAAGAGGTGTTTGGGTCAAGGGATTTTAGGATAAATTTAGCCTGATTTCAAAAATCAGATATCAGAAGTCGGAGATCGGATGTCAGAAATCAGAACTCTGAAATCAGAAATCGGATTACAGACTTCCGATCTCCAAGTTCTAAACTTCCTATCTTAACTAGCCGTCTTCACTTCCCTCTCATAAACAATTAACGGCTGTTCGTTATGAAGAATCACATTCTCTGAAATCACCACTTCCTGGATTTCACTCTGTGCGGGAATGACGAACATTGTTTCCAGTAAGACATCTTCCAGGATGGCGCGAAGTCCTCGAGCGCCGGTTTTCTTGGCAATTGCTTTTTTGGCAATCTCCCGGATGGCACCGTCGGTAAATCTTAGATTGGTATTACTGAGGTTAAACAGTAATTGATATTGTTTGGTTAAAGCGTTTTGCGGTTCGGTCATTACTTTAACTAAATCTCCTTCGTCCAGTTCCTGTAAAGTAGCAATGATAGGAACTCGTCCGACAAACTCAGGAATTAAACCGAAGGTGCAAAGATCTTTTGGTTCGACATATTTTAGCAGAGTGCTTTTTTTGGCTTCATTGATATTTACAATATTAGAACCAAAACCAATTTGTTTTGAGCCCATTCGTTTTTTAATGTTTTCTTCTAAACCCTCAAATGCTCCTCCACAAATAAATAAAATATTAGCTGTATTTACTTGCACCATATCTTGTTGCGGATGTTTTCTTCCGCCTTTGGGTGGAACGCTGGCAACGGTTCCTTCAATTAATTTTAAAAGAGCTTGCTGTACGCCTTCTCCGGAAACGTCACGGGTAACAGAAGGACTGTCGCTTTTTCTGGAAATTTTATCAATTTCATCAATGTAAACAATTCCTCTTTCTGCTTTTTCGATATCGTAGTCCGAAGCTTGCAGCAGATTTAAAATAATATTTTCTACATCCTCTCCGACATATCCGGCTTCAGTTAAGTTTGTGGCATCAGCGATAGTAAAGGGGACATTAAGCAGTTTGGCTAAAGTTTGAGCGAGCAGTGTTTTTCCGCAACCGGTTGGTCCAAGCATTAGAATGTTGGATTTTTGCAATTCAACCTCTTCTTTTCCAGACTTGGATTTGATTTTATTTTTATCCATTGTGGAAATTCTTTTGTAATGGTTGTGCACGGCTACAGAGAGAACTTTTTTTGCTCGTTCTTGTCCGATCACGTAACGATCGAGGTAATCTTTAATCTCTTGTGGTGTAGGAAGTGAGCCGTTTAATTTTCCGGTGCTTTGATTGTCCAGTTCCTCGCTAAGAATATCAACGCAAAGTTCAACGCACTCATCGCAGATATAGACACTGGGACCGGCAACTAGCTTTCTGACTTCATCTTGTGTTTTTGCACAGAAAGAACATTGTAAGGCGGAATTTCTACTGAATCTTTCGTTTTTACCAATCATTGCAACCTCATTTTGTTAATAATAACAGCATGTTACTAACTTTAACCTTTATAATCATTTAGATGCTTCAAGTTTGTTTGAGTTCCTAAAAAATAAGGCTTATATTTTTGATTTATTTCAGTATATTAGATCGGCAGAATATTGCTAAAGCTTAAATTTTAAGAATCTAGATCTCTAGCTAAATCTTTACCTAGAACTTCCAGAAAAATGAAAAAATTTATTAATTATTCTTTGTTCTTTTTTTTTCAAATAGGATCTTTTTCTTTTCACATCATCTTTCTTCCTCTTTATTGTAAATATTTGGGCTATGATCCTCAGGAAATAGCGATTTTTGCTGTAGCTGCGACATTCGGTTCAATTGCTGGACCGCTGGTGATTACTCATTTAGCTCATTCCTATTTTAGTCCCCAAAAAATTGCCTTATTTGCTTGGATTTTTGGCTTAATTTCTTACTCTTTGATGTTTTTTCTTCAAGATACTTTTATTTTTAGTTTGTTATTTGGAATTTCATTTTTTTGTTTTATTGGTGTTTGGGTTTTGTTGGAAGCTCATCTGGTTGAGGAAGAAAATTATGGAGGAACCCCTTTTGAAAAAGTAAGGCTTTATGGATCGATTGGTTTTATTGTTCTTTCGCAGTTAATCGCCTTTTTTGTTGATCTCTATGGAAAGCCCTTAATTCTTTTTGCGGGAATGCTGGTCAATATTTCAATTGTGTTTTTTGGTTTAAGAATAAGATCCTATTTGCCAAAGCATCCGGAAAAATTAAAGGAAAGTAAGGAACCGCTAGGCAAAAGCAAAACGCGTCTTTTTCAGAAAAATTATATTTTAATGATCCTTTTAACTTTACTGATTTGGGCTTCGCATGGAGTTTTTTATGTTTACTTATCGATATATTTAAAGGCGCTTGGTTTTAGTGCGGCGGAAATTTCTTTTTCTTGGAATTTGGGGGTGATTTCCGAAATCATATTATTTATGAATTTTTCTAAATTAGAAAAAAGGTTTTCAATAATTTCGATTTTAAGATTTAGTTGTTTGATCACGATTCTTCGTTGGCTAATTTTGGCTTTTTGTAAGATTAAGTATTTGCTTATCGTTTCTAATCTCTTGCATGCCTTTACTTTTGGTGCTTTTTACTTGGGAAGCAGAAAATTCGTAACAAAAATTTTGCCGACAAATCTTAATGCCAAAGGGCAGGGGATTCTCTCTGGGATCGGGTCGGGAAGCGGCTCTTTTTTGGGAAGAGTTCTTTGTATGTATACTGTAGGGGAGATTTCCAGTGATCTGGAACTGAATGAGCTTTTTATTGGTTCTAGCTATTTGGCAACCTTAGCTCTGGCTGTTTCCTATTTAATCAAAGATAAAAAGAGTTATTCCAATAAGTTGCAGCCTGAGATACTGATTTCTGCAAAGATTTGAACTTCTTTTTCAGTAAAAAACCTCTGTTTAGCTAAGGAATTCCTACTTAAATTGTCAGCAAAGTATGCTTTACGATTTTTTTGAATAATGCTAAAAGCCCTTACAAAATTAATGATAAAAAATAAATATTTGGAGAGATAATAAGACTTATGTCAACAGCTGAAGAAAAAGCAGAAGTAATCAAACAATTTGCTCAACATGAAGGAGATACAGGTTCTTCCGAAGTGCAGGTAGCTTTAATTACTGCAAGATTGAATCATTTACAAAATCATTTTGAAACACATAAAAAGGATCATCATTCCCGAAGAGGTCTTTTAAAGCTTGTGGGTCAAAGAAGAAGATTACTTGATTATGTAAAGTCTAAAAATATTCAGCTTTACAGAAAATTAGTATCTGAATTGTCGCTTCGTAAATAGTTTTTCAATAATTTCTTTATAATTCTTGCTGCAAGTTTGTTAATTTGTAGCTTCATACCTTAGGTAATAAAATGAATTCTTTAAGTGCATCAAAAAGGGTAGTAGTAGAAATTCCCTTTCATAGTAATAATCCTATTTCTTTGGAATCAGGTTGGATCGCCAAACAAGCTGGCGGAGCTGTTGTTGTCAGGCAAGGAGACACAATGGTTTTGGTAACGGTTTGCAGCGGAGCTGCCAGGCCTGATCAAAACTTTTTTCCACTTTCCGTTGATTATCAAGAAAAAGCATATGCTGCCGGAAAAATCCCTGGTGGATTTTTTAGACGGGAAGCTAAACCTTCAGAAGGTGAAATTCTAGTTTCCAGATTAACCGATCGTCCGATTCGCCCACTTTTCCCAGAAGGTTTTATGCAAGAAGTGCAGATACTCTGCACTGTTCTTTCTGTAGATGGAATCCATAGTCCAGATGTTTTAGCAATTTCTGGTGCCAGCGCGGCACTGCATATTTCTAACTTACCATTTATGGGACCTGTTGCTGCAGTGCGAGTAGGAAAACTCAATGGTCAGTTAGTAATCAATCCAGCATTTTCTGATTTGGAAAGATCGGAAATGGATTTAGTTGTCGCTGGAACTAAAGATGCGATTGTGATGGTAGAAGGTGGAGCAAAAGTTGTAACTGAACAAGCAATTGTCGAAGCATTATTCTTTGCCCATCAGGAACTTAAAAAATTAGTTCAACTACAAGAAGATTTAAGAGCAAAAGTTGGTTTGCCTAAAATGGAATTTGTTACTCCAGAACAAGATTCCGCTATTATACAAAGAGTAAAAGATCTTGCTGCTAAAAAAATAGACGCTGCTTTGGCGATGAGAGTAAAGGCGGAAAGAAGAGAAGCCATTGCTAAAGTTTCTGAAGAAGTTAAAACAACTTTGGCTTTAGAATTTCCGGAGCGAGCAAAAGAAGTAGCTAAGGTTTTTGAAGACTTGTTCTACGATGCCTCAAGAGAAATGATTTTACGTGATAAAGTTAGAATCGATGGCCGGACACCGACTGATGTTCGGGCTATTGAATGCGAAGTGGGATTAGTTCCCAGAGCGCATGGTTCTTCGATGTTTACCAGAGGAGAAACTCAAGCAATTGTTACTGTAACTCTTGGCTCTTCCAATGATGCTCAAAGAATTGATACCTTAATGGACAATGCTGATAAGACCTTTATGCTTCATTATAATTTTCCTCCTTATTCTACAGGGGAAGTAAAGATGATGAGGGGAACTGGAAGAAGAGAAGTTGGGCACGGTGCCTTAGCTGAGAGATCACTTCGGGCTTTAGTTCCAAGCGGTAAAGATAATCCTTATGTGATTCGAATTGTTTCTGATGTTACCGAATCAAACGGATCCAGTTCGATGGCTTCAGTTTGTGGTGGAAGTATGGCTTTGATGCATGCAGGAATAAAAATTCCTGAACATGTTGGCGGTGTAGCGATGGGCTTAATTACCGATGGCAAAAGAACTGTAGTGTTAACTGATATTCTTGGCGATGAAGATCATTTTGGGGACATGGATTTTAAAGTTTGTGGAACTTCTCAGGGGATTACCGGAATGCAAATGGATATCAAGTGCACCGGCTTATCTCAAGAAACAATGGCTCAAGCTTTGGAACAAGCCAGAGTTGCCAGACTGCATATCATTGAACAAATGAAAAAAGCGATTGACGTACCCCGACAAGAGCTGAATAAATATGCGCCAACTATTACCACAATTAAAATTAATCCTGATAAAATCCGCGATGTGATTGGACCAGGCGGAAAAATGATTCGTTCAATTACTGAAAGCACCGGCGCAAAAATTGATATCTCCGATGATGGCACAGTAAACATTTATTGCACTGATGCCGAATCCGGAAAACGTGCTTTGGATATTGTAACTAGCCTGACTGCGGAAGCAGAAGTGGGAAGAATCTATCAGGGAATAGTGAAACGTATTGCTGATTTTGGTGCATTCGTTGAAATTCTTCCGGGAACGGAAGGCCTTTGTCACATCTCTCAATTGGATTCGAGCAGAGTTAATCAGGTAACTGATATAGTCAGGGAAGGAGATGAAATTCCGGTAAAAGTTCTGGAAGTTGATCGCCAAGGCAGAATCAGACTAAGTCGCAAAGAAGCATTATTAGACAATGCCCATGCTTAAATATTTTTTAAATGAAAAAGCAAAATCTGCCGGCTTGGTACTTAAAGTACCAAGACCAATGGATGCTGGTTTTGATTTGCCCTCATTGGAGGATGTAACAATTCCAGCAAATGGCTTTGCTCTGCTTTCAACGGGAGTTCATTTAGGAATTCCTGAAGGTTGGGTAGGTTTAATCCGGGATCGCAGCAGTCTTGCTTTAAAAGGATGTGCCACCACTGCCGGAGTAATTGATGCATCGTATCGCGGTGAAGTAAAAATTGCGATGCATAATCTAGGAAAAGATCCTTTGGTAATTAAAACTGGTGATCGGATTGCGCAATGTCTTGTTGTTCCGCATTTGGTGGGGACTGAGAGTATGGAAGTTTCTAGTCAGGATGAGTTGGGAACTACTGAGCGTGGAGCTGGTGGTTTTGGATCGACTGGAAGGTAATTTTTCCCTGTTCTCAGTCTCAGTCTTCATCTCAGCCTCTGTCTTGGTCTTGGCCATGGTCACTACTCTAAATTCTATGTTCATTTATTCCTCTCTTTAGCTTTAGTTAAATAAATTTCCTCCCATTAGACTATAGAAAAAAGAACATAGTTTATCGACCAAGACCATGACCAAGACAGAGGCTGAGATGAAGGCTGAGACAGAGAACTTATGGTGTCCCTGCATGCATTCTGTATTTGAACATTATTGCCTTTTTAATTTCCTTTATAGTATTCTCCTCCTTGCATGAACACCAAAAATCTAAAAATCCTTTCAGCAATAATTGCCGTATCCAGTCTTTGTTTAATTATTTTAGGTGGATTTGTTCGCGCTACTGGAGCAGGACTTTCTTGTCCGGACTGGCCTCTTTGTTATGGCCGGGCAGTGCCGGATTATTTAATTCCAGGAGTTGCTCAGGAAGTGGGACATCGTTATTTAGCAGGAATTGTTAGTTTACTTACAATATATCTTTCCATTAGAGCGTTTCTTGCAAGATCTCGCTACCCTAAGTTGTGGCAAACTTTACGTGCGGCACTTTTAGTTTTAGCAATTCAAGTAATTCTTGGTGGTCTAACAATATTTCTAAAATTAAATCCTTTTATTGTTACCGCTCATTTGGCAACGGGAACTTTGTTTTTTCAAATATTTGCTTTGATTGCTTTAGAGAAAGTTTCAGTTCTAGAAATGGATGATCCTAAAATCTTGAAATTAAAACGAAAAGGCGATCAAAAAAAATCCAATCAAGCAGCAAGAAATATTTTTTTGGGACTTTCGTTGGCTTTGTATTTGCAAATCTTAATCGGTGGTTTTGTTGGAAGTTCCGGGGCTTCCTTGGCTTGTCCGGATATTCCTTTTTGTTATGCCCCAAATAATACGATAAATTTTTATGGCGGAATGCAACATCTGCAGTTAACTCATAGATTTTTTGGTTTATTATTGTTAGTGGCAACGATTACCTTGGCAATTGTTGGTAAAAATAATAAACATTTAAATTCTAAACAATTTAAAATGTTAAGCATTATTGGAGGATTATTTATCTTACAAATTGCTTTAGGCTTAGCTAATGTATATTGGAGGATTCCTGTAAGCATTACCTTACTTCACCTATTAATCGCAGAATTAATATTGCTGAAGCTTGTTTTTCTTTATAAAGACGCTAGTGGGATGCAAATTTTTTATGATAAAAACATCAGTAGTAAAGAGGAAGAAACAATGATTATTTCTTCGAAGAAAAAGTATAAGCAATCGAAATATTTTTATAAATAATATGAGTAGAGCCCAAGCCCAAAAAGTAACAGAGATCACGGAAACGTTAGAAGAAGATGCCCCAAGTTTACCGGCTAATTTTGAACAATTCAAATCTTTTGTAATAGATTTAATTAGCCTAATGAAGCCCAGAGTTTTATCTTTGCTTTTAATATCTACAATTTGTCCGATGTTTTTAGCCGCACAAGGTGGGATCCAAACAAAGCAAATTTTCATTGCTCTTTTTGGTGGGCTTTTAATTTCCGGTTCAGCCAGTGTTTTTAATTGTGTTTGGGATCGGGATATTGATGCGATTATGGAACGCACCAAGAACAGGGCAATCCCTGTAGGAAGAATTTCTGTTTCGACTGCTGTAATTTTTGGATCACTAATTGGATTGCTCGGATATTTAATTCTAAATTTTGGGCTTAATACTTATGCGGCAATGATTGCTTTGTTCGGACATTTTTTTTATGTTTTTGTTTATACAATTTGGCTGAAAAGGAGCACGCCGCAAAACATTGTAATCGGTGGAGCAGCCGGTGCGATCCCTCCCTTGGTCGGTTGGGTAGGCATTCGCGGGCAACTTGATTTTGAAGCGATATTATTATTTTTAATTATTTTTCTTTGGACACCGCCGCATTTTTGGGCCTTAGCTTTAAACAAAAATTCCGATTATCAAAAAGCCGGAGTGCCGATGCTTCCAGTAGTAGCAGGAGAAAGCAAAACTCATTTACAGATGTTGTTATATGCATTGTCTTTAATTCCGATTAGTATGTGGCTTGTTGCTTTCAATAAGGACTTGGGATTTTTCTCCTATGCTACGATGCTATTTTTGGGAATAGTTTTTTCTTATAAAGTATATGATTTGATGCAAAGTGTTGAGTTGGCATCGGAAATTAAAACAAAAAAAGCCTGGGATGTTTTTGGGTTTTCTTTGATCTATTTGGCATTATTTTTTGTTTGTATTGTTGTTGATTCGATTTGGATTTAGTTGAAGCATGGTACTCATTGGCTGGAGCGCGGACGTCCTCGTCCGCAACCTGAAATGTATCTAAGACAGAAGTCTCAAAGTTAACCCAAAAATAAAATTATTATTTGCCTTGAGAATTCATACTTTGCAGCGTTCCAGGTTGCGGACGAGGACGTCCGCGCTCCAGCCAGGCAAATATCCGATAAGCGCAAGGAACAGCAAATAACGTAAAGAAAGTGGAAATTAAAACCCCGCCAATAATTGTAATCGACATCGGAATGCGGCTTTCTGCTCCCGGGCCAATGGCTAAAGCTGGAGGAATGGCAGCAGCTAACGTTGCAAAAGAAGTCATTAAAATTGGTCTTAAGCGAATGGGCGAAGCTTCAATAATTGCCTGATCTAGAGGGAGATGTTCTGTTTCTCGTTTGTGATTAATGAATTCAACAAGTAATATTGAATTCTTTTTTACAATACCCATCAATAAGATTACGCCAATCATACTAAAAAGATTCAGTGACTGATCAGTGAGATACAATGCGGCAATTGCTCCCGTTAAGCTGAAAGGTAAAGCCAGCAAAACTGTTATCGGATGAATAAAACTGTTAAATTGTGAAGCTAAAACCATATAAGCGACAATTAATCCCAAAATTAAAACAAAATTCAAACTTTGAAAGGATTCAATGAATGTTTGTGTTCCACCGCCAAGAAAAACTCTATATCCGGGAGGTAAAGTTTCTTCGGCAATTTTTTTTGCGGTTTCAACGGCCTCGCCTTGAGATTTTCCAGGTGCCACGTTGGCAAATACGGAGATCGATCTTTCTCGGTTTTTGCGGGTGATCGTTTGCAGAGTTTGGGTATTTTCAATGCGCACTACTTCTGTAATTGGGATCAGCTCTCCATGCATATTGCGAATTTGTAGAGTTTTAATATCATCGGCAGCAATTCGTTCTTGAGCCTCCAGACCGACACGAACATCATAACGGCGACCATCTTTGGTAAATTTCCCTTGGCGAATTCCTCCGATTGCCATGGCGACGGTGTCGCTGATATTTTCTATGCTCACGCCACGTTTGGCTGCTTCCGCTCGTAAAGGCCAGACACGAATTTCGGGTTGACCAAGACGGTAATCGGTATCCACATCAACCACCAGTCCGGTAGCCTCAAGTTTTTCAATAATTTTCTTGGATTCTTGATTAAGAACATCCCAATCCGCACCCCGAATATTAAATTCAACAGGAAATCCACGTTGTGCAGTAAATCCACGAGTGGAAAGATCTTGTAAGAAAACTTTTACTTTTGGAATTTTACTCAAATCAGCTCGCACTTGGTCCATGATTGTTGCTTGCTTAAGGGATCGTTGTTCCGGGCGTTTTAAAGAAACAAAAACCATCGCCGTGTTCACATCTCCGCCGCCAAAACCACCCACCGCAAGATATGTTCTTGCCACTTCGGGACGTTTAAACAAATATGTTTCTACTTGTTTTAAGGCTTCGCTTGTAAATTCCAAAGACGAACCAACTGGAGTTTGCACCCGCATCAGAAACATACTCTGATCTTGGGCCGGAATAAATTCTTTTCTTAATTTGGGAAGAAACTGCAATGAAAAAACAAATGCTGCGATAGAAATAATTATTACCAACCAGCGCAGACGCAAACATATTTGAAGAGTCCGCTGATATATTCTAGCGATAAAGCCAAAAATTGAATTAAGTAACCTTTCAAAAAATCCTTCCTTTGATTGATCATTTAAGAATTGTGAACAACGTACCGGAGTAAGAGTAATCGCTTCCAGCAAGGAGAGAGCTACTGCGGAAGAAATAGTGATGCCGAATTGAAAGAAAAATTTTCCGATAACTCCTTTCATGAAGGCAACTGGCAGAAATATCGCTATTACGGCAATGGAGGCGGCAATGGCGGCAAAGGTAATTTCTTCAGTTCCTTCACGGGCTGCAGCGACAGAATTTTTGCCCATCGAACGGTGACGATAAATGTTTTCTAAAACCATAATCGCATCGTCAACTACGATACCCACTGCCAAAGCAAGACCAAGAATGGTGAAAAAATTTAGAGTGAAACCCATGAAATGAATAATTATAAAAGTGCCGATTATCGAAGTGGGTATTGAAAGCATAATGTTAAATGTCGGTCCTAAAGATCCCAAGAATAACCAACAAACAACTGCTGTTGCCAAAACTGATAGGACAAGAGTAAATTCTGTTTCTTCAACTGATTCCTTGATGAAAATTGTGCTGTCAAAATTAACGCCAATTTGCATATCTGGAGGAAGAGTTTTTGCCAGTTCTGCCATTTTTTGTTTAACCAGGTTACCAACTTCAACCGCATTCGAACCTCGTTGTTTTTTTATTCCCAAACCAATTCCCGGTATTCCATTGACCCGAGAAATTCTTCTAATATCAGCAAGTCCATCTTCCACTTTGGCGACATCTTTAATTCTGATGGCACTTTCAAAAATTGGTTTCCCTCCGCGAGAGGTTATCAAAATGTTGCCTACTTCTTCCGGAGTCTGACCTTCGCCCATCATTCTTAAGTTTAATTCTTGCTGATTGTTTTCTATTCTTCCTGCAGCCGTCTCGATATGACCTCTTTCCACTGCATCCCGAATATCAAGAATTGTCAGTTCGTATTTTTTAAGTTTAGTATTATCAACAAGAACCCTTAAGTTTCTTTCGGTATAACCGCCAAGCACTACTTCTCCCACTCCGGGAATTATTTTAAATTGATCCTGTATACTAAGATCAACAAAAGTAATTAAATCGTGGAGTGAGCGTTGACCAGATATGCCGATCCAAATGATTGGTTGATCATCGGGGTTTGATTTTTTAATTGTCGGAGGATCAACGTCTTTTGGGAGAATAACGCGGCTGGTTGCAGACTGCACTTCTTGCAGGGCGGCATCAATATCTCGTTCCAATTGAAACTCTATTGATAAAGTTGCCTGCCCTTGGCGAATTGTTGAAGAAATATCTTTAATGCCTTCGATGGAAATAATCGCATCTTCCAGGCGATCGACAATTTCTGCTTCGATCACACTGGGAGCAGCACCTTCCCAAATGACATTGACTGAGAGCACCGGAAAATCCACATCGGGCATTTGACTAAGACCCAATTGCTTAAAACTGATTCCCCCAAAGATAATTAAGCCCAGCATGATCATCCAGGCAAATACCGGTCGTTTGATTGCTAATGCGGGGATACTCATGGCAAGGCTCCTGCTGCTACTTCCAGCTTGATTTTGTTAATTTGTAGATTGGTTTTAGCATCAAGAAGACGGCGTTCAGCATTTTGCACATTGCCAATTGCATCTAAAACTTCCAAATTAGTTACTACACCCAAAGCATAGTCTTGATGTTGGACCTGGTAATTTTTCTGAGTTGTATTTAAAAGGATTTGCAGTTTTTTTACTTCTTCTTCTGAGGTTAAAACATTATTATAAGCGATCCGCACTTCTCTTTCGGCAATTCTTTCTATTTCTTTGGCGCTTAAGATCGAAGCAGATTGTTTAGCTTTAGCCTGTTCAATTCTAGCGGCAATTCCTCCGCCATCAAAAATTGGCAGATCCAGTTTTACTTGCATATCCCAATCTCTTTCCACATCAGGATCGACATAGGGATAATAATTACCTTCAAAATAAACGACAGGCCAGCGTTCTCTTTCGCTGGCGATAACTTCTTTGTCTGTGCCTTCGGCGCGCAAAGCCAGTGCTTTAATGTCTCCTCGCTTTTTGCTATCTGCTAAAAGTTCTTCCAGTGGCCGAATTGCTAAAGCATAATCTATGGCTTGCAACTTTAGTGCAGAGGCATCTCTAGTTGTGAGAAAGGCCAACATTTCTTTGGAAGCCCCGAGTAATCCCTCAACTTGCGCCTTTGTTGTACTAAGATCGGCCAAGGCCGCTTCTGCCGCTTGAATTTCACTGGAGCGTGATTTTCCAAGTTCGATAAATTGTCGCAATTCTTTTTGACGTTCTAAAAGAACCTTTTCTGTTTTTTGAAGAATTTTTAAATCTTCTTCATAGTAAAGAATCTGATAAAAAATACTTGCCACATCCTGATATAGTAATTCTCTGTTTCTAGATTGCTCCTGCTCCAGCGCATGAATTTCTAATTTATTTGCTTCGGACACATAACGCTCTCTAAAGCCGGTGAAAAGTGGTTGGTGAAGATTAAAGCCCGTATTAAAGGAATGACTACTGCGAGAGTTGAGATTATTTCCTCCAACATCGTTGCCGATAAAACTATTATTTGAGGAAGAGCTGTTGCGTAAATTTTGCGAAACAGAGGTTTTGATTTGTGGATAGATAGTGCTAATCGTTTCTTGATACCTTGCTTCTGCAGCTCTGATACCTTGTGTTTGGCGTTCCAGCGCTTCGCTTTTGGCAAGAGCCAAGGCATAGCTTTGCTCTAGGGTCATGCTTTCAGGTTCTTCCGCTGATGAATTAAAAGTATAAAAAAGAGTGCAGATGATGATTAAGAAAAATTTTAAAATTTCTTTAGTAAACATTTAAATCCTCTTATTTTTTGTTTTAATTGGAAGTTCCAAAGAGACAATAATTTTTCTAAGTTCAATCAAGCTTTTAGAAGTCAATTTTTGCTGACCACAAAGAAAACCCACGAGATTGGCACCGATTGATGCTGAGGGAAAGAGCAGAGCAAATACTTCAGCATCAAGCGTCGAGGGAAGTCTTGCTTCTTTTTGTGAGTTGCTGATTAATTTTTCCAGAACTTTGGAATTAGCAGTTAAAATTTTGTTAATGCGAATCATTTCTGGAGAATTAGGGGCAAAGAAAAAAGTTGCAAAAAGACATAAGCGCATTTCTTCAGGCAGGCCTTTATTGTGCCATTCGATTAACTGATCAAGTAAAAATAATAATTGTGCTAAAGGATCTTTAGTCGGACATTGTTTGACGATTTCTTCAAAATTTAAAACTCCCCGTTCTGTTAAAGCAAAACGTAGCAGTTCGCTAAAAAGTTCTTCTTTGGAAGAGAAGTGATGAAAGAATTTTCCCTTGGTTACATGAGCAGCGTCCAGAACATCTTGTAAGGTAATAGCATTAAACCCCCGTTCGGCAATCAGACGCTTTGCCGCTTCCAGGATTACCCTTTTGCTTTGTTCGCCTTTGGAGATTATTTCTTTTGTTGTTTTCAT
>CAYOOT010000027.1:0-31187 GCA_964405665.1 uncultured Bdellovibrionales bacterium | reverse complement strand
GAGATGAAGGCTGAGACTGAGAACAAGAAAATTTATACTTGTGGGTAATAGTCAGGCACAAAACCTGCCCCTACAATATTTCAATTTAATTTTTATTCCCACTCTTCATATTTAACATCAATAATTTCAATCTCACGAATTCCTTTGGGAGTTTTGAAGCTGACAAAATCTCCAACAGCTGCCTTAAAAAGAGAACTGGCCAAGGGTGAATGCCAGCTGATTCTGCCTTTATCTAGATCCATCTCGTCTATTCCGACAATGGTATAAACATTTTCTGTGCTATCTTCATTGCGTACAGTTACCGTAGCTCCAAAGAAGACTTGATCTTTTTTGGCATTTTTAAGGTAATCAATAATTTCAGCGCTATCTAAGGATTTTGTTAAATAACGCAAGCGGCGATCTATTTCTCTTAATTTCTTTTTCCCATAATGATAGTCCGCATTTTCAGAACGATCTCCATTAGAAGCAGCCCAAGAGACAACTGCCGTAACTTCCGGACGTGTTTTGTGTTTTAACTGATGCAGCTCATTTTGTAGTTTTTTAAATCCCTGCGGAGTAATGTAATTTTTAAAGCCTTGCGGGCGTGACTCTTCTTTCTCTTCTTCTTCGGTTTCGGAATCGGTTTCTTTAGTAAAAGCTTTACTCATCTTAAAAGTTCAATTAAAAGTAGATTGTAGTGTTTTATAGCAAAAATTTTCAGGAGTAAACCCAATGGCTAAAGATTATGTTTTTACGATGCAGAAAGTCGGGAAAACCTATCCGCCTAACAAACAAGTTTTACGGGATATCTATTTGTCTTTTTATTATGGAGCAAAAATCGGGGTATTGGGTTTAAACGGTGCGGGGAAATCAACTTTATTAAAAATAATGGCCGGTTTAGAAACAAATATTAGTGGTGAAGCAAAACTAGGAAATGGTTGTACTGTTGGTTATTTATCTCAAGAGCCGGAACTTAATCCTCAAAAAACTGTAAAAGAAAATGTTCAAGAAGGTGTTGCCGGGATCATGGCGTTGCTTTCTAAGTTTGAAGAAATTAGTGCGGCATTTGCCGATCCTGATTTAGATCCTGATAAGATGGAAAAACTTCTAGCACAGCAATCGGAAATTCAAGAAAAAATTGATGCCGCCAATGCTTGGGAAATTGATCATACTTTGGATTTGGCAATGGAAGCGCTGCGGCTTCCTCCGGCAGAAGCTAATGTGCAAAATTTATCCGGTGGGGAGAAAAGACGTGTTGCTCTTTGTCGTTTACTTTTGCAAAAACCGGATTTATTGCTGCTTGATGAGCCGACAAATCATCTTGATGCTGAATCGGTTCTGTGGTTGGAACAATTTTTGCAAAAATATGAAGGAACTGTAGTTGCCGTTACTCACGATCGTTATTTTTTAGATAATATTGCAGGCTGGATTTTAGAATTGGATCGTGGGTATGGAATTCCTTGGGAAGGAAACTATTCTTCTTGGTTGGAGCAAAAGCAACAGCGATTGGCTTTAGAAGAAAAGCAGGAAACAAAACGACAAAAAACTTTGGAGAGAGAATTAGAGTGGATTCGCATGAGCCCTCGGGCCAGACAAGCAAAAAGTAAGGCACGGGTTACGGCATTTGAAAAACTTTATAACGAAGAAAGGTCAGAGCGAATCGATGAATTGGAAATTTTCATTCCTCCGGGACCTCGTTTGGGAGAATTGGTGATCAAGGCCGATCAGATCACTAAAGCTTTTGGAGATAATTTATTATATGAAAATTTCTCCTTTAATATTAAACCGGGCAGTATTGTCGGCATAATTGGACCAAACGGTGCCGGTAAAACGACTTTATTTAAAATAATTACCGGACAAGAAAAACCTGATTCCGGAAAAATTACTGTCGGAGAAACAGTGAAATTAGGTTATGTCGATCAAAGCAGAGAAAATCTCAATCCAGAAAATAGTGTTTGGGAAGAAATATCCGGGGGGCCCAATGAAACGCTGATTATCGGGAAACGTGAAATTTCTTCTCGCGCTTATTGTGCAAGGTTTAATTTCTCCGGCCAAGATCAACAAAAGAAAATGAAAATGCTCTCCGGGGGCGAAAGGAATAGAGTGCATTTAGCTAAAATGCTGAAGTCTGAATCAAATGTTTTATTGCTGGATGAGCCCAGTAATGATTTGGATGTGAACACCTTGCGTGCCTTAGAGGATGCCTTATTGGAATTTGCCGGTTGTGTCATGGTGATCAGTCACGATCGCTGGTTTTTGGATCGAATTGCCTCTCATATTATTGCTTTCGAAGGAGATAGCCAGGTTGTAGTTTTTGAAGGTAATTTTCAGGAGTATGAGCAAGATAAGATCCGTCGCCTAGGACCCGATGCGATGCAGCCGAAACGGATTAAATATAGAAAATTTAGTAAAAATTAAAGTAGAGGCATGCCTGGAATTACCTATATGTTGGAAATTATTGTAGGGGCAGGTTTTATGCCTGCCCGTTTCACCACCATTTTCGGTAATTCCGGGCAGGCATAAAACCTGCCCCTACATGAGAATTTAATCACTATGTTTATGTTTCCTGATGTCGAATTAGCAGATGAAGACGGCTTGCTGGCAATCGGGGGAGATCTGGAAGTAGAAACTTTATTGCAAGCCTACAAAAATGGAATTTTCCCCTGGCCTATTTTCGAAAAAGTTCCAATGATGTGGTTTGCTCCGCCAAAAAGAGCTGTTCTGTTTCTGGATAAATTTCGTTTTCCAAAAAGCTTAAAAAAAATTTTAAAAAAAGGAAATTATACTTTTGCTATTGATCACAATTTCCCACAAGTTATTCATAATTGTGCTCGTGTTGGAGATAGAGGCAAGCTTAATAAAACTTGGCTTACTCCCGAAATCACTGAAGCTTATATTGATTTTCATAATGCGGGTTATGCACATAGTATTGAATGCTATAGAGAAGATATTTTAATTGGTGGTTTATATGGGGTAGCAATTGGTAAAATGTTTGCTGGAGAATCCATGTTTTATAAAGAAAGTAATGCTTCAAAACTTGCTTTATGTTATTTAGTAAGCTTTCTGTTAGATCAAGGAGTCAGTTGGATTGATTGTCAGCAAATGACCCCTTTTTTTGAATCACTTGGAGCAGAAGAAGTGGACAGAAAAGAATTTATGCAGATGTTAAAAATTGCCGTCAATCAAGAAATAAATTTGTTTGGGAGCTAACTTTTATGCTTTGTCCAGGCTGCGGAACTAGTGTCGGTGAAAAATTACAATATTGTGAAAATTGCAAATCACTGCAGCAAGTAACTGCCGTAGAGTCAACAGAAGAAGAAAAGACAGAGACAGAAAATCAAGCCGAAGAAGTTTCAATGCAAGAACTTCTGGAAGCAGAAAATAGTTCAACTCTTAGAATAATAGAAAAGATTTTTTTTGGTTTAACTTTTTTTGCGGTCATTTTGGCATTTATTACAATACTTTATTATCGCAAAAATGATTCTTCTAAACCAGGGGTTCCTGAAATTACGGAGATTTCTCATGATTCCAGTTCTTTAACTTTTGCCGGAAAAAAAGTTGATTTGTTAAGTAATATCGCGATGTATGATCGGAAAAGCCAAATTATGGAAATCGCTTTTTTTAATGGAAATTTAACTATTGCCAATGAAGATTCACTAAAATCATTAGATAGTTTAATGAATATTTCAAATTTAAAACCGGATGTTGTTTTATCTTTTAAATTTAAAAACTCCGAAGATTGTAATATGGCCAATGTTTCTCAAGCAAAAGTGTTGCTTTCTGGTTTAAATCAGGACGCTGCAATTACTACTGTTCCTGTGGAGTTTAATAGCAATTTCGATCCGAATTCAGCTACGGCATTTGGAACTTTGAATTGTGATTTTCAAGCGCGGGAAAATCTAAATGGGCAATTTAAGATCTCTCTTAAATTGGAGGAACCAGCTCCAGGAAATAATACTTTAAATCTTGATTTAAAATCCAAAGTAAAGTTAATGCTAAAATAGCTAATAAAATCAAGCAATAAGTTCCATTAATCCGCCACTATTTTTGAGACTGTAAATTAAACTGTGTAATTTCCAATATCCGTACGAATTATGCTTTTAATTACGTATACGGAAATTCCAATTAATTACACAGTTTAATTTACAGTCTCCTATTTTTTTGCTTGGTTTATTGGCATTTTAATTTAATAATGATTAAATATACTAGGCAATTAGTCTAAGATTTTTTAATAAATAAAAAGCTGCTTGAATATATAAGGATAGATATGAATTATTTTCAACAATCTTCTACTGAAACAACATATACAACTGGGCAAGCACAGGCTGTCTTAATTAGGTCTGTTTTTACTTGGATGACTTTGGGTTTGTTGCTAACCGCTTTTGTTTCAGCGATAGTAATCAGTTCCTTTATTTCCATCCTTAGTCCAGGACTAGTAATCACTTTATCAATTTTAGAAATAGCTTTAGTATTTTGGTTGTCAGCCAGAATTAACAAAATGAGTGCCACTCAGGCATCTACCTTATTTCTTGCTTATTCTGCAATGAATGGCGTTACATTATCACCTCTTGCTTTAATTTATACTGGCTCATCTTTGACCACAACTTTTTTTACTGCCGCTTCAATGTTTGCTGCGGTGGCTTTTTATGGCAACGTTACAAAGAAAGACTTGAGTTCTTGGAATAGTTTTCTCATGATGGGGCTTTGGGGAATATTAATTGCCATGGTTATTAATATATTTTTTGCAAGTTCTGCCGCTTCTTTTGTGATTAGTATATTGGGTGTAGTTTTATTCTGTGGTCTTACTGCTTATGATGTAAATAGAATCAAACAATTAGGTTATGGAGTTTCGGAAAATAGCGAGGATTTTAAAAGGGTTTCTATTATTGGCGCATTGGGGCTTTATTTGAACTTCATCAATTTATTCATTTATCTGCTGCGTTTGATGGGTGATCGAAGGAATTAAAAGTCTGCTATCAGTAACCTGAAATCCGAGATCAGAACTCTGACTTCGGATTTCAGAATTCCGATTTCTGAAAAGGCCTTAGTTTTTACGAAAAATAATTTTACTAATAACACCCACTCAACTTCGGATGAATCGCCACAGCAAGCGGTTCCACAGGTTTCAAAATCCCGTTTTCCGCTTTCACAATAAAATGTTCTTGATTTAAAATATTATTATCGGGATTGATATTTACTTTACCATTGGGGAAATTAAGCTCGATATTTTTAATTTCTTTATCAAACAATTCATTATCAAAAGAATTCATTTTCTGATAAGTGGCTGCGGCTAGTAAAACGGCGCCATAAGCTGTGGCAGCTAGATCGGATGCTTGAGTATTTGGAGAAATTTCCTGGAAAAGTTTGAGAAAATTTTCATTTTCTGGAGTTTTTATTTCCGGGTAGTAATTACTGATTGTCAGCGCTCCATTTGTAGCTTTTGGTTGAGCTGAAACAAATTCTTGTTCGAAAGTGCCTAAGCCTGCAACTAGCAAATCTTTCGTTAGGCTTTGCTGAAATGCTTGCTCCATAAAATTTTGTCCGGCAATAAAAGGATTGCTTACAAAAAGAAAGCTTGATTTGCTGGAAATTATTTTTTGAATTGCCTGAAAATATTCAGCAATTCTAATATCAAAATATTGTTCACTGGCGGTAGAAATCTCTAAGTTTTCCGCAGTAGTTTTCATTTCCAACATTAATTCTCTTTCGTCATTCATGTCTGCTGTAAAATAACTTGCTGAAAATGTCGGTTCATTCTGTGTTGTGCCTCTGGGATAAGCTTTTTCAATTAGATGAAGAATTAAAGGTTCAATAGTTGATTCCCAGGTTAAACCGAGTCCATAAATTAACGGAGTTGGTAAAGAATCTGTTTTGTTTAAAAGAGTTTTACAGCGACCAAACCCCAAATAAAATAATGGTTTTCCTAAAGGATGAAGTATCTCCAGGGCTTTTTTGATAAACAAATCACCACCAAGAACAATAAACATATCAGAATTGGTGAAGGAATTTTGATCGGACTTGAAAGTATTAAGTTTGTCAGAGCCGATCAAAATCAGTTGGGGCTTCTTCTTTAAAATTCCCCCAGAACTGCTATTTAATTGTTTAATTGCAGCTTCGATACCCATTTGAGCGGATTTAATTTGTTCATTGAGATCCTTAATCTCAGGATAAACTAAAGTTATATTAAATGTATTGGCGCTTAAATTATGATTTTGACTAGAGTCTTTTTTTTTACTTTTAATCAGATTCAAAGAATATGCTCCACAGAGCAGGGCAATGAGTATGATGATTACAGTAAGTATTTTTTTATTCTTTTGCATAAGTTTAATTATATGTAATTAAAAAACTTTCTCATAGATAAAAATCTTCTTTTTCCCGATCGGCTTTCTTCTTCGGAGCCATTCTGTCCAGCTAACCTTATATAATTATTAGAAATTTTTGAATAGAAGATTGCTCTTAAGAAATTGCCTTTTTTGGACGTGATATAGAACATCACTTTTTTTAGTAGTTGAGGCAAGTAATGTTAAGCCCAATTCTATTAGCAGACAAGTATGCTGCTTTTAATAGAAGGTTGATGAAATAAAAATTATTAAAATGAAAAAATATGATTGAAGAAATGAAAAGTCAGGAACATATGAGCGAACTTAAATCAGATGAGAGTATCCCTGCGGCAATGACTGATATCGGTTGTGAGAGAGATATTAATGAAGATCGTTATGCCGTGATTGAATCTCCCAGCGGACGTGCTTGGGTTGTCTGCGATGGCATGGGCGGTGTTGTCGGAGGTGAACTAGCAGCGCAGTTGGCCATAGATACTATTCGTCGCGCTTTAGAAAATGGCGATTATGAAAATAGTAACGAAGCTATTCGTGTGGCGATAGAAGAAGCCAATAGGATCATTGTTTTAAGAAGACAGAACCCTTCATTTAGCTCCATGGGTACAACAGTAATTGCAGCAATGTTTTGTGAAGAAGAAGTTACTATTTGCCATGCTGGAGATTCCCGAGCATATGTTCTTACAGACGGAAGTTTAAAACAACTTTCAGTTGATCATACCTATGTTCAAGATTTAGTAGAAAAGGGAGAACTAAGTCCGGAAGAAGCAAACGATCATCCTCAAGCACATGTGCTTACAAGATGCTTAGGAGCAAGTCCTAAATTACAATTAGACTTTAAAAAACTTTGGATTTGGCCATTAGCAAAATCAGAACAAGAAGATAAATTAATATTATGCAGTGATGGTTTGTATAGTTTAATTAACGATCAAGAGATTGGAGAAATCTGTGCGGTGACATCTCCGCAGGAAGCTTGTGTCAAGCTTGTAGAGTTAGCTAAAAATCGTGGTGGTTATGATAATATTACCATTGCGGTTCTTCCATTGAAAGGGAAACTTAAAGAAGAAGAACTAATCATCGCTAAAACTCGAAAGAAAGTCAGGAAGTCTCAAATCTATAAAAAAGAAGATTTGGGAATGACCTTTGGTAAAAAACTGCTCTTATTTTTACTTATTTTTGGTTTGGGAGCTGTAATTACCGCTTTAATGGTTTTATTGCAGGTAATGAAATAGTTATATTAATCGTCATTAATTTGAGAGAAAACTGGAGGCTAAAATGGACGAACAAAAAAGATTAAGCGAAGAAGAACACACAGAGGAAACAAAAACTGATACCAAGGAAACTAACAACAATCAAAAATCAAACATCACTTCTCGTGCCCGCAACAGGACGGTAATGTTAAGTCCTGAAATGACAGGCCAAGTAAGAGCGATGCTTTATAAGGGAAATGATCCGCAACAAACAAGTGACGCTCTTAATAAAGTTAGCACTGGCAATGATTGGTCTAGGCCGGAAGTTGGCAAATCAGCGGCAACAAATCCTGTAGTTAGTTCCGTTGCCAGTTCAGTAGTCAATAACCCCGTTTCTCCGATGGAATCCGCTCCTCGGGTAGAAGAAGTGCCTAATAGAGTTGTCGATCAAGTTCCAGTTTCCAATCCTGAAGAAGGATTAAATTCTCGTGCTACTGGTAAAATGAATCCCAATTTTCTAAATCAGGTTATGAGTAGTATGAACAAGCAGACACCGATAGAAAAAAAAGAACCGCTGGTTGCAGCTCGTCCTTTAGCGGCTGCGGCGGTGCTCAAGCCGGCTGATCCGATGGTTGCGCCAACTCTAAGCTCAGCACCGAGAGTGAGAGTCAATGTGGCAGAAGAACCAAAAAAAGTTGCTCCTACTTCCAAGTTAATTGGTTTTATAGTTAGCTTTGATGGAAATGAATTTGGTGAAATGTTTGAAGTGCGAGCAGGAAGATGGCTGATCACCTCTCGACCGACCGATCAAGGAGAATTTATTTTCATCAATGATCCTAGTGTTTCCCCGATGCATGCAGTTGTGCGTGTAACAAAAGAAGGAAAAGTGCAAATACTGGATCAGCTTTCCGAGCATGGAACGGGAGTTAGAAAAGTAGGAAGTGAAGAAGAAATTGATGTTGCCGGTTCCATGGTTACCGTAGAACATGGTGATATGGTTCGTTTTGGGAATAGACATTTTGTTATTTGTTTAGTTCCTAATTTTAGAAAGCCGGAGTAGCGCGGCTCTTTTCGTAAGTTATCTGACATTACTTTGTCGGACAACTTATAGAAAATGCTCCATGTTGGTTGGGTTGATGTGTAGGACTATAATTATTAAAAATTGGAATAAAGAAATTTTTTAATGTCAGGTGATTATCTTTTAAATTTGCAACCGGGCACTATCGTTTATGGACGATATGAAGTCATTAAATGCCTGGGAACTGGTAGTATGGGGATGGTTTATGCTTGCCGACATCGCGAATTAGCTGGTCATTTGGTGGCAATGAAAGTTCTTTTTTCTGAAGTGGCTCGTGATGAAATTATTGCAGCGCGTTTTAAAAATGAGATTGTGGCTTCCTATGGAGTGAATCACCCCAATGTAGTAAGAGCGTATGATTATTTTAAAGATGGAGATTTGATTGCTTTCACTATGGAGTTTGTTGGTGGCGGAGATATGGCGGATAAAATATCTTCACCGGAGCATTTATCTATTAAAGACACATTAAAGTTATTGCTACAAATTTGTGCAGGGGTACAGGCAATTCATGAAGCCGGAATAATTCACCGAGATTTAAAACCGGAAAATATTCTTTTAACAAATGATGGTGATGTCAAGATTACAGATTTTGGAATTGCCCGAACTGGCAGTGGTCCGCGTTTAACAGAACACGGCGGAGTTCTGGGAACAATAGATTATGTTAGCCCTGAATATTTAGAAAAATCTCAAGTTGATGCCCGTTCCGATATTTACGCTGTTGGTGTTATTGCTTATGAAATGATTGCCAAACAAGCTCCCTATAAGGGAAATAATATGATTGAGCAGATGACAATGCGCTTGCGCACCGATCCTCAACCACCTCACAAAATCAGATTAGATTGTCCCGAAGAACTTAGTGCAATTATCCTCAAAGCAATGGCCAGAGATCTGAATAATCGGTATCAAACTGCTCAAGAAATGCATGATGATTTATTTGCACTTTCTTTGAAATTATTTCCTAAATCAAATTCCATGAGACAGGATAGTTTTAAGAAAGAGGGCAGCTCAAAAATGGCAGCTGTGACAAAACAAATGCCTGTCTGGGGAAAAGAGGAATTGACTGCAACAGTTCAAAGTTCACCTCCAGCTTCAAGTGCAGGTTCTGAAATGATGGCTGGAGGCTTAAATGTTGTTACGCCGACATCAACTGGAACACTGGTTCAAACTCATGCAGAAGAATTATTAAATGAGGATCAAGATTTTAGTTCCAGCTATAAAGAAGATAATCCCATTAGAAATGTTTTGAAAAAACAGGAAAAGAGTTTCCCCGATACTACTGATTTTAAAAAAACAGAAACGAAAAAAATAGATCCGGCAGCAAATATTGCTATTTCTCAAAGTAATTTCTCAAGCGAAAAATTAAAACTTCTGGCAATTGATAAGACGAAGTCTGAACCAAGCATTATTTGGCAGGCATTCTATTGGACCTTTATTTTTTCTTTAGGATTCATTGTAGGCGGAGTGCTTTTCTCATTGTTTTGGTAGGTGAATTTTTAAATTCATCCAAAAGCTGAACCACATTATTCTTTTGCATACTTTCTAAATCTATAGCATCTTACTACTTGTTGCAAAAAAATAAGTTCATCTAGAATATTAAGTTAAATAAAAATTTAAAATGAGAGTATTAATCGTTGATAGAACCGCAGAAGGACAAGCACTTTGTGCCAGAAGAGTAGAAGCGTTTAATCAAAGCGATATTGAGATGTTGGATCTCAGAGTGAAGCTTGTCTTAGATAAAGATTATCTTAATCAAATTCGTGATGCCGACGTTTTAATTCTTGGTTCTGGTCTTGGTGAAAGTAGTCCTGGTATTGCCAGAGCTGCCTTATCGCAAATGCCTTGGTTACATATTGTAATGTTTGTTACTCAGGAAGCATATTCCGGAGGAGCCTTTAGATCTGCACATTCTGCCGGTGTAAGAAAAGTTCTTCCTGATGATTCTTCACCTCTAGATCTTTTACAAGAACTTGTCGGAATTCATGCTGAGTTTAGGCGTGAAGGAAGAATTCGTGAAGCAAAAGTTATTTGTGTTGCACATGCCAAAGGTGGAACGGGCGCAACGACAATTACAGCAGCTTTGGCCGAAGTTTGTAGCGTTTATCGCAGAAAAACACTTTTATGGGATCTGGATGTCGAAACTAGAGATCTTTGTCGATCGCTTACAGTAAATGGTGCAGAGGCAAAGGTTGTCAGTAGTTGGGTCAATGGTGGTCGTCCAATTTCCCGCGACAGTATTGTTGATGCGCTAATTCCAGTCAGTCAAGATGTTTCTGTTTTAATGCCGCCTGATAGTATGGCCGAAGCAATGGATTTAGTTTGTCATACAGATGGCATGGGAATCTGCCAAAGAATTTTAGATTTAGCCAGAGGGATGCATGATGTGGTCTTGATTGATACCGGTGGAAGAATTGGACCGGCAGTAGGAACCTTAATGCGTCTTGCCGATGAAGTCTTGATTGTAATTGATGATACAGTTTTAGGATTAACGGCACTTGATTTGTATTTAAGCTATGTCAAAGCTTTAGTTGTCGGAACAGAAAGAATTAGTTTTTTAATTAATGGTTATAGCGGTACTCATTTGGCAGTTCAGCAGATTGAAGCAGAATTAGAACCAGTACATGCTTTAGGTCCAAGACCCTGGAGATTGCCTCCGGTGCCAGTAGATGCAAAAGCTGCGCTTTGGCCGGGAAGTGGGAAAACCCTTTATAGTATGGGGCAAAAATCAACGAGAGCCTGTTTGGAAGAAGTGGCTATGGAATTAAATTTAATTAACAAAGGTGAGCAAGTAATTGATCCTAAAAAGAGTAGTTCCTGGATTGGAAAGTTACTTTCCAAAAGCGAATAGCCAATATTTTTAGTTGACATAGAAGCTTTTCCTGTGTTCTTCTGAATAAAATTTTTAATTAAATTTTATTAACAACACTATATTTCTTACTAGTTTAGGGGGTTAAAATGAAAAAGAATCTAATTTTAAAAAATTCGGAAAAGGGAGCGACAATGTTGGAGTATGCTTTGTTAGCAGCTCTGATAGCAGTTGTTTGTATTGCGGCAGTAACATTGTTGGGACAAAATGCATCTAAAGCATTTTCTCAATCAGCCAGTTCAATAGACTAAGCTTATGTATTGTGAACTTAGAAATCTAATCGGATTTCTAAGTTTTAATTTTAGAGAATAATTATGAAAACATTAAATAGTTCAAAAGAAAAGGGAGCGACAATGTTGGAGTATGCTTTGTTAGCAGCTCTGATAGCAGTTGTTTGTGTTGCAGCAGTAACATTGCTGGGACAAAATGCATCTAAATCATTCTCACAATCGGCCAGCTCATTAGACTAATTTTACACTTAAAAGCTTAGAGAGATATTATTAGATTTCTAAGCTTTTAATTTTAGGAAGTAATTTATGAAGAAATTAAATAGTTCAAAGGAAAAGGGAGCAACAATGTTGGAGTATGCTTTGTTGGCAGCTCTGATAGCAGTTGTTTGTATTGCAGCAGTGACATTGTTGGGACAAAATGCATCTAAGTCATTCTCACAATCGGCCAGCTCATTAGACTAATTTTATACTAAAAAACTTAGAGAGATATTATTAGATTTCTAAGTTTTTAATTTTAGGAAATAATTTATGAAGACATTAAATAGTTCAAAGGAAAAGGGAGCTACGATGTTGGAATATGCTTTGTTGGCAGCTTTGATAGCTGTTGTTTGCATAGCTGCAGTAAGTTTATTAGGTAGAAATGCCTCAACATCATTTTCTCGTTCCGCTAGTGCTATAGATTAAATTTTAAAAACATCCCTTTCTTTATTATCTTCTCTGCTAACCCATTGAATATTATGTGTTTTTTCTTGCGCTAATTTCTTAGTTAGAGTAATTATTTATTTTATATGAAAAAAAAGACTTAAGTCTTTGATGTGGTCTTGTCGACAATTGAGGTAGGCAAAGAAAAAGAAGTAGTAGTTAATTTCATGCCGTTAAATAATTGTAGTTAAAATTAAAAAATATTCTTCGTTTTGGGGGAATTATGGCGACCAAATTTGGTGCATCAGCGGTGCACAATAACAACACAAAGATTTTTTGGATTATCGGATGTGTCGTTACATTATTTTCAGTATTGTTAATAACCTTTGTTATTATTTCGCAAAATAGCAGTCAGAATGTTGAAGCTGTTCAAAATCAACCTGTTATTGAGCCAGTAATCGATCCCTTAGCTTCAAGTGGAACAGAGATAGTTGTTCCAACTGGAAGAATTGAAGAAGGAACAAGACTGGAAGGCACAATGTTTACCACTGTTGCCTTTGAACCGGATAAAGTACCACTTGGCGCAGTTAGAAAAAAAGATATGGAACAAATTATTGGAAAATTTTCCAATAAACTTTTATCTCCCAATGTTCCTTTGATTTTGGAAGATATTTCAGAAACTAAAACTATTAACCCTTTGACCATTCCTGCAGGTTATCGAGCGGTAACAATAACTGTTGATTCTCGTTCCGGAGTTGAAGGTTTTGCTAAACCAAATTCACGAGTTGATGTCCTTTGGACTTTTACTCAAGACGGACAACAAAAAGTTTCTACTATTGTGCGTTTTACAAAAGTTCTTTCTGTAGGTGGATTAACAGCTTCTGATGTTGGTAAAGCTGAAGTAACTACGGGAGCTACTACGGTAACCTTACTTGTTACAGAAAAAGACACTAAAAAGATTGAATTGGCACGAACACTGGGAACTTTAAGTTTATCCCTAGTTGGAGATCAAGAAGAAGGCACTAAAGAACAAGATCCTGATGTAATTGACATCAATACCTTGCTCAACGGTAGTGGCTCAGCAAAAGTTGAAGTAGCTAAAGTAGCCGAACCTGCCGATGGAACTATGCTCACAAAGGATCCTAAAACTGGTAAAATGATTAAATATGTTTACCATAGAAGCACAAGAAAATGGACAGTAGATCGTTCAGAACCTTCTGCTGAATAAAAGGTGGAGTTACCTGCTTTTACCAATCAGAAATTGGTAAAAGCGAGGTTAACAATTTTAATAAAAAGCAGTCATTAAAAAGGAATTTATTGACTATGAGTAACGATAAAAATAAAGAAGCCCTACACGGCTTATTTTCAACAAGAGCAAAATCAAACTTAATCACAGACCAAACTGCTCCAAACAATGGTTTGTTTAAAACCCAGCAGTTAGTCACCCCTAGTTCTGTAAACAAATCGGGTTTATCTCCAATGGCTAATGCCGTTTTGAGAGAAACAAGAAGAGAATTGGGTAACCAAGAAAACATGGATGCCAATCAAGATGTTTCAGAAGAAGCAATTGCTGGAGCAATCGATAAAGTTTGTGCAACCAGAGGTTTTGTTATTGATGATATTGTCAGAGCAGAACTGATAGTACATTTGAAGCAAGATTTATTAGGTTGGGGTGTAATTCAAACATTAATAGATAATCCAGAAGTTACTGATATTCAATGTTACGATTACCGCACGGTTGTCTTACAAAAAGGTAAAGTGTCAGAAACGACCGGCTTAAGTTGGCCCTCACATGAAGCATATTCAACATTTATCGATCGTGTTTTATTAAGACTGGGAAAAAGTTTATCTACACAGCAACATACTATTGACGCTTCTTTTCCTGACGGAAAACGAATATGCGCTGTTCACGAAAGTGTCTGTGGTTCAAAAGGACCACTTTTTACAATTCGTGTTCCGCGGATAGCGGAAGCTACTTTAGAAAGTTTAGTTTCTTATCAAGTGGCTCCACCGCTGATTATCAATTATCTTGCGGCCTTAGTGAGAACTTGTGAGCAAACTTTTATGATTGCCGGGGAAACTGGAACAGGTAAAACAACTTTGATGCGTTGTTTGGGAACTCAATTCCGGGCCGATGAATCAATTATTGGTGTGGAAGATACCCCGGAATTAAATTATCAGCATTCCTACTATCGCAGTTTAGTATCCCGAACAGCAAATACTGAAGGAATTGGAGAGGTCACATTACAAGAACATATTAAAACCACATTACGTCTTTGTCCTACACGAGTAATATTAGGAGAAATGAGAACACCGGAAGCGGCAGAAGCTTTTCTTGAATCTGCTCAAACCGGACATTGCGGAATGTCGACAATTCACGCGAGAAATTCCCGTGAAACCTTGACTCGTTTGGAAAGTTTGTTAGGTCGGGCACAACGCGGAGTAAGCGTCGATATTATCAGACAGCAGATTGCCTTGGCTGTGGATGTAGTTTGTTGGAGCGTCAGAGAAAGAGGAACAGGTAGAGTTAGACTTGCCGAAGTTATGGAAGTGGGAAACTTTGTTGAAGGGAACATTCAAGTTCGACCGATGTTCAAACTGGTTAAGCCGGGGGAAAATCCGCAATGGGAAGTTCTTTCATATTCCAGTTATTTTGAAGAAGTATTAGAAAGAAACGGGATATATCTGGGGGATGCTCCACGATATATCGGCTTTAACAATCAAGTTTCTGATCGGTCTGGCGAAAATGAAATAGCAGCACCTCGTTAAACCACCGGCCTTAAATTGATAAGTGCAGTGTATTTAAATTTCTAGTTGGAAGGTGAAATAGTATGGGCGCTAGTATAATAGATAGTAGCATTAATAGTTTTATCAAGTTTATGATTGGCCTTTGGAAGGTGGAATAGTATGGGTATTGGTGTAATAGTAGCATTGATAGTTTTAGTTCTAGTTTTAGTGATAGGAATTGCTTTACTTTTATTCAGTGGAAAAACCGCCCCAAAAGGTTCTTCCAATCTTAGAAGTCTTGTTCTTTCTCAAAGAGAAGCTGCGAAAACAGGTAACAATAAAAATCTTAAAGCAAATAATACTACTCTTGCTTATGCGGCGGCGGCGGAAATTGGCATAACTGATAAGCAAAAAGCCACTAGTAGCGGAATTACTTTAGAAAAAAAACTAAAATATGCCCATTGGAATATCACGACAACGCAATTTAGGTTAATTCAAATACTGATTACTTTAACAATAATCATACCTGTATATTTAAATGTTACTTTCTTTTTGTTTTTTTGCGTTACTCTGCTTGTGCCAATGATTGTTACCTCATTTTTAGATCGTGCCGTAAATAACCGTTTTGAATTGTTCGACAAAGATTATCCTGCTTTATTATTATCTTATGTCAGTTTATTGAAAACAGGAATGAATGCCGTTCAAGGTTTGGAAGCGGCAGCAAAAGGATTAGATGAAGATTCCTTAGTCAGAGCAGAGGTTGAACTGTTAATCGAACGTTTAAGACTCGGTTTAACGGAAGAGCAAGCGATTAATGCCTTTGCTGAAGATATCCCTCATCCCGAACTTGAACTTTTTGTTCAGAGTTTGTTACTTAGTAGACGTGTTGGGGGTGCCTTATCTGGCACACTGGAACGTTTAGCTAAACAAGTTAGAAAAAGACAACAATTTCGCAAGCAAGCAGTTGCCGTAGTGGGAATGGAAAAAGGTTCTTCCTATATGATTGCCTTAATTATGACTTTACTATTGGGATATTTGGCTGTTTCTTCTCCTGATTTAATATTGCCCGCATTACATCATCCTACGGGTAAAAAGATTTTTCAAACAGGTTTAGGTTTGGTGCTTCTGGGATTCTTTTGGTCCAAGCAGGTTACAAATATAAAAATATAACAGGGTCAATGGAAAGTACAACTATAATTATCATTTTGGTTTTTCTAGCGGTAGCAGGAGCTGGAGCGATAGCTTATGTTTTATTTAGTTCAAAATCTTCCGATTCAAAAATAGGGGATGTTAAAGCATTAATGTCCAAAGGGGTTACACCTCCAGTTGAGGAAATTTACGACAAGAAAACAAAAAAATTAAATGATCCTAATGACATTGATTATGACATCATCAAAAAACAAACTGTTAGAAAAAACAAGCCGACTGCTGCAGAAGATTTGCAAAAGAAACTGTTTCGTGCAGGCCTCTATTCCAAAGAAGACAAAGCTTGGTTTACCAGATTTCGGATAATTTCATTTATTGTTGCGGTTGTCGGAACACCTATTTGTTTATTTTTGATAGCCTCAAGTCCGGTTTTATTATTGGTCGGCTGTTTAATTAGTTTATTGGTTGGTTTTGCTTTTCCCTTGTCCTGGTTGGAAAGACGTATCAGAGCCAGAGAAGAAGAAATTATGTATTACTTGCCATTGGTGATTGAGCAAATTTCAATCGGAGTAAGCAGTGCTCTGGATATTGGACCTTGTATTTCTCATTTAGTCACTATGGCTGATGAAAGAGATTCTCATAACCCAGTGACAGAAATGTTTGTTAGTGTGGAAAAATTAATTCGTTCAGGTTTGAATTTAGAACAAGCTTTGATTGAAGTTGCTGATGTCTATAAAATTTTAGAGCTCAAACATACATTTATGTTTTTGTCACAATGTTCCAAGCACGGCGGGGAGTTATCCAAGCAATTACAAGAATTGGCAGACTCTGTAATGATTCAAAGACAGGTATATATCGAAGGGAAAATTTCTGCCTTGCCGGTAAAAGCAACTGGTCCATTAGTAACAATTTTTGCGGGGTTTTTTGCTTTGTTATTTTCCGGTCTAATGGTTAAAATGATCGGTGCGTTTGGCAGTCAATAACAATGTAGGGGCACCCATTCGATGGGCGCGTCGCCCTTTATGGGTGCCCGGAATTCCAAAATATATTGGTCAACCGGGCACCCATAAAGGGCGCCCCTACAAGATCAATCCGAACGTTGTAATAGCTTAATTTTTTTTACTATGTTTTATTGCAGATATGTTCGATATAAGGAAAATTTTTTTTAATGGGCTCAGGACATTAGCGTATTTAGGATATAACGGTTTTTTAGTTTCCACAGTATTTCTAGTTTTAATTTGTTTTATAATCGTTCCCATTCCTCGACTGATTTTAGATCTTTTGCTTATTTTTAACTTAGTAATTTCTTTAATATTACTTTTGCGAACATTGTCGATTAATTCTCCTGTAAAATTATTTATTTTCCCAACATTTCTTTTATTTGGAACTTTACTGAGATTATCTTTAAATGTTTCTTCAACAAGATTAATTTTATTAAATGGCGATCAAGGGATTGAAGCTGCCGGAGAAGTGATTAAGTCTTTTGGATCTTTTGTAGTGCAGAATGATTTTGTTGTCGGAGCAATAGTTTTTTCTTTAATTACGATAATAAATTTTATTGTTATATCCAAAGGTTCGGCCAGAGTAGCTGAAGTAGCGGCACGTTTTGCCTTAGATTCCTTGCCGGGAAAGCAAATTGGAATTGATGCCGATCTCAAGGCGGGTAACATTACACAAGAAGAAGCAATTAATCGTCGAGAAACAGTGGCCCGAGAATCGCAATTTTACGGTTCGATGGACGGTGCCATGAAATTTGTACAAGGTGATGCGATAGCTGGTTTAATCATCGTTTTTGCAAATTCCGTGGGGGGATTGATTATTGGAACAAGAAAGGGAATGGAAATTTCCGAGGCAATAGATATCTATGGATTGTTGGCTATTGGAGATGGCTTAGTTAATATTGTTCCATCATTGCTGATGTCTCTGGCAGCGGGAATTGTTATTACTAATACCAATTACAATAAAAGTAAGGGACCCAGTTCTGATATTTTTATTCAATTAGTTGCCGAACCTAGAATTTTATTATTGGTGGCTTGCTCTTTATTGATTCTTTCTTTCATTCCGGGACTGCCCTTTTTGGCTTTATTTTTAATGGGAGTTTTATTGATAGTTTTAGGCTTTGCCATGCTTTGGGTTTTACCCAGCACCAATTTGGCAAAATTCTCTGATAATCTAAATTTGGATCAGGAAGCAGATGGTTCTCCAAATAAGAGCTTATTATCCTGGTCTAGCAAAAAATCTTCTTTAGGTTTTGATGGAACTGCGGCTAGAGAAGATTCTTTGGCTCAAGAAGAAGTTGTTGTTTTAACAATTGAAATTGATCAGAATCATTTAGAGCCTTATTTAAAGAGCCTTAATAAAAAAGGGTCTTTTATTTCCTTGGAAGAGACTTTTTCTAAATTAAACGATCAGATTTATCGAACTCGTGGAGTTACCCTTCCCAGAGTACATATTGTAACAAAAAATAGTTTGTCAGATTTTTCTTTTCAAGTTTTAGTTAGAGATAAACTTGTTAAAAAAGGTAAAGTCAATATCAATGCCAGTTATGTGATGAGTAGTTCTAGAATTTTAAATATTCTTGGCATAGAAGTTATTAATACGGAAATTAATCCTTATGATTATAGAAAAGGCTTTTGGGTTAATTTACAAAATAAAAATGAAAAAAGTTTGGCTACTTTAGGTGTTGAAATAATTTCCATTGAATTGTTTTTAGCTTACCAAGTAGTCGGTGCTGCTTTTGAAGTTATTGAAGAAATAATCGGCTTAAATGAAATTAAGAATTTGATTAATAAAAATAAAGAAAATAATTTTGAGCTAATCCAGGAAGTTTTTGAAAAAGAGCTTATTTCTTATGCCGAATTTACAGAAATTATCAGACGGCTGCTCAGTGAAAATATTAATGTTCGGGATCTTAAATTAATTCTGGAAACTGTAGCAGAATTTGCAGCATTTAATACTGAAATTAAAGATCGGCAAGCGTGGATCAATGAATTGCATCATTTTATAAGAATTAATTTTAGTCGTTCACTTTGTCAGAGCATTTTTAACTCTAATAAGCCCCGAGTCTTTTCGCTTTCCCAAGAAATAGAAGATAATTTTAGGGAAGTAATTGAAGATTGGTCAGGAAGGAAAAGAAAACCTCCCTTAGAACCGGAATTTGAGACAAAATTGATTGATGTTTCCAATAAATTATTTTCTCCGGTATTAGAGCAAGGAGAACTTCCTCTTGTAATTTTAAGCTCTAATGATATTCGTTTAATAGTTCAAGAATTTTATCAACGTAGATTTTCCTCTAACTTGGTGAAAGTATTATCCTATCAAGAATTGGAGAATTTTAAAGCTCCGGAATTAGTGGCAGAAGTAGGTTTGTTAAAATAAGGAAATATTGGAAATGAAAATTGAAAATCAAGAAGAAAGCAACGCAATGAATCCTTTAATTAAGTTGAGTATAATTATTGTTTTCTTTTTAGTGATAATATTAGTTTATTTCCTATATGAGAATTTTGAGCAGCCAACAGAATTAGCCAAAAATAATTGTTCTTTGTTATCTTATCAGGGAAAAGTGTCTCCGGAATTAGAACCCTTATTGATTAATCTTAATATTCAAGGTTATCCTTTTGAAGAAAAAAAAGCGGAACTGGAACAGATCGCTAAAAGTGAAGATCCTAAATCTTATTCAATATTGGCTACAATTGCCAATTGTAAATCAGAAGTTTTGTTGCAATATCCGGCAATCGAATTATTAATAAAAAAAATTAAAGCTCAAGGTGATGTTATCGGAGCTAGAGAACTGGGGCGCTGGTTTGAAAAAATAAGAGCGACACAAATCAATCCTACAGAAATTTCTATTTTTCAATCGTTATTGGAAGTATTTAATAAAAATAAAGATTTAGAATATCGTAAAAAAATGTTAGCGGAAATATTTGCCAGCGATCCGCAGTTAGCGATGGTTTTAGCCACAGCTTTGAATTTTGATGAAGGTGAAAAAACTTTTTCCGATCTTTTAAAAGCTTTTATTGCTCAATCTTCTCCGGGCCTTGATATAGAAGGAAGAAGTATGATGGCCTTGATTATGGGCAATATGAATTTGGCAAAATCGTTTGAAATGGAAATAAAAGATACTGTAAGTTCACTCAGTGATCAGGACCTGCTTTGGGTTTTAAAGCCCTTAGTGGCTCTTAATAATTCTCTACTTCCGATAGCAGTCAGTGAAATCCAAAAAAGAAATTTGTTTGATTCTTCGCAAAAAGCGATTTTGGAACCTGTTTTTACTTTAAATAATAGTGCCGACAATAATAAAGTGAAGGAAGCTTTGCTCAATATTGCTATCGGCAAAGCTGATCATCAGGGCTTGACCGTTATTGGTCGCTGGTATTCTCCGGCAGCAGAAAAAGTTTTGTTATTAGCAATCCCAATAACAAAAGATCCGGAGTTGTCATTATTGGCATTTGATATTCTAGCGGGTCGAAGCATTGAGGATAAGACGACTGAGATTTTGGTTCGTTGGTTAAAATCAAAACATTGGGAGAAGAGGAAAGAGGTTTTTTCGGCAATTGCCGTTCTCAGCGCTTTTGAGTACGCAACAAAAGAAGACTTAGAAAAAGCTTTGGATAAAATACTTTCTTTTGTAAAAGACGATTCATTTTTTGAAACGATTATTGAAACAAAACAAGAGAAACTTATCCTCCCTGCAATACCAAAGTTTGAAAATGTTACTTCTCCTGATATCTTGATATCGTTATTGAAATACAAGAATAAAGATATTCGAATTGCGGCGGTTAAGGCCTTAAAAGGACATAATGAAGTGATGTTTTTAAGTGAAATTTTGGATGCCTATCGATCGGAAAATAATGAAGAAGTGCGTAAAGTTTACCAAGATAATCATTGGGTAACAGAAAATCGAGGGAGTGAAATCAAGCGTTAAGCCGGGTCATATTATTTTTGTCAACATGTTTGGAATACTCGATAGATGTTTTTTTTAGAAATTAATTTTTTGGATGGAATAAGTCCTGTAGAGACAATTTTTGTAAGAAGGCCTTATTTTGTTATTGGTTCTGCAGAAAATGCCCATGTTTTGCTAGAAGGAACAAATTTTCCATATGAATTAAGAATTTTCAGGGGTTTGGGAAGAAAATTTTATTGCAAAGTGGTTAACAACAGTAAGGCAGACGTTAGTATTCCAGTTGCCCTGGAGCAAGCCTATGAAAACTATGCGGAGCTTGATTTAAAAGAAGTTAATCTTAAAATCACTGTTTTAGATTCTGATTTAATTTTCAAGCCCGATGAATCTGCGGATAAAGCGGCAAGTAGAATTGTTAAAACAGCATTCTCCCGATCGGCCCCTTTGTATCCGGCTCTGGTAATGAATGATGTTTATCCGGTCGTGCAATCATTTAGTATGGAACAGCCTTTTATTGTTGGAAAATCCAGACGTTCTGATTTTCGTTTGGAAGGAGAAGGAATTGCCAGCGAGCATTTACGCATTTCATATGTTGATGCAAAATTAATGTTGGAAAATTTAAATTCAAATTATATGTCTAAGATTAATGGAGAGCAATTCTTTGATACTCGGCATGTAAATTTTGGTGATCTGATCGAACTGGGTAATTTACTTTCCTTTAATATAATTTGTGATGAAAAAGATTTAAATAAAATTCCCAGCTTACAAGAAATTGCCGCAAAAGAAATCACAACTCAAAATAACAACGAACAATATCCCTGTATCGTAACGAAAAACGATCGAATTTATCCCAAAAGAATATTTTTAAATAATTTTGAAAAAATAAAAATAGGCAGGGATCCGACAAGCCACCTTTGGATTAATGCGCCGCATGTTTCTAGAGAACATTTATTGATCAGTCGGGAAAACGCATTGAAGATTTTTTTAGAGGACAATAGTAGTAATGGTACTTCTTTAAATGGAAAACAATTGATTCGTCAGGAAAAAAAGGAAATACTTAATCCAACTTTATCGATTATTAGCCTAGGTAATCAGTATGAAATTGCTCTTTGCTATAGTAAAGAGCAGGAAGATGCTTATCTTAACGATGACTTTTCTGATTTTATTGATGTAACAACTGCAGAAATTGATTCTCCAGAAGAAAAAAATGAGAAATTTTTACAGTTTAAGTCTGATGAAGTATTTTCTGGCAAAGAAAATGTTGAAAATTCTGAAAAATTAGAACAACTATTTGCATCTGAAGAAGTTGTTACTAAAGAAGATCCTGTTGTTCAGGATTTATCTCTGCAGCATGATCAGGCAGAAACTGAGTTGGATATTCTGGGAAAGACTTCTAAATTGGAGACAGTCGAACCAGAATTGGCTCAAAAGCTTTTGTCGAGCGAAGTAGAAAATGAGGATTTGCTAGTAACTGAGGATTTTTATGAACAGGAAATAAGAGTCCAAAGAAAATTTAAATTTGTTACGTTGGGCTTTATTTTTCTGTTAATTGCTTTTTGTTTGATGTTGATAGTTGGATTTTTATCAGACTACTATTAACATTAAGTTAGTTATAATTTTTTGATTTGAAATACGGTGAAGATATGTCAGCCGAAGAAACAGAATTAACATTTATTCGTTGCCCTAGTTGTAGGAGTTTAGTTCCTGCAGTAGCTACCCGTTGTAGAATGTGTGGTCATCAATTCGAAAAAAAATCAGCTGCTGCTGAACAAGAAAATGTTGAAGAAATATCCAAAAAAGAAAACATGGATAGTTCCGCAACTAGACCAAGAGTGCGACAAAGGACAATGTCTTCCGATTCTAAACAAGTTTCAGAAATTAAAGAACAATTAAAAGTTAACTTGGAACAACCAGAAGAAGAATCCGAGAAGGAAGTGAATGTAGAAAAAGCATTTATTTCCAAGCCTGACTGGAGGCAAGAATCTGATTTTAAAAATGAAGATATTGCTGAATATGTTGGAATAGAAAGTGTAGTTGAAGAGAAAAAAAATACTGCTTCAATAGAAAAATCTTACAGTTTTGATCAACCAAGCTCCAGTAGTCTTTCCTTAGAGCAAGAAAACATAGCAAATAAGCAAAAAGAGAAGGCAGAAATTGTAGAAAAAAATTTAGCTGAAACAAAAGCGGCAGTTTTAAGTCCGGAAATTCCCAAATCAGTTGAAGTAGGCACTAAAGCTGCTAAGATTCCAGCTCAAACTAAAAAGGTAGATATGGAAACAAAAACCGAAACACAATTTGAAAATTTTACAACAGCTTCAAATGGAAAGAAATCAGCCCTAGAAAATACTTTAAATAAAGAAGTGGTTGTGGAAAATGATGGGCAACTGTTCGGTTGGTTGATTGCATTTGGCAATGATTCACGAGGAGCTGCTAGTGAAGTGAGAGCCGGTAAATTTTTTATAGCTAGACAAAAGCTTAGGTCTGCAGATATGTTGGTGCCTGATTCTAGTGTATCAACTCCTCATTGTATGGTTACTGCTAGTTCAGAAACCGGATTATTGGTTCAGGATTTATTAAGTGAAAAAGGAACCTTTTATAAAAAAGCCGGTTCTCAAAACTATGTACAAGTAACTCATCTAATCGAGCTTAACCATGGTGATTGGTTGAAATTTGGGGATTATGAAGTTATGGTATGTTTAGTACCGTATGAAAAAAATAAAAAGAAATAACCCCCTTTTTTTACTGCTAATAATTTTTTCTCAATTATTATCTGCTTGCGCTTCTAAAGAAGAAGTAGCCTCTAATTTAAATGCCGAGCAAGCAATAGAAGTATTACTTAGCCTGAAGCATGCAGGAATTTCTGCTGAAAAAATTAAATCAGGAAGCGGAAAAAATGAAAAATATTTAGTTACAGTTCCAGCTGATGACTATCTTAAATCTATAGAAATTCTGCACGAATTTAATCTCCCCAAAAAAGAAACAGAGACCGTAGAAGCGCTGACGGCGCAAGAAGGATTTGCCCCGAACATCAAAGAAATATCAAGCTTGCGCTTAGATCGTGCCTTGGCCTTAGAAACTGAGCGTTTAATTCAAGGCTTGGCAGGAATAGTAGATGCTCGTGTAGTCATTAGATCAAACTTAGTTTCTCCTGAACAATTAAATCTTAATCCCAATCAGCCAGCAGTTCAGAATAAAGCTAAAGCAACTGTTGTCCTTAAATTTAATACCATCGCTCCAAATCTTTCCCAGAATACAGAACAAAAAATTAGAAGTATTATCACTCAAATAGTTCCCACAATAAATGCCGATGATATTTTAATTACTTCTTTAAAAGTTAATCTAGATACAGAGTTAAAATTTGGTTCTTTGCCCTCGGCAGATGGAAAATCGGAAATAATGCCGCTTGCTCAAGTGGATTTACTGCCAATTATTGTGCCGGTACAGCAGAAAAATCAGGTTAGAGCATTTCTTGTGGTCTTAATGGGGATTTTTGTTTTTTGCGGGATATTTATTGGTTGGTGGTTGGGATTTCTTTTTAAGAAACCAAAACAACTGCAATCAAAGGGACCAAAAACAGCCATTTTGGAAGCAAATTTCACAGGACAAGCAGTTTTACCCGGCGGAAATCCCGGGAAAATTGGAGAAATTTCTAAGGAATAACTTATGAAAAGAACTATATCCTCCGAAGCCTTCAGATCCTTCGTAGCTTTAGCCAAAGGGGAGGCGCAGGAGGATCAGTATATCAGGAGATATTTATGAATAGGTTTATATGTCCGATCTAAATCGCTTTCGTAATTTAAACGCAGAAGAACAAGCCCTAGTTGCTATGTCAATATTACTTGATGGGCATGATGCGACTGAATTTCTTTTAAGCGATAAAAAAAGAGGCCCGGTGCTCACTAAGGCGGCACAGGATTTGCTTTCTTTACCAATCGAATTAAGATTGTCATTATCTGGAACTTTATTACGACAGGCCTTGGAGAAAATAAACAAAGCAGAAAATGAATGATTCAAAACAATTGCTGACATTGGTTAAAACATGGGGAATTGAAGAGCAAAAAGCATTGCAATATAAACTTAATGTTGAAAAGATAACTAAAGAAAGAGAGAAAGGATATTTAGACATTATAAAAAAGAAAAAAGATGTCGAACTTAAAATTAATGATTGGGGAGGAAAGTTTAAAAAACAGGCGTTGCAAGTTGGGGACAGAAGAATTCTCCAATCTGCCTTGGCCTACAAAGAAAAATTGAAAAAAGAGCTGAAACGCCTAGAGAAAGAAGAAAATGAAAAATTAAAAGAATTAAATTCGGCTGTGGAGAGAAGTAAATTGGCTGAAAAAGAATGGTTGGCGGCAAGGATGGAAAAACAAAAAATAGAAAAACTTTTAGAAAAGAAAAAGTCTGAAACATTTGTGTTTAATAGTGTTAAAGATGAAATAGAGTGAACTGTCCTAAAAGGACAGTTCACCTCGACTTTCCCTTAAATTTTTGATTTTATCACTTTATTGAATGGGGAAAGGCGGGTAGGAGAAATATTAATGACAAGATCTATAAAACTACTAAATTCAGCTAATATTACTATCAAGCCCCTGGATTGGCTAAAATTGCTGCCGCGCATGAGCAATAACACTTATCTTAGCAGCAAGGGTTTTATTAATGCCGACTTGTCCCTGATCTTTCCCGGCATTGCTGATTCCTGGATGAGTTTTGTTCAGACCCTAGGCGGAAATATCAGGCTGGAAAAAATTTCTAAATATGATTATTTCCCCGACAACTTAAATCGCGTAGTTTCTTTTGAATATGGGGAAGAAAAAGGAGTGATCGGCTATGATGCCTTGACTCAAGAAACAATTGCTACTTTACTTTCCCCGCAAATCACAGAAGATGCTTTGGATCTGGCATTGGAGTATTTGGAACTAAGATTACTTTCCCTACTTTCTAAGACTTTCCAAGTGAAAAGTGAAGATAAATTTTATTATTCTGATAATGAGGGGACTGAGGAAATTGAAATAATTGCCGCTATTAAATTGGAATTATTGCTGGGCAATAGAAAAATTTCTCTTTGGTTCGGCATTGGGAAAAATTTAGTCGAGAAAATTTCTACCTACTGGTTACAAAATCATCTTCTGGAATTAGGAGTTAAAATAAAAAAGGATGATATTTTAACTTTAGTTCTGGATCAAATTAATATTACACCTGCTGATTTAATTGATTATACAAGAGTGGGGGCGTTGATTGATTTGGATCGACCATTTTCTAATTTAGCCTTATTAAGGTTAAATCAAAAAGATTTTGCCGAAGTGGAACTGATGGTTTTGGAAACTGAGATTGCCTGTTTAGTAAAAAAACTCTTTCCTCAGGAAAATGAAACCAATAATCAAACTCCTTCATTGGATGTAGAAATTTCTGTGTTAAATGATAAAACATTTAATTATTTATTTAGCGGAGCCATTTTAAAACTAGAAAATTATAATCCTTATTTTTCGTTTAATTCCGAAAAAATAACTGATTTAGAAATTGCCAAGATCGAAGATCGACTTGTGCTGAAGGTTGTTTGATTCTCCCCTTTTTCCCACATCAAACTATAAATAGTACTAGAATATCTGCAGCGTGGGAAAAAGGGGAGAATTAGAGTGCCGGCGAAGGTCTTGTTGCTGCTTCGAAAATTTCTTTTACAAAAGGATTTTTAAAGAGAGAATCACTGGTGTCGGGATTACTAACAGTAAATGTTTTTGTTGCTACAACTTTAGTTGCAGATCCCGCAGTTTCCTCAGCTTTTACTCCAGATTCGTATTCTGCTTTAGCTGCAATCTCTTCTTTAGTTAAAGGTTCTTTGATTGTTACTTTCATTCTCCAACTTGCTTCTTCATTCGGTTTATTGGGATCTTTTTCTTTTAAAAAACTTATTTCCAAAGTTTCAGGAGAATATTTTCTTTTTGCTCCTTCATTTTCTCTTCTAAGACATTGTAATGTTATTTTTTTGTCATCTTGAGCATAGCTCAGTAACTGATAATCAGCTTGTAATAAAGGGTTTCTTTGAAACATTTCATTGGATATATTTTTTAGAAAGTTTATTTCTTCAGCTGGCTTTGTAGCGTTAAATGCTTCCAATAATATTCGAGAATTTACAGTATATTGCAAAGTGCCATCCGCTTTAAGTGCAGCTTTGCTATCCTCTCTACCATTTAATAATATATTTTTCCCTTCTCCTTCGACTTCTTTTAATGTCCATTGCAGAAAAGGTTTTTTTGTTGTTGCAGATATCATTGGTTTTGCTTCTAATTTAAATGTCGGTGTGTCGATTACACCTTTATTGTTACTGCGAGAGACTGTTATGGTACAAATCCCCCCTTTTTCTTTAAACTCCTCCCAGGAAATATTCGGATTTTCGCCTTTTGCATTGGGCAATAAACCTGTTAGCGTGGTTTTGGCACTCAGAGGAATAGCTTTATCATCTTTTAATTTATTCTCATCGAGCAATGCTATTGTCGGAGAATTACCTTCTTTTAATCTGACTAAATTATTACTTATTGCTTCATTTTGTTTTATGATAAATTCATTTCTTTCGACAGTATTTAGCTTAGAAAGCATTCTTCCCAGAGAGGCGGCTGTGTTATCAAGGGTTTCGCGGTTAGGATCCTTTAAAAAAGCAGCACTTGATTGCCCAACTCTACCCATTACGGAGGCAATTTTTGTATCAGTCATCAGGATTTTGGTTCTCATCGCATAATAGTTTTGATTGTTTGCGGTAGCATCGGAAGTATTAAGGAAGCTTAATTGAAGTTCTTTCATATTATCAAAAAACTTCTTTGCTCTGTTTTTAATTTCCGTTTCTCCGTCAATTTTCCCTGCATATTTTTTTTCACTACAAATATCTACCACCAATTTATCAAAATCTTGTAGGTTGCTGATTAATCCCTGATTGGTCTTCAGAAGTTTTTCTATCTTTTCTGCAGGTCCGGAAATATATGCTCTTTGGGGATTCCCCTTGGCATCGGCAATAGGGCTTTCAAAAAAAGGTCTACCTTCTTTATCGAATTTGATAGAGCCCAAAATATTAATTCCTGGCTGAAGTTGTTGAAATGTAGAGCCGTTAACTGTCGCTGGTACTGGCTTCCCTTTTTCATCAAGAACTGGCACTAAATTACCTTGTTGATCTCTTGTCATTTTAGGAACTATTCTACTTAAAGCATTATCGTCCAATAACTTTTTAAGTGGGGGGTCGTTTTTGGCAATATCTTTTAAGGCAAGAAAAAGCAGATCGGATGCAGCGTTATGCAAATTTCTCAAAGCTCCAGGATATTCTGCCGAAACCCCAAAAAAGTAATCTGTAAATTTTATATCCTTTATTTTTTGTTCAATAGTTTTAGGTTCAACTCTTGGTTGAATTGGAGTTGCAGGAGTATTATTTTGGGCAAGGACTACGGGCGGAAGTTTTGCCGGAAGAACTGCAGAGGGCGCTTGAGCAGGTGTAGGGTTTCTAGCAACATCAGCCATAAGTTTATAAATAAATGCATTCAAAAGGAGCAGATTTTGTAATTAATTCAAGCTGCTCGACACTTATTATTGTTATTCACTCCTAGAAAAAAAAGTAGCCTTAAAAACATAAGTATCCTATTCTCTCGATATTATTGAGAATTTATTATGATTACTGAGATTTTTTCAAATTTGGGACTACCTTTAGTGGGAGCTTTTGTGCTCTGTCTGCTGGCATTGGTTTTTAGTTCTTATGTAAAAATATCGACGATTTTGAGTATAGTGAAACTTGGTTTTGGCTTTGATAGTCTACCTTCTTCTTTTGTTACCGCAAGCTTAGCCTTGGTGCTGACATATTTTGTAATGTATCCTCAAATTAAAGAATCGAATAATGTTATTGCAGCAACAATTGCTTCAGCTAAGGGAGCGCAAGATTTGGAACAAAAAAGAGTAGTTGGTTATAGTCAAGCCGCGGAAAAATGGAAAAGCTTTATCCAAAAACATGCTCAACAGGAAGAAGTAAATCGTTTTACCAATCTGGCGCTGAAGCTAGAAAATAAAACTCAGCAAAATCCAGATTTGGAACTTGCCGCTTCCTGGAGAGTCTTGGCGCCGTCATTTGTGGTTTCCGAACTGAAAGAAGCTTTTAAAACGGGCTTAAATCTTTTTCTTCCTTTGCTCGTAGTAGACTTATTAGTTGCTCTTATTCTTGCAGCAGTAGATTTTAATCGGCTTAACCCCAGTTTAATCTCCTTACCACTGAAGATTTTGCTGTTTATTACTCTTGATGGTTGGTCAATAATTACTACAAATATTATTTCAACTTATTGATATGGAAGGATTACTTTTAGTTAACGCTTTAAAACTCAGCCTGCATATTGGGAGCTGGATTTTAGGAGCAATGGCAATCGGGGCGATTATCTCCGGAGTTATTCGGGTAGTGACACAAATTGAGGACCCAGTTATCGGCCTCTGCGGAAGATTCTTGGGATTGATTGCTTTATTTTATATTTATGCCGATTCATTTTCCAAAGAAATATTTCAATTTGCTTTACGAATATGGTCCGGGGCAGATTTTTATCACTAGCAGATTAAATGAACTATCTAGGAAGTATTGAAAATTATAATTTAGCTCTCCTCTTAAGAATACTTTTTTTTGTAATTTTTCTTAGCCCTTTTCTTTTAAATAAACTAATCAATTTTAGTCTGAAAATTTCCATTCTATTTGCTCTTCTAATTTTTTTCTTCCCCTATTTAAGCAAAAGTGACAATCCCGAAATCAGCCTAATAACACAAAGCGCCATTGGCGCTTTGTTAGGTTTAACTATTGGCTCAATCATAATTTCTTTTGAACTTATTGCTCTTTGGGTTTCTAGAAATATTTCCGAAAGTTTTGAGGCGGAATATTTAACAATTAAATCAAGAAACAGTTTTCAAGTATTATATTTAGCAGTTTTTTTGTTCTTATTTAGTTTTTTTACTAATTGTTTAAACCTAGTTTTTCAATTTTTCATTGAGGGTTTCTCTCAAATTCCTCTGGAATTTGATTTTAATGAAAATTTTCAAGAGACGGCAATTACAATTATTACCGCGCTTTTCAAACTTTCTTTTAGTGTGGCAACAATTTTTTGTTTGCCCTTATTTGTGAGTATTCTTGCCTTAGTTCTTTGTTCAGCCTTTGTGAAAAAATACTTCTCTGCTTTTGCAGAAAAAGCTGTTTTTTCTGCAACATTAATTCAATTAGTGCTATTACTACTTTGTTACATAATTTTAAATTCCGAAACTGTTCTGGATCAGCTAATTAAAGAAAATATTAATGGGAATCAGTTCTTAGAATTAAGGAAACTCCTTTAAATGGCCAGCAATTTAAAAAATTATCCGGCAACTGAGGAAAAAATTCAAGAACTTCGAGCTTCGGGATTTTTACCTCGTTCTAAAGATCTCTTAATTGCCGCTCTTTTTATCGGCATCAGTTTCTCGATATTGAAATTACTGTTGCCGCAATTATTTTCCTTAAAAACAATAATCGATCCCCATCCGGAAGATTTTTCAATTTATACCAAGAACTTTTTTTCCTTTTTTTTCAAATTGGCCTTGGTAAATATTTTTCTTCCGATATTGATTTTAATCTGGGGACTGGGGCTTTTACAAAATAAATTTTATTTCAACTTTGGTTTACTCAGCCTGAGATTTGTAAGATTGTTTGCTCTCCCTAAATTTTTTTCTGAATTTAATAAGAGGATTTTAAGTATTTTTATGGCATTTTGCTTTTTGGCCGTAGGAGTTTTTTGTTTTAAACAATTAAGTAATTTTTATATTGCAAATATGGCAAAATACTTTCAACAGTTGGATTTTTCCAAGGCTTTCCCAGAGATATTTCAGGAAGCTTTCGGCAAACAAAATAATTTGATTATTTTTATTCTTTTTGTAGTTTTTGTTTTGGGGATAATTGCCCGCTTTATCTCTATTCTGCTTTATCAAAGAGAACACTCGATGAGTAGGGATGAAGTAGAAGCTGAAATGAGAGAACAGGAAATGGCGCCGGGGATGAAAAGGTTGTTTCGGGAATAAATCAGAAATCAGAAATCAGAAATCAGAAATCAGAAATCAGAAATCAGAAA
>CAYOOT010000026.1:0-31453 GCA_964405665.1 uncultured Bdellovibrionales bacterium | reverse complement strand
AAGGATTGCTTGGATTCTTTCCTGGTGTGAGAGCCAATCATTTAATTCTGCATTAAGTTCATTTGTCGGCGCAAATATTCCGGCATCACAACTTGTACCCAGTTCTGTGGCGAGCTTGTCCCGATAATAGCCTAGATGCTTATCACCGAAACGATTAATTTCAAAAAAATCCTCGGAAAAAGAAACTACTACAGGAACTTTTTCCGCACCGTTAATTCTCAGCTCATTTTGCAGTTCTGGGTTTTGCTTGTTATCAATAAATTTTAAATCAATAACATTGGAAGTTTTAGCAATCAGATTAAGCATTGGGCCTTGCCGGGCACAATCTCCGCACCAGGTGCCGGAGAGCACCAAGACAGGCATTTTGCGTTTAAAAGAAGAGATTATTTTTTTCTGTTCGGGAGTAAGTTGTAATTTTCCTTCAAAGTTTTTCCATTTAGCTAAATGTTCTGGGGCGCCAGTTTTGAGATAATCTTCGTAAGGAAGTGCTTTTTCAAAATAACTGATAAAAAATTCACGGCGAATGTCTTTGTAGGGATCGAGGTTGTTCATAGAAAGTTTAATTAAAAGTTTTTATTTACTAATTTTTAATGCTTTTTCCTAAAAAAGTAAATTTTTTGAATCAATAGCTTCTATCTTGGCGAATAAGACAACCTAGGGAACTGTAATCACTTGGGGTTTAAAAACAGTGAGAATGAAAAGAAAAGGTAAATTAGATTCAATATATCTTAAAAACTTAATTTTTAAATGTATAAATGCTAATTTGTATGTTGAGACGAAGCATGTTTTTCAGCGATATATAGATCGTGGTATTCGTCGATGGGAAATTTTTGATGTATTAATCAATGGTTATCATGAGCGGCAAAAGGATTATTATGAAAATGATTTTCAGAAATGGAATTATGCTATCAGAGGAAAAACTATAGATGGAAAAGAACTGAGAATTGTTGTAAGTTTTGAAGATGGACATTCTCCGGAAGTTTTAATAATTATTACCGCTATTGATCTTAACTTATGAAAACAAAAATTAAAAAAGTCCATATAGATTATGGTTACGGTTTCCCAGTAAAAATTTTCAATGTCCCTCTATTGTTTTTAAACAAAGAATGGATGCCTTTATTGAAACATGATGTCATCAGAAAAGAAATCTTGCAAAAGCTTGCCCATAAAAAAACAAGATTAACCGGTGCTCATATTCAATTTATTCGACACGCTTTTAGGATGACAGCAGCGGATTTTGCAAAAAGATTTTGTGTCACTGAAAAAGAAGTTTCAAAATGGGAAAGTGCTAAAGATGGGGCACCACTAATCCTTTGGCATATCGAAAAAGATATAAGACTTTTTATTCTTGAAAGAATGCAAGAAAAAAACAGTGAAATAGGACTGCTTTACAAAAAATTAAAAAAAATCCCTCAATTTAAAAAAGAGGTTTTAAGTTTTAATTTAAGTAAAAAAGCGGCTTGAGCAAAATCCCTTATAAAACGGCATATTAATTGCATTTAACTCCAATAGATAGTTGTATCTGTATCTTTTGGTATATTTATGAGAGGTTTCACTCAACAAAGTAAGCTCTTGATGTTACTCTTACTTTGCTTGATTCCGAATGCCGATTCCCAAGCAGCCCCCGGAGACATTATTTTCGTCACCCAAGTCCCTAACCCGCAAGATTTCGCTACCATTGGGTCGACCTTTGCCAATCATCAAGGCGCAGTTGATTCTGCCCCGCGAGGAGGAGATTTATATATCCGTTACAATGATGGGAGCTTAAAAAACTTAACTCGTGCTGCTGGTTATGGTGTGGATGGTTTTCAAAATACTTCTTCTATTGCCGTGCGCGATCCGCAAGTACATTGGAGCGGAGAGAAAGTAATTTTTAGTATGGTGATTGGATCTCCTACTGAGCAATATGTTTACAATGATTACTACTGGCAACTTTATGAAATTACCGGGCTAGGCAAAACCGAAACTCCGATCATTAGAAAAATAGCCAATCAACCTTCGAACTTTAATAACGTCATGCCGGCTTATGGAACTGCCGATCAGATATTTTTTGTAAGCGATCGTCCCCGAAATGGGACGAGACATCTTTATCCGCAACTTGATGAATATGAATCTACTGCTTCCAATAGTGGCCTTTGGCGATTAAATCCGCAAAGCGGGGAATTGGTTCTACTAGACCATGCCCCATCAGGAGCTTTTAACCCGATTATTGATAGTTTTGGCAGAATTCTCTACAGCCGTTGGGATCATTTGCAACGCGACCAACAAGCGGGAGACGGTTATGGGGCCTTTAATTATGCCAGTGAAAGTGCCACTGCTGAGAAACTAAATTCTCAACTTGAGGTTTTTCCGGAACCACGCTCGGATCGTGATGTTACCGACCCAACCCTTAATACTTTTACAATCAATCATTTTTTCCCCTGGCAAATTAATGAAGATGGAACCGGGCATGAAACATTAAATCATATTGGACGCCAGGAGTTGCATGGATACATTATGCAGAGTTTTAACAACGATGGCAATTTAACAGAATACTACGGACAATATTCCAGGTTCAACAATAAAGAAATTGATAATTTTTTTCAAATTCGAGAAGATCCACTGCACTTGGGAATTTATTTGGGCATTGATGCACCGGAATTTCATACTCATGCTGCCGGCCAAATTATCAGTATTAACGGAAATCCCAGCACTCCTGCCGATCAGATGAAAATTACTTATATCACGCACCGAGATACTGCCAGTTACACAAATTCTCCCGATGCCACTCATACCGGACATTATCGTAATCCCCTGCCACTAAGCACTGGCACTCTGATCGCCAGTCATACTCCGGAGACGAGAGAAGAGGATAATGATGGCTCCAGGGAATTTCCCCAAACACGTTATCAATTTCGTTTAAAGAGTTTAGTGAAAATTGGTAATTATTGGCAGCCACAAACTGTCCTTACTTCCGGTATTACAAAAACAGTTACTTATTATGATCCTGATGTCTTAGTTACTTATTCTGGGTCACTTTGGGAACTGCAGCCTGTAGAATTAGTTAGTCGTTCTCGTCCAGCAGCGAGAGAAGAATTATTGGAAACACCCGAGGCCAGTGTTTTTGCAGAAGAGGGAGTCGATCTTTCTGCTTTTAAAAGTTATTTAAATCGCAATAATCTTGCGTTAATTGTCAGTAGAAATATTACCAGCAGGGATGTTCTAGATTTGCAACAACCTTATAATCTTCGGGTCACAGGCACTGAAACAAAAAAAATCTCTCGCTCTGGTAAAATCTATGATGTTTCTCACTTACAACTTTTTCAAGGTGATCAAATTAGAGGTTATGGCGGGGTAGCTGATCCGGGAGTGGGGCGCAGGATTCTTTCCCGGATACTCCATGATTCAATCTCTCTTAATGTGCCTAACCCAGGAGGTCCGGAGGGCAGTGTAAAAATTGCTGCTGATGGTTCTATGGCGGCGATTGTTCCAGCAAAGCGAGCCTTAAGTTGGCAGCTTACTGATTCTAGCGGCAAAGGTATTGTGCGAGAGCGCTATTGGCTAAGCTTTGCTCCCGGCGAAATTCGCGTATGTGCTTCCTGTCATGGTGTAAATAGCAGAGATCAATTAGGAGCAGCGGCACCCACAAACAAACCAGAAGCCTTGCGCCAATTACTGGCCTTATTTCGCACTTTACCGCCCGATCAAATTCCGGAAGATCCGATTCCCGATCAGCCCACACCGGAAAATCCTCAGCCCGAAGAACCTTCTTTTTCCATCGATGTCGCTACAATAATGAAAAAGAATAAAATACTGCTCGATCGCTTAACTCCAGATCAAAAAGGCCAAATCACTATTGTCGGCGCCAATAGCGCAGCCGCTAATAAAGATCTTCAACTGTTATTAAGCGTTGATAACAATGCTTGCTCCACTGCGATTAAAACTCTTAATTCCGATATTTATGGCAATGTTCAAATTAATGGCAAAGTGCCTAAAGTGAAAAAAACCTTAACTTTGGATTTTAATATTTCCTATAATAATCAAGTACTAGCTACTAAAAATGTTTCTCTAGTTTACTCCAAGAAAAAACAAGCTAGGCTTAGTGCAAAAGATTATAGAAAAATCTGCAGTGCTTTTTCTTCTTTTCACCGTTAAGGAAATCAGTTTATTTTTTTGCAGCTAAATAAATGCTTGCACCCCAAGTGGATCCTAATAATCCGAAAATTACGTCTCTAATATCGGCAAATCTTCGAGGAATAAAATATTGCAAAGTTTCATCTAATGTTGCGACAAGTAGTCCCGTTAACATTGCAAATAGAAGTGATTTAATAAATTTATTATTAACGGCTTGATCGCTTGCTGATAATGCTCCCAAGAAACCAAATTCCACTAAATGAATTCTTTCCACAGGATCACTAATCTGCAAGGCAGAGATAATTCCAATAAGGATTACTATTGCTTCGATGATCCAGATTTTGAAATTAAATTTTCTAAATAAAAAGCAAGCAGCAGTCAAGCCAGCCAGAGCAAAGATTATCCAAACAAATATTGCAATGCCGGCCATGCCTCCTAAATTAAACAATAAAAAATCAACGACATAGCGCATAAAGGTGGAACAAATAATCAAAAAACTTGCCCAATAGATAGTCAGATTGCTGATATAATATTGAGGCGCAAATTTTTTAATTTTTATTGGCATTTTGCGCTCACTTGATAGGTATTGGAATTAGAAAAATTTATATTGATGTTATCACAAAGATCGGTACGAAAGATTTTTGATGGAATTTGGAGATAGCGATCAAGAGTTTTGCTGGAAGGGTAATTATTAATATTATTACTATTGACACTAACCAAGGTAATCTTTGGTTTAATAAAATTTATAAAATCATTATCAGCAGTATCGACTGCAGCATGATGACCAGCTTTAATCAGATCCACATTTTTCAATTTTTCTAAAAAAGGATTGTAGATATTATTAAGTAATTTTTTTTCTGTTGCTAAATTAGCATCACCCATTAAGAGTAAACGAAATTCCTTTTTTTGCACCAGGATCACTAAAGAGTTGCTATTCCAATCTTCAATATATCCATTTTTTGGAGGCCAAATAACGCTCAGACTAAAATCTCCCAACTTCAGTTCAGCGCCTTGGTTTAAAGACTTCGCTTTTAACTGATCTCGAAATAATTCTTGATACCAACGGACAGTAGGATCTTTTTTAAGAACTGCAGTAAGATCTTCTCCGTTATCAAATACTTCTGAAATTTCCAAATGGGAGATCAGACCAAACCCACCGCCGATATGATCGGGGTGAGGATGGGTGAAAATTAAATAATCAATTTTTTTGATTTTTGATTTAGCAAGAACAGCTAAAATTTTTGGAGCTGATTTTAGATTGCCGGTATCAATCAAAGCAGTTTTTCCGGAAGATTGCAGCAGAATGCTATCACCTTCTCCGACATCAATTATGGTTATGGCATTATGATTTTCTTGGGCTTGAACAATAGAAGAAAAAATTAAGATAGAGAATAGAAAAATATATTTACATAAAGCAGGATCAAGGCGCATACTGAAATTGCTTGAAGAAGTTAAATTGAGACTGTAAACTAAACTCCGTACGTATTATGCTTTTAATTACGTATGCGGAAATTCCAATTAATTACAAAGTTTAAATTTCTAGTCTCGTTAAATTACTTCACAATTTCAGATTATCTTAATAAAATCAAGTCACTAGAAGCAAATATGATTTAAATCATCTTGATTAATAAATTTCCTAATTTATAATTTGACTTAGCTAAGAAGTGTCTTTGAATTCTTAAATATCAACAGTTTCGGAGGTGTCATATGTTGATTTTAAATGTAAAAGTTATTTTATTTTTAGCGTTTCTTTTATCAGTGATTTTTCTTTTAATTTTCCCTACTTTTTCTGATGCCCATAATTCTGGTTTTAATCTTCAGTCAAAAAATGCTGCAGCTGTATTTTTAAAGAACTGATTTTAAGAGAGCAACTTTAAGACCAAGCCAGTTTGTTGTAGAGCTTGAGCGACAGTGGCCACTCCCACACTTTGTCTTATTTTCGCGGCTACCAAATCAGAAGATGATTTTGCTACGTCTGCATCTTCGATTCTACTTCGTGCCTCTTCATTATTTAAGTGTTTTGTTTGAACATTCTGGTACACCGAAGATAGTCTGCTTTCAATTGCCCCAATTTGTCCCCGGTTTGCTGCAATATTTTCAATCGCAGCACTGGTTTGATTTATTGCGGCTTGAGCAGCGGCTTGAGTTAAAATATCGGAATTACTTAGTCCCAAACCGGCAGAATCAACGTTACCGATATTCAGTTCGGTTTGCGAGCCGGAAGTTCCATCTGCTCCTGATTGTATTGTGGTAGTCGAACCAAAAACTTGATTATTATTAAATGTAGTTGTTTGATTGATTCGATCAAGTTCTCCTTTTAATGCTTGAAATTCTTGGTTCAAGACCGCTCTTTGGTCATCAGATATAGAACCATTTGCAGACTGAGTAGCTAATTCGTTTAATCTCACAGTAATATCTGAGGTTGATTCCAAAGCACCATCTGCAATGGCGATTTGTGAGACAGCATCACTAATATTTCTCGATGCCTGCCTGAGCGAAGCATCTTCTGATAGTAACTGACTAGCAATGGCTAATCCGGCAGCATCATCTGAGGCTTTATTAATTCGTTTTCCGGAAGATAATTCTTCAAACCCTTTCCGAACGCTCTTTGAACTTTTTTCCAATTGATTAAAACTGAATAATTCAGAAGACTTATTTAAGGAATTAATAGCCATAGATTTTTAGTTTATTAAAGTAATAAATTGTGGTTTTTAAACCTAAGTTCATTATTTCGGATTGATTACGGCAGCACTTAATAAACTGAGGCTGAGGAAAAAACTATAGTCGACTAGGGCATTTTATCGATAAATATAGAGCACATAAATCCAAGGGATAATCGCCGCAAAGATATAAATACAGGAGAGAGTATTGATAATATTTTTTACCCAAGATGTTTTTCTCGCAAAAACACTGAGTCCTATGACCAAGAGTATCGCCAAACATTTACTAATAATCAAAACTTGATCGTGAGAATATTGCAAAAATAAGTTATTCAAAAGGGGATTTCCTTCTGCTGTAACTCCGAATTCAGAAATGCCTTTGGAAGTTAAAAAGCCATCGGCAATTTGCAAAGAGGCAAGGAACAAACCAAAAAAAATAACATCTCTTGAGGGAGGCTCAATACAAATCAAAAGAGCAGCTTTTTGTGGCAGAGGGATAGTAATTGTTGTCGCCCGAAAACGACTATTTGCATTTTTTGCTTTATCGTTTAATTCATTAAAAATTTTTGTCGAACTCAGAGTCCAGACGTAAGTTTTTCTGTAATTTTGTTTTAAAATGCTTGGTTCGACAACTTCTTTTTTTACAAATAATTGTTCTGGAGATTCTACTGAAGGCAATGTCCGGGAAGTTCGATGTTTATTGTTTTCAATAAACAAAATTATTTCATTTGCAGAAACAAATCTATCTGCCGGTTCTTTTTGGATGAGCATTAGTGCGAGTTTATCCAACCATTTGGGGACATGAAAGTTAATGCTACTGGCCAAAGGAGGTTCTTCAGATAAGTGTTTCTTCATCAATTCCGATAAACTGCTTCCATCAAAAGGCAGCTCTTGAGTTAACAATTCAAAAAGCAGAATTCCCAAATTATAAAGATCGGTTTGCGGACTAGGACTTTTTCCAAGCCAAAGCTCCGGTGCCATATAATAAGCAGAGCCTATTTTTACGCCTTTCATCGTCATTTTAGAATCCGTTGGCCGGGCTACTCCAAAATCAATAATTTTTACTGTCCCCTCTTCAGTAACTAAAATATTAGCTGGTTTTAAATCTCGGTGAATAATATTTTCTCGGTGAATCGCAGCAAGTCCTTGGCAAATGGCTGTAAATATTTTTAGAATTTTTTCTAAATTTAATTCTCCCAATTCAATAATCTCTTCCAATGTTTTTCCGGATACATGTTCCATTGTGAAGTAAATCAAACCATCTTCAATGAAAATGTCGTAAGTTCTGACGACATTCGGATGTTCAATGCAATTCATTAGTTTTATTTCTCTAATGAAACGTTCTACGTATTCTTTGTTTTTATGATATTCCTGATGCAGGACTTTTAGAGCGACTTGCTGCTGATTACTTAAGTCTTTTGCCAGATAGACAGTGCCCATTCCACCCACTCCGATTTTGGAAATAATTTTGAAATGATTATTGAGAATTATGCCAGGACTTAAGCAGAAAGAATTAATGCTGTTTTGCTCGAACATGCTTTTTCGCCGTTAAAACTTGTTGGATCAATGATGATTATTATAACGGCTGTTATCAGGCAAAAATTGACTAATACTTTTTTAAGGCGGTTTTTCTAATGCAATATAAGCGTTTAAAGAAGCAGAATCTATTTTAAAAGTTCCCTTCCGGCGATTCTGGCCATGATTTCAGTTGTTCCTCCACCAATGGTGTTCAGACGCAAATCTCTTAGCCAGCGCTCAGGCAGAAATTCTGTCGTGTAACCGTAACCACCATGCATTTGCAAACATTTATCGGCAAGCTCAATAGCAAGCTCTGTGGCATTTAATTTGGCAAGACTTGCTTCTTTTTTGCAAGGCTTTTTTTCGTTTAATAATCTAATCACGTAATGAGCATAACTTCTCACTGCCTGTAATTTAGACCAATAAGCGGCAATTCTTTCTTGTGTTAAATCATAATCAGCAATTCGTTTACCAAAAACTTTACGATCCTTAATATAGGTGATTGTTTGTTCCAAGCAATGAGTGGCGCCGGCAATAGAATTAAGGGTTAACATCACCCGTTCCCATTCCAGAGAAGCCATTGCTTGTTTCCAACCTTCTCCCTCTTTTCCCAGAAGCATTGTTTCAGGGACAATCACATTGTCAAAAACCAGTTCTGCCGTATCCGAACAATGCCAACCCAGTTTTGAAAGTTTTCTACTGACGGAAAATCCAGCGGATTTTGTATCCACTACAAAACTGGAAAAACCATTATAACCATGATCGGCAGAAGTTTTTGCCAAGACAATTACAAAATCTGCTCTGGCGCCATTGGTGATAAAAATTTTACTGCCGCTTAGTCTATAAAAATTTTTTTCTTTTACGGCTTTGGTTTGGATTTGAGACAAATCACTCCCGGCATTAGGTTCTGTAAAGGCATAGGCACCAATGGCAGTTCCTGCTAAAGCTGAAGGAATCCATTTGGCAAGAGCTTCGGCAGAACCAAAGCGGGCCAAAGCCGGAGTGATCACCAAAGAATGCATGTTGATTGCTGTAGTAAAACCCAAAGTAGGAATTCTTCCGAATTCTTCCACCCAGGCAGCAGCCATAGTATAATCTCCGCCGATTCCCCCTAAATGTTCCGGAATAAGAATGCTTAAGAAACCCGAAGCAGCCAATTTTTTGAAAATTTCCGAAGGAAAGTTTTCTTCTTCTTCCCATTTGGTAACAAAGGGATATATTTCTTTTTCAGCAAATTGTCTGATGCTTCTTTGAAAAATTAAATTTTCTTCTGTATATAAAGTCATGATAGATATGATTATTAATATAAATACTTAGATTCTGGAACAGTTTATATGCTTACAAAAGATGATGTTATTGAAGCGCTAAAAAAAGTAGTAGATCCGGAATTATATATTGATGTTTGGACTTTGGGATTAATTTATAACATTGATTTATTAGAAGACGGCATATTAAGTATTAAAATGACCTTTACTTCGGTAGCTTGCCCGGCAGGACCGCAACTGGTGCAAGAAGTTAAGGAAAAGACAGAGGAATTAGAGGGAATTAAGGAAACCCATGTGGAAGTAGTTTTTCAGCCTCCCTGGACTCCCTCAGAAGACCTTAAAGCTATGTTGGGCATAGGATAAGTAATGAACTTCTTACTATCAAGCGAACTTCAAGATATTGCTTTGGTTTTAAGGGAATTTTTTTCTAAAAATATTAAAACAGAAGATCTTAAGAAAATTCTTAATAAAAGCTTCGAGGATAAAAAAAGGAACGAGCTTTGGGGACAATTAGTTGAGTTAGGTTGCTTCTCTGCATTTCTTCCGGAAGAAGAAAAGGGCTTGGGTCTGGGAAACAGCGCTTTAGCGGTTGTGATTGAAGAAGCGGCCCGGGTTTTATTTCCTTTACCATTATTTGAAACCTTAGTTTTAGGAATTTGGACAATTAATTCTTTTGCCACGAAAGAAATTAAAGAAAAATACCTTCCGGAAATAATTTCCGGAAAGAAAACGGCAACTGCGGCCTTTAGTCTTATTGATAATGATCTTAAAATTCAGGCTAAAACTGGTTTGTTAAACGGGAACTTGAAACTTGTTCCTGCAGCAAAGGAAGCGGACTATTTAATAGTCCCTGTTTCTGAGAAAAATAAAATTAATTTGTATTTGCTGCGAACCGATGCACCTGGTCTAAGCAGCACGGAAATAAACAGCTTTGATCTGATAAGAAAATATAGCGATCTTAGTTTAAAAAATGTTGAAAGTATTTTATTAAATAAAGAAGGAATTGCTTCTACGGAACTACTGCAAAAAATATCTATTTTTGCTGTTTCGGAACTCTGTGCGGTGGCCGCTAAAGTTTTAGAAATGACCTTGGAGTATGTAAAAATTCGTAAACAATTTGGCAAGGCCATTGGCTCATTTCAGGCAATACAACATCGATTGGCCGAGATGTGTTTGTTATCAGAGCAAGCAATCAGTCTTAATCGTTTTGCTGTTTGGTGTTTAGATAATGACTCTCAACAATTTCCTCAAGCAGCGCTTGGGGCAAAGGGATTTGCCAGTGAATTTGTTCCCCAGCTGATAGAAATGGCAATTCAAGTTCACGGTGGCATTGGTTTTACTTATGAGTATGACTTGCATTTATATTTACGAAGGGCCCTGATGCTCTCAGAAACATATATTTCCAAGTCTAAAAGTTATCAACAACTGGCTGAAAGCTTGCTTGTTTAATTGTATTTTACTAAAACACTTACTATGCACCCTTAGCTCAGCCCGGATAGAGCATCTGGCTTCGAACCAGTTGGTCGGGGGTTCAAATCCCTCAGGGTGCATTGCTTTATTCCGGGAGTTTAATGCTGAATTTATCCAATAAAACCTTTATTTGCGCCGGCAACATCAAGCAAGACTTAATTTATGAAATAGAACGTTTGCCCGAAGAGCACGAAAAAGTTCAAGCAAAAACCTTAAATATTTCCTCTGGTGGTTCTGCATCGAATACCGCTTATTGGTTAGCCCAGGCCGGATTAAAAGTTAAAATGCTTGCTGCTATCGGAGACGATCATTTTGGCAAAATCGGACTCAATTCTCTGGAAAAAGTCGGAATTGATATAAAAAATATTCAGCTTCTTAAAAATACAACTACCGGAGTCACGGTGGTTTTAAGTAACTCTAATAGCAAAAGCATGATTTCTTATGCCGGGGCCAATGCTTTGTTTGATGTAAATTCTCTCGATCAAAGAATTTTTGGCAAAGATTCGCACTTACATTTGGCATTTCGCGAGGAAGATATTGCTTTAAAACTGATTAAAATGGCAAAAGCAAATGGCAGTAGTATTTCTTGTGAATTCAATGGTGCACAGTCTATAGAAAGAGCACAAATTTGCGATCTTTGTTTGATGAATTGGGACGAACTTGTTCGTTGGCTGGGCAAGGAAAACCCTTTTGAAAAATGGAAAGAGTTGAGCGATAAAATTTTAATTGTTACCAAAGGCAAAGAGGGAGCAAGTGTAATTTCCAGAGAATTGGTAATATCCGTCCGGGCAGAAATGGTGCAAGTCGTTGATCGCACAGGCGGTGGAGATGCTTTTAATGCCGGATTTATATTAGGTTACATTCAAACAAGCGATTGGAAAAGCGCTTTAGAATCAGGACTTAATTTAGCCCAGCAAGTAATCAATCACGCGGGAACTAGACCGGCAGAGGTTTCTTTAGCCGCTATAAACAAAATTGCCTTAATGAAGTAAGTATTATAAAATAAAATTATTAATGATTATATTCTTTAAAATTTTAATCTATGTAGCTGAGGAATATGAGTCAAATAATATCTTCGATTTTGAATAGTCTTAAAGGCGTTAATCAAAAAAAGAAATTGTCGATCAAGCTCGTTTAACGCTGGGTTCGGGTCGTGGAGCATCCAATATCGCAGAGTATGTCAAAGCAAACTTCACTCTTGATCAAAGAAAGCAGGTTTATGAATTTATTAAGGGAATGGTCAGAGCTGATGGTGTGGTTGATGGATATGAAGTCTATTTGAGCAAACGATTTGCCGGATTCTTGCGAATCAATTAGGTTTTAATAATAATTATTTTATTTAGGATAAAGAGCTGATTACCCTTATTTTGTTTTAAAAATCTGATCATAGAGATCAATTAGACCAAGATTCCTTAAATAATCTTCGAGAAATTCATTATTGATCAACTCTTTTGAGAATTTAAAAATACTTTTAATATCTCGAATGTGTTTATCCGAACCTCCTTCTTTATAGAACTCTAATTTTTTAATTATTACATATTCAGGAGGTGCGATAAAAATCTGCTTGTTATCTAAAAAATAAGTTTTTTTATTTTTTAAGGCCCACTTTTGAAAAAGATTGTCTCCAGTTAAATATATATCAGCCTTAAATCCCGATTCGAAATGTAATATATTAAAATGACCTCGAGATGTTCTTTTTAATTCAGTCAAAATTACTTCTTCAGGAGGAAGGTAAAAATGATTTTCAGGAAAAGCGGTTTTCAGTTGAGCCAGCATTTCTTCTTCAAGTAAAACCACTAAATCAATATCGTGTGTTAATCTTGGTTCTCCATACACGATAGAAGCAACACTTCCAGTAACAGCATATTCAATTTTTAGTTCATTAAAGATACTTAGGAAAATTAAAAATATATTAGGTTCTTGCATTTAAAAAAATCCTACTAACTATTTTTTTTACTTCTTCTGGGCTCAAATTAGGGTTTAGTTGTTTTATCGCAGCACATTTTAATTCATAAGCGGAACTATATAATTTAAGGGCGGTAAGCATTCTTTGCTCAGCGGTCATATTTGCTATTAACTTATCCTGTGAGTCAAAATTATTCATAGTCAACTCATATCATAAAAGATCTTTTAATTAAACAGGGAAGGCTGATCAGCCTAACTCCTAGCAATCAAATAAGACTTAATACTAATTGAGACGATCACAATTATTCCACCGATTATTGCCAACAAAGTTGGTACTTCCCCTAAAAAAAGAAAAACCCAAAAAGGCGTAAGCACATTTTCCACTGAAGGAATGAGCAGAGACTCTAGCGTGCTTACATATTTAAGCGCTTTTGCAAAAATAATAAAACTAAATGCACCCGATAAAAGAGCAAGAGAAATAATAATTAAAGAATCTGTGATGTTGATGGTTGTTCCATAGACAAAAGGAAGTAATGATAAAAAACAAATCAAATGAGAGAGTTGTACTGGACGTAGGAGGTTTTCTTCATTTTGAATTTTCATTCCTAAAGCGTACAGAGAATAAAATATCGCTGTTAGCAGTGATAGGAAATTTCCCAGATAGGAATCAAAACTCACTCCTTCAATTAGCAGAAGTAATATTCCAAAAAGTGTGCAGGGGATAAGAATACAATCGACTTTTTTAAATTTTTCATTTAAAAAAATTCTTCCCCAAATGCCGGCAAATATTGGACTGGTCGCGTAGATAAAAATCACATTGCTGACACTGGTCAGTTTTATTGCTGCAAAAAAACAAATGCAGGTTAGAGCCAGGCAGAGGGCAGTAAGAAATTCTTTAAAAGAAAATCTTAAGCTAGGAAATCCTAAATAATAAGAGAGAATTAAAAAAGAGATTCCGGAGCGATAGGTCAGCAAAGTAATTCCTGAGGCAACGCTTATTTTGCTAAGTAGACCATCAAAGCTAAAAATAACTCCCACTAAAAGCAAGAAATAAGCGGCATTTTTGGAGTTAATAATCTCTTTGTTTTTGCTCATAAAAATAAGGAGCTATAATAAAGCTTGAGCTTTTGCAAATTTTATAATTAATTAAGACAGCAAAAGGGAGAACAAGATGTCCAAAGAACTAGTAGCGAAAGCCTTAGCAGGCAGAGTACATGATGGAGAACTCATCGGATTAGGTTCAGGTTCTACAACAGAGTTGGCAATCAAGGAAATTGGAGAAAGAATCAAAAATGAAAAAATTAAAGTTTATGGAGTCGCCACATCCAGACAAACTGCTTTGATCGCGGCATTTTGTGGTATCTCTGTTTTAGCGCAACCTAATGCTAGAAAAATTAATTGGGGGTTTGATGGAGCTGATGAAGTAGATCCACATTTTAATTTGATCAAAGGTCGTGGTGCTTGCATGCTTGCTGAAAAAATCATAGCCCGTCAAGTGCCGAATTGGATAGTTGTGGTTACTGAGGAAAAACTTGTTTCCAAACTTTCTGAAAAGTTCCCTGTTCCCGTAGAGATCATACCGGAGGCACTTTATATAGTTAAAGATCGTTTAAAGAAAATTGGTGCCAAAGAAGTGGTGCTCCGGATGGCGTCAACAAAATATGGTCCGACAATTTCCGAAAATAATAATTTTATACTGGATGCTAAATTTGATAAAATAGAAACTTCCTTGGAAGATGAAATTAATAAAATTACCGGAGTTGTAGAAAATGGTTTATTTATGAATTTTAATCCGGAAGTGCTTTTAGTAAAGCAAAATGAAGTGTGGTCGAGAAAACTAGTTAACGGTAAAGTTCAAGAAGTGAGGATTTGAGAGTCTATAACAGCTAATGTTTCTCTGATTACAGATGTCTGATATCAGATTTCTGAATTCGGAAATCAGACATCAGGATTACTGCTTTGTTGCAAGACCTAATACCCATCCCTTAAATGAACATACAAATCCGATACAGGAAAATTTGCATCTGTTGTTTTTAGTCCATAATTAACATCAAGTGGAGTAGTATTGCCGTATTCATAATAATAAAATCTGGCAATTCCCGGAATATTTTCAGTAAGAAAAGGCCAGGTAGTTTCGACGTAAGCTAGTTGTTCGTTAGGACCTGTTTCACCAGTTTCTGTAACCCAGATATTTCTGCTGATACCGTTTAGAAAATCCTTAACACCATTTTCTGTAATAACACTTTCATACCGGGTTCCATAATAATGCACATTCCAAACATCAGTGAAGTTTTCTACACCCAAATCTTTTAATTGTTTATTGTAGTTTAAATTATTCGGAAAATTTTGTTGAATTGATTCTGTTGCCGCCATAACAACTAAGGCACCGGGATCTTCTTCGTGAATGATATTGGAAGAAGAAGCAAGCATTTCGGCGTAGTTGGCCGGATCACTGAATCCCATCACACTATCGGATGCTACTGTCACAACGTTTGGTTCGTTCCAGATTTCCCAACCAACGATATTACCAACATTTTTATATCTTCTTACTGTCGGCCTAACCCATTGTTCATTAAAAGTTGAACGGGGATTATTGCCAATCCAATTGGAAGAATTTGTCATCCAGCTTGGTGTGTGCACTAAAACAACTAAGACATCGACCCCGGAAGGAATTTGGCTTAAAATACTATCGTAGAAAGAATAATTTTTATCACTTCCTGGACCAGCTTGGACATCATCTGTCCAGGCCAGAAGTACGCGAATAAATTTTATCCCTAAGGTGTTTTTGATTTCTGAATATTGTGCATCTATTGAACCAAATTCCGGATGAATAAAAAAATTATTAACTCCAACTTTGGAGTCATCAATGGGCTTTCTTGATGGTGGATTAAATGCTAGATCTAGTAATCCTCCGGAATCACAACCCGAAAGGCCAATTAAGAGCAAGCAATTTGCTAGGAATATAGTTCTTAGTTGTTTTAAAAAAGTTAAAGTTTTCATCGATAAGCCTTTAAAATCTTACATATTATTAGGTATCCATTAAGTCTAGCTTTAAATTTTATAGTAAGTCAAAGTATTTTTATAAAAAACTTGGAAATAGTTGAAACTTTTATTACTCTAAGATATTTGCAATGCAACTATAACTATTAACATTTTATTTAAGGAGCTACAGAGGAAATTTTTTGATGGCAGATTTTAGGAACAGGGACAGAGGCAAAGAAAGCACTGATAAACATGCGGTTAATGAACAAATAAGATCTCCTCAAGTTATGGTGATTGGTCTAAAGGGAGAACAGTTAGGACCAATGATTACCCGAGAGGCAATTAGGCTTGCCTTCGATAATGGTGTTGATCTAGTGGAAGTTGCTCCAACTGCAAAACCTCCAGTTTGTAAACTTCTTGATTACGGGAAACTAAAATATCGGGAACAAAAGAAAGCTGCAGATACTCGCAAAAAAACAGCAGTTCAAGAAATTAAAGAACTCCGCGTTCGTTACAATACCGATAAACATGATTTGGAAACTAAACTTAATCGGGCAAAAGAATTTATTGCCGATGGTGACAAAGTTCGCTTTCAAATGAGATTTAAAGGTCGTGAGATGATGTATCGAGATTTAGGTGAACTAGTTTTTAATAAGATTGCCTTACAGCTTGATGAAGTTGCTATTATAGAAGAAAAACCCCATATGCTGGGAACTAAAATGGGGATGACTTTTGCCCCCAAAGTACCTGGACAAGTTAAAACTGAAAAGAAAGTAAATTAATTTTTTGTTAAAGTAATTGTGGCTGATAACGAAATAAAACTTTTTGAAGATCTTCCCAATGTAGTGAGCTCTTCAGGTAGAGTATCTGTTGATTATTTAAGAGAGGTTGCTAAAGCTTTTGAACCTCAAGAGTTTGTTGATTATCTTAAACATCCGGTTCTTGCTGGTTCGGCTATTCATGAAGGAACACTTTCTTCTGCTAAGACAGAAGAAAGTTCATTGCCGCGAAAAAGACAAAAAACATTAATGTTTATTCCGGCAAGAAGTTTGATTGCTGAATCAAAAATAGCTGTGGAGTCCGCTCCTTTACAGCAAGCATTATATCCGCTGGTAAAAAGCTCTGAATCAATTTCCAAAGATCGTTATCTGTTTTCTATTGGACGTGAACCGGGAAGTGATTTGGTGATCCCTGATTTTTCAATTTCCAAAGAACATGCCATAATTAGAATTGATGGCACAAAGTATTTACTGAGCGATGTTGGTTCTTCTAATGGAACAATGGTCAATGGCAGCGCCGAGAACATCAAAAAATTTCAACTTAAAGATGGAGATCGGATTACTTTTGCCCGCTTTGATTTTTCTTTTATCTTCCCCGAATCTCTTTATCTTTTGCTGAAGAAATAATAAAACGTCGGAGTGCGGACTAAAGTCCGTGCTCCGACGTTTTATTATCAAACTAATTCTTCCAGGATCTTTTTAATTTCTTCTTCCGGTTTTCCGACTTTCCCTTGAAAAGGAGTGCCGGTGATGATTTCAAATGCTTCAATGTATTTTAGTGCCGTATCAACTCTGAAAGAGTTAGTGAACTCCGGAGGAGTGCCATCTCCCATATATCCTTGTTCAATTAACCAGCGGCGAACGAATTCTTTATCTAACATCACTGGATCTTCTCCCGCTTCAAAGCGTTGTTTGTAACTATAGTTCATCCAGTAACGAGAAGAATCGGAAGTATGAATTTCATCTGCAAGAATCAATTGTTTTTTGCCATTAGCTTGAGTGATTGTTCCGAATTCATATTTCGTATCAACAAGAATCAAGCCGTTTTCTGCGGCTTTTTTTGTGCCGAATTCAAATAACTTCAATGCCGTTTCGCAAACTTCTTCCCAAAGTTTTTTCTCTACAATGCCGGATTTTACTATTTCTTCCGAAGAAATCGGCTGATCATGAGTTCCTTGTTCCGCTTTAGTGGAAGGAGTAATCAAAGGATTCTCAAAACGTTGAGATTTTTTCATTCCTTGAGGAAGAGTGATTCCGGAAATTGCTTTCCCCGCTTGATAATCACGCCAAGCACTACCTGTTAAGTAGCCACGAATCACAACCTCAATCGGCATAATTTCTACCTGCCGACAAATAAAAACATTTGGATGTGGTTCGGAAATAATATGATTAGGAGCAATGTGCGCTGTTTGTTTGAACCAGTATGAGGCCATTTGGTTTAAGACTTGGCCCTTAAAAGGAATGGTCGTTAAAACTTTATCAAAGGCGCTAAGGCGATCTGAAGTGATTAAAATTCTTTTGTCCCCTTGAACATAGCAATCACGAACTTTACCTTTATATAAATTTCCAAGCTTGGGAAATTCTACGCCTTTTAAAGTATTTTGTAATTGTTGTTCGACTAAGCTTCTTTCAATCATAAGCCCCATTAAAAATATTGGATTATTGAAAAAACGGGGATATTACTCTAATTTTTATTTAGGTCAAATCCAATAAAAAAGCCAGGTTTTTTAGACCTGGCCTTAAGTAAAACAAAGAATTAGGAGAGAATTATTAAGCAGCTTGTTTATATTGCGGACCGTAAGAAATAGTTTTTTCACTTCTAAAATCATTATAAAATTTTCTCAATCTTTTTCTTAACATCAATCTTGAACGATGTAAGCGAGATTTTACTGCAGGAATACTGAGGCTTAAAATTTCACTTACTTCTTTATTGGCCAAACCATCGATGTCTCTTAAAATAAATACTGCTCGGTAATCATCAGGTAGTTTTCCAATGGCGCCTTCTAGTGATTCTCTGATTTGATTGTTAACGGCTAAAGCATCGGAGCATGCACCGTATTGGTTTTTTTCAAAAAGAGCTTTGTTTTGAATATGCGGTAACATTTCATCAAGTGAAACATTATTTTCATTCTTATGCTTTCTTAATTTCATGAAAGCGGCGTTTACTGTAATTCTATATAACCAACTTGAGAATTTTGCTTTCCCCTCAAAGCCTTCAATTTTTCTATATACTGTTACAAACACATCTTGTAATACTTCTTCAGCATCTTCAGCATTCTTGGTTAAACGTAAAGCTAAGCTATGAACCTTTGTTTCATATCTTTTAATTAATTCTTCATAACTAAAGGCACAGCCTTTGGTAAATTTTGCAATTAATCCTAAATCATCCATTTCAGAAAGTGGTACAACCTTTACTGTTTCGGCTTTGTTTAATTTCCTTTTTGCCATTTGATCCTCTTTTTTTTAATACCGTTAGTTTTCAAACCTGCCGATTTAAGGTTTCCCTTTAACTGCGACATGTGATGATTTATAACGAAAAAAAGTCGTGGGGTTGTCATGGATTTGTAACAAGTTTGAAATACTTATGTAAAAGCAGATACTTAGAAGACCGAAAACGCCTTTTAATTACTTAAATCGATAACTGTGATCTCTGGCGGGCAAAACACTCTGAGTTTTAAACAGCCATAGCCTAGACCGTTAGTTACATAAATGGCCGTGTTCTTTAGATGCGACATGCCGCTGACATGTTTACTTTGTTTTGTCCTGGTTACTGGCGGTGGCAAGAAGGGAAGCCTGATTTGGCCACCATGAGTATGTCCGGAAAGAATTAAATTAAAATTAGAGAGTTGTTCTTTGAAAGGATAGATTGTGACGTCAGGATTATGACAAAGCAATATTTTATAAAAAGGTTTTTCCTTATTTGGGAAATCGGAAAGAGCTTGATTGAAATTAGGTTTTCCTCTTTTTAAATCGTCAATTCCGGCAAGATGTAAAAAAGAATTATCTTTTTCCAAATTGGTATGGGTATTAGTTAGCCAATTGATATTAGCCGGCATTTCTTCTTTAACGATATCAATTCCTTCCAGGTAGTCATGATTGCCGAATACGCCAAAAATTCCGTCTCTCGCTTGAAGATGAGAAACTATTCGACTTAATTCCTTGGCTGTTGTTCTTACTTTCGTTTGATATTGTTGAAGATAGTTAGCACTAATTTTTGAGATAATTAAATGGGAGAATCCTGTTCTGGTCAGTTGCAGATAATCTCCAGTTAGCAAAATTAAGTCTGGATTTAATTCATTAATTATTTTTATCGCATCAACTAAATGTTGTTTTGGAGTAGCGGGGCCAAAGTGAAAATCGCTAAGTTGGATGATTCTATAATTACTAAACTCAGCAGGAGTCTCGGGATTTATTACTTTAATTTTTTGAACTAAGAATTTTCCATTAGTCTGAGCATTAAGCTGATATGAGATCGGACTTCTAGTGGGGAAATGGGGCACTCCACCTTCTTCAGCGAATAAAAACTGTTCTTCAGTATGCATCGGTTCCTATCGCATGTTAAGCAAAGGCCAAACATGCTTACATTAGCTATTTGACTACAAAGTTAACTAATCGTTTCGGAACTACGATTTCTTTAATTATAGTTTTACCCGCTAGATGTGCTTGAATTTTATCAGCATTTTTTGCAAGCTGAAGCAGGGAATCATTATCTATTTCAGAGCTAACTTGTACAGTATGTCGCAATTTTCCATTAACTTGTATGGCAATTTCTATTTCATCAAGCTTTGTTAATGCCGGATCATAAGTGGGCCAAGGTTGATATGCAAGTGTTTCTGTATGTTCCAGTCTTTCCCAAAGCTCTTCCGCTAAATGTGGCGCTAGTGGGGCAAGAAGCAAGGTGAATACTTCAACATTATTTTTTGCAATCGATTCTTGCTCATAGGCTTCGTTTAGCAAAATCATTAGAGCAGAAATTGCCGTATTAAAACGCATATTTTCCAAATCGTTGGTAACTTTTTGTACTGTGCGATGAAGTGCCTTGGTAAAGGGCAGTAACTTTTCCGAAAGCGGATCTTGATTCACAATCTTGGCACTTAATTTTCCATCTTCGGTAATCAGTAAATTCCAAATGCGATTTAAAAATCTATATACTCCGCCAACAGAACTAGTATTCCAGGGCTTAACTTGTTCCAAAGGACCCATGAACATTTCATAAAGCCGCAATGTGTCCGCACCATATTCTTTGACGATATCATCAGGATTAATTACGTTACCGCGGGACTTAGACATCTTTTGATTATCTTCACCCAGAATCATTCCTTGATTGATTAATTTTTGAAATGGTTCGGAAGTGGAAACAACTCCAATGTCATAAAGCACTTTGTGCCAGAAACGCGAATAAAGTAAATGTAAAACTGCATGTTCTGCACCGCCGACATATAAATCAACCGGCATCCAGTAATTTTCTTTTTCTTTGTCCCAGGGGGAGTTAATATTTTTCGGATCAATAAAACGAAGATAATACCAGCAGCTTCCCGCCCATTGAGGCATAGTGTTAGTTTCTCTTTTAGCGGGTTTGCCGGTTTCCCGATCGATAGTATTTACCCAAGATTCAGCTCTAGCCAAAGGAGGTTTGCCATCAGGAGTCGGCTTATATTCTTTTACTTCAGGAAGAAGCACCGGCAAATCTGATTCTGAAAGAAGCTTTGTACCTTCATCGGTATGAATAATCGGGAAAGGCTCTCCCCAGTAACGTTGTCTGCTAAATAACCAATCGCGAAGTTTGTAATTTACTTTTTTTCTTCCGATCCCTTTTTTAACAATATAATCAATAATTGGTTTTCTAGACTGATCCCAGCGCATGCCTTTAAATTCCTCAGGGGCTTGAATCAGACCATTTGCTTCGCGGTAAAATACTTCCAAATTTTTTACTTTTTCGGCATGCTCTTTGTCTTCTGGCAAAAGAGCAATTTTTAGAGGAATGTTATATTTTTTTGCAAAAGCAAAATCCCTTTCATCATGAGCACTACAATTAACAATACCAGTGCCGTAGTCTGCTAAAACATAAGAAGCAACCCAAATTGGCAAATCTCCCGTGCCAAAAGGATTTTCCACATAACGACCAGTAAAAATTCCTTCCAAATCTTTTTCAAAGTCAAAACGTTGGGTCAGTTTTTTTGCCTTAATATATTCGACAAATTCCAATACTTCTTTTTCATATTTTGTGCCGGCAACTAGTTTTGTAACCAAAGAATGTTCCGGAGCAATAACAGTAAAAGTTTGAGCTAAAAAAGTTTGGGGAATAGAATCATAAACTTCAAATTCAATATTCAGGTCTTTAATTTTTTCTTTGAAATTAATACCTTCACTTTTTCCAATCCAATTACGTTGCATTTCCTTAATGCCTTCCGGCCAGTCCAGTGTTTCCACGTCCGCAAGCAGCCTTTCAGCGTAATCGGTAATTTTTAAAACCCATTGGCGCATTGGCTTTTTAAAAACAGGGTGGTTGCCGCGTTCGCTTTTTCCGTCAATCACTTCTTCATTGGAAAGAACTGTTCCCAGTGCCGGGCACCAGTTAACATCCACATCATCCATGTAAGCCAAGCCCTTTTCATAAAGCTTCATGAAAATCCACTGTGTCCATTTATAATAATCGGCATCACAGGTGGCCAGTTCGCGATCCCAATCATAGGAGAAACCAAGTTCTTGAATTTGCCGGCGAAAAGTTTCAATATTTTTTCTTGTTGTTACTGCCGGATGAGTTCCGGTTTCCAATGCGTATTGTTCAGCAGGTAAACCAAAGGCATCCCAGCCCATCGGATGAAGAACATTAAATCCTTTCATTCTTTTATAACGAGCAAGAATATCAGTTGCGGTATAACCTTCGGGATGGCCGACATGAAGTCCGGCTCCGGATGGATAAGGAAACATATCCAGGATGTAATATTTTGGTTTTGATTTATCTACTTCAACTTTAAAAGTCTTTTTTGTTAACCAATATGTCTGCCATTTTTTTTCAATAGCATTGGGGTTATATTTATTGTCCAAGTACTTCAAGCTCCCATTAAAAACCTAAGAAATATCAGAATAAGCAGGAAGATTAAGCGTAAATTGATTTTTTTTCAATAGCTAGAGCTTTTATCTTTAATATGCTAGTTAACTGAGGCTCAACAAATTAGGACTAAATATGAAAAAATTTGCATTTTTACTACTATCTTTATCTATTTTTTCTTGTGGCTATCAATTCCAGGGTAGTGGTTCAATTTTGCCTCCCGATATTAAAACTGTAGCAATTCCTATTGCAGAAAATAACACCACAGAAGCCAATTTAGGTGAGCGTTTTACAGAAGCTCTGCGATCACGTTTTGAAAGATATGGTGTTGTGAAAATTGTAGAAAACGAAGGGGAAGCTGATGCGATACTTTTGGCAAAAGTTGTGGACTTGGATAGCCGAGTAAGTGGGGTTACTTCTAACACCGATATTGAAACAGAAAACAGTTTAGTTTTAACAGTGGCAGTGGAACTGAGAAAGAAAAATGGGCAGCTCTTATATAAAAACGGCGGGATGAGTATCTCTGATAACGTTGCCGGCGTTAGGGATTTAGTTGTTACTTCCAGTTCAGACTTTGCTCAAGGTGGTTCGAGTAGTGATACGTTGGGAGATTTAGGAAGTAATGCCGGAGATCGTGAAGTTCAAAGAGGGCAAGAAGATCAAGTGGTAGAAGCTTTGGTGGATGAAGCTTCCCGCAGAATTTATCTAGATGCTGTAGCGGCTGATTTTTAAAAGCATAAAACTACGGAGCGCGGACTTTAGTCCGCTTATTTCCAAATATTTTAGTACCGCAAAATAAAAATCTGGTATTAAGCGGACTAAAGTCCGAGCTCCCGTTTAATAGGACTGTGCCCTTTTAGTCGCGGTGAAATTATGTATCAAGTAAAAATCCTTTCAGCTAAAGATCTCGTACCTTTTCGAGATTTACGACTTGTCGGTTTGCTGGAATCTCCTGGGGCTTTTGGCCAGACTCCTGAAGAATTTGAAAAAATGTCCGATCAAGAATTAATCAGTTGGCTGGGGCCATCGGAAGATAAATTTACTCTGGGTGCTTTTACTGACACGGGAACCTTAATCGGTTTAATGGGAGTACGACGAGAGCCCCGTTTTAGAATTCGTCATAAAGGAATTATTTGGGGCGTATATGTGCTGCCGGAATATCGAGGACAGGGCATATCTAAGGCCCTGCTTACAAAATTACTGGCTGAAATATCTCTGATTCCCGGAATCGAGCAATTACAATTGGCAGTCTCTTCCTCACAAACTGCGGCGGAAAAGCTTTATCGTTCCTTTGGTTTTCTGGAATTCGGCAATGAGCCAAGAGCCTTTAAAGTTGAGAATCAATTTCTCAATGAAAAACACATGTATTTATTGTTGTAGTATCTATTATTTTAGTTTTGTTGCTCAAATTTTAATTAAGGGTTCTAAGAATCGTCGTGACTGCTTCAGGCAATGGATAAGCCTCATTCTTACTCCAAGCATCTTTTAATTCTTGGATAATTTTATCTAATTTCTCAGTTAATTCGATTATTACTTGATCATAAGCAGGCTGATCAATTATTTTATTCTTTAAATCAAAGTCGTATTTTTCTATAAATCTTTTTTGGGCTTCTAATAGTATTTCTACAAAAGGGTTTGTTGATCTAAAAACTTTCGGGTATTCTGGAATGATTTCTCTGACTTTTTGCTGGAAATCCAACGGCAGTATACTTCCCGCAGCGAGTTGATTTAATAAACTTTCATATTCAGGAAAAGCATTTCTAAATCTTTCCTGCAATTCTTTAAACCTGGATTTAAATTCTTTAGTAGCTGAGCCATATTGAGTATTTAGAAAACTTTCAAAAAAACCTTCCAGTTTTTTTAGGGAATAAGCATTTTGAATAAAACTTCCTGCACTTATTCTAAATTTTTCATCAATAGTAATTTTAATACTATTTTTAATATCCGGATCAAAACCGCAACCGCAGGCAATGCCTTCTGCTACGCAGATTTTTAATTTGGCAATTTCTTTTTTAACTTCACTTCGAGAGACTTTATGGTGACTTAACAAGTATCCGGCAATTTTATCTAATAATCCGGCATATTCTGAATTGAGAACTATTTGCCTTAGTTTGCAGTGTCGGATAAGCATTTGTTCAAAAATATTTAAATCTTTAATTGTTCCTGGATGATTAATTTCACTTTTTATCCTTTGCAGGCATAAAGACTCATCGGTCATTAAAAGATCAACTTTTTCTGAACCGAGGATTTTTGAATATAAATCTTTAACGATTCTAGTTTCCGGGTCATAACCTTCAGTTGAATATTTACTTACTGAGATATTTGCTAACCTCAGACTTTCTCTTCGAACAGGTGCTTCATCGGCAATCTTAGTTTCGATACGTAGCTTTGCCATATCAAAAATTATTTTTGAAAAAGGATCTTTTGGATTAGCAAGTGCCCATTGATAATGATTCCTTAAAAGATAATCTGCCAGAGCAGGAAAAATATTATCGTTACTGTTTGCCAGAGCATTAATTTTTTTTAGCAAATTTTGGGGTGTTTTCTCGCTTTTAAAAAATTCAATTTCAATTGGCGATAAAACAGCTAATACTTGATTAAATTCTTTAGATAACAGTCCCTTTTGGAATTCTGCAAACTTTGCTTTAAGATTAGCACTCCAACGAGTGAATATTCTTGCATTAGAAAATTCCAAAGACAAAGCTTTATCGATGCCTGCCTGGTAACGATCAATTTTTGATTGTAAGTCAATTAATTTGTCCAATGTTTGAATAACTAAATTTTCATACGGATGAATAATAGTAGTAGTTTTTTTCCTGGAAGCAGAAGGATGGGGGATTGTTGTTTCTGTAGAAATGACTTTTCCTTTTGAAAATGAAATTGTTGCTGTTTCAGAAAAAAGCTTTCTGGTTTCCACAGCGTGAATATCACTGTAATCAACTGATTTTTTACTGCTTGTTACCGAAGCAAATTCTCCGGCAGCCGTTCCCACGATTGAACCGGAAACTTCATTGGCAATTTCCTCAAAAGTCATTGCTCTACCTTCAAGAGAAGAAAAAGTTTTAGCTGAACCCAATCCTAATCCCAAATCCCCGGCAACTTCTGATGTCATCACCAGTCCCTTAGTTGTTACAGTTTTCATTCCTTCACGAGCAACTCCCAAACGAGTTCCCCAGGCACCGGCAAGTAAACCGACAAGACCATTTTGTAACAACTCTTTTCTTAACTTATTAAAGGAAAAATTTTCTCTCCCGCTAATTGTGTTTATTCCGGTATTCATCAGTTGAGAAGAGATTGCTTGAGCGGAGCCGGTAACTCCACCGAATAAAACTTTTTTTAATAAAGAAGTTATTGGCCCGACAATTCTTCCGGCAAAACCTACTCCGGCAAGCATCCCGGCGCTGGCTGTTGCCGTTGCCTGTAAATCAACAATAGTTTGATTCAAAGCATTTTGTATTGCCTGATCTCTTGTTTGATTGCCACGGTCCAGATGACCAATTGCTTCAACGATATTTCCACTTAAGCCGGCAACAGTGCCGATAGTAGTGCCAGCAGCAATTGCTGTTGCTGAACTTCCAATTACAGCAGTAGATCCAGCGATCAGTCCGCCAGTAATTGTTCCCCCGACAATTCCTCCTGTTGCGATAGTGGCGCCGACAACTACAGCGGTGGTTCTAGTGGTTCTGAGGGCGATTTCAGTATTTGTAAGAAATGTATTGGAATCGGATAAACTCTTTCCAATTTCTTTTAAGCTTTTTTGATATTCTTTAATTTCAATTCTATTTTTATTTTGTTCTAATTTCAGTTCTTTTCTTAGGCTTTCTGTATAACCGCTAAATCGTGAAATTAGGCCAAAGGCGTCAAATTTTTCAGCCTGTTCTAATTGCAAAGCCAGATTTTTAACTTCCTGTGGATCGGGAAGTTTTAGCTTTTCAACAGTACCCAGAGGCAATTTTTTTGGAAAATCAGGCATACAACTTTTCTAATTTTTCTATTAAGGATGTTATGGATAAATATTAAAGAAAGGCCTCATCATCGAATAGGCTTTTGTTAATAAATTCTTCAATTATTATGGCAACTTAGAAAGTATTAAATTTATTTGGCAGCAAAGTTTCAATTTAAAACCATAACAGTATTGAATCTTGAAAATTTAAGAATTTTAAAGACAAGCTGATGACTCAAATTGTTGCTACAAAAATTTCAGAAGAAAAAATAGCAAAAGATAAATTATCTACTGCTACAAAAAGTTTTGATATTTTTTTAGCCACTCATAAGAATGAAATTCGCTGTAAATATGATCGTCTAGAATCAGATCCAGAACAATGGGAACTGCGTATAGGAGAAGGTATCAAGAAGATAACACTTTATCTTCGTTTCCATCGCCCCAAAATAAGTAAAGAAGCCAAGGAAGTGGGTGAGGTAGGAATAGCTGTTTCTTTTCAGCAGATTGATAAAAATAATAAGGGCATTTCTCTTCGGGCGTTATTAAATCCGGCGGAAATTAGCCCTGCTAATCACCTTTTGTTAAAGGCTATTCGGTTACCGGAATTTAAACCTCTTTTTATTGAAGCAAGTAAAATTGCTAAGGTGAAAAATTTTGAAACTGCTATTTTGCCAAGGATTCATCCGGTTAGGACTAAGTTTTTAAATTTTCTGGAACAAGTCAAAAAATATGATGTAGAAACTCAAACAGTTACAACTCTAGATCCTCTCGCTGAGAAATCAGAAGATAAATATGTTCTCAATAAAACCCAAGAAGGATCGGATAGAATATTATATTTGCTAAGTAATTTTAAAAACAAAAAATTTAATACCGAGATCGGTCTGATGATCAAAGATAGTCTCAAATTACCTGAGGCGCGCAGAGACATTTTTGTTGAGGAATTTATTGATAATTTTAAATTCTTAGATGCCCGAGATAAAAGCTATAAAGTAGGAAAGAAAGACTTTGATTGGAGTGATTCAAAATTAGATATTAATGCTGCTGAAAAATGGTTGGCTGTGACCACGGATCAAGCATTACATCAAGAATATACACTGTATGAAAATCGAATTTTACATGGTTTACTGGAAAAGCCTGAAAAAAATTCTCCCGAAATACAAAATAAAATTAAAATATTATGCGATAATATGAAAAAATTCCAAGTGCCGATAAATCCCAATAAATATGCTTTCTTAGATTATCAAAGACTTGATATCTTAGAAATATTTAAAAAAGTTAATACTTCATCTATTAAGAACTACTTAGAAAAAGAATAATAAATTCTTTTTAATTTTCTTGTCCGGAAGATAGAGATTCCCATTCTGTGTATCGATCTTTAATTTCTTCTTGCAGTTCCCTTAGACGAAAGGATAACCCGGTGATTACTTGTGAATCACCTTTCAGAGCAGCTTTGGATAATTCTTCTTCCATTTTTTGAAATTCTTTTTCCATGGCGGCAATTTTTCTTTCAATCTGAGTGATTTGCTTTTTATAAGCGGTATTTTCTTCCTTATCTTTTTTGGATTTCTTTCCATTTCGGCGGGAAGATACCCCATCATCATCGCCCCAACCTACTTTTTCCAGGAAATAATCATAATCATGTTCAAAGACATAAGGACTTCCTTCTTGGAAGACAATTAAGCGTTGCGCAAATTCACTTAAGATCCTCTCACTGTGAGTAACCACAATCACAGCACCTTGATAGCTTTTCAGACTGTCAATTAATGCTTCTATTGATTCCATATCCAGGTGATTGGTTGGCTCATCCAATAAAAGAACATTCGTCGGTGCCGCCAGTAACTTTCCTAAAAGCACTCGGCTTTTTTCTCCTCCGGATAAAACAGATATTTTTTTCAAAGCGTCATCGCCGCTAAACATCATTGTGCCGCAAATTCCCCTGATTTTGGTTCTTTCTAAATTGGGGTTAACGGAACTAATTTCCTCTTCCACAGTTAGAGTGGGTGATAAGCGGGAAATATTGGACTGTCCGAAATAACCGTACTTTGTATTTTGACTAGGGGCCACTTTGCCTTCAGTGGGAGCTAATTCATTGGTAAGTAATTTTAGCAAGGTAGATTTACCCTTACCGTTTTTTCCAACAATACAAATGCGATCCCCCTTTTTAATACTGAAACTTAAGTTTTCAATGAGCTTTGCACTATCGGGATAATTAAATGATAAGCTTTGTGCCTCTAACATTAACTTTCCTGGAAAAGCGGCCTCACAGAACTGAAAATCCAAAAACTGTTCATCTTGTAATTCTTCTTTAACTCCCATGCGTTCCAGGGCTTTTACTTTGGATTGAACTAAAGCGGCTTTGCTGGCCTGAGCGCGAAAACGATTAATGAAATCTTCCAAATCTTTTCTTTTTTTATCTTCGTTAACTCTTGTTTTTTCGTAAATCTCTTCATCAAGGGCAACTTGAGTATAGAGTTTTTCCGTATCCCCTTGAACTTTGCGAATTGTACCTCGATGAATAAACATCGAATGAGTAGTGACGCTATCCATGAAAGTTCTATCGTGGGAAATTATAATCAATTCATTTTGCCAGGAACTTAAAAACCCACTAAGCCATCTCATGGAGACGATATCTAAATAGTTTGTCGGTTCATCAAGTAGTAGCAGATTTGGTTCGGATAACAGCAGTTTTGCTAAATTTATTCTTATTTGAAATCCTCCGGAAAAATAACTTGCCGGTTGTAGCATGTCGGCTTCGGAAAATCCCAAACCGGCCAGCATAATTTCTCCGCGATATTCTTGGTCACGTTCATCTTTAGGAAGTCCCAGGCAAGCTTCTTTCAAAATAGATTCTTCTTTGAAATTAAGGTGCTGTGCCAGGTGACCAACCCGATAATTCTTAGGCATGTTAATCTCCCCGGTATCAGCATGTTCTTCACCGAGGATTAATTTAAAAAGCGTGGATTTACCGCAGCCGTTTCTGCCGACAAGACCTAATCGTTCACCCGGAGCCATGCTAAAAGTGACATCTCGAAACAAAGTCCTATCGCCGTATGATTTGCAAAGATTAGTTACGCGTAACATTTGATCAACTAAATTTTAAAAGGCGAGAAGATACATCAAATACGCTTTTTTTGGAAGTTTTTTATTTTTTCTTATTCGCGTTAATAAGTTGTTCATGTAGGTAATCGTTGACTTTTGTCGTTAGTCTTTGAACTTCCGGATCTTTTTCTAGATTATTTTCTTTTCTAATTTTTATAATTAGCTCTGTAGCCTGCTTTAAATTAACTTCATCACTTGATGATTTTATTAGAGCATAAGCGGCTGCAGCTTTAACAGCTGGGGCTGCATTTTTCGCGTTCATGAAGCTCACTAATTTTGCTTCGATTTTTGGATTAGTTTCTTCAATATCACCGATGATTTCCAGTGCTCTACTAGTTTCGGAGCTCTGGGATATTTTGTTGACATCAGGCAATGCCGCACTTAATAAGGCCAATAGTTTTTCTGATTTTCTATCGGTCTTTTGATCTTCCTTGATTATTCTTAACAAAGCTTGATCTGCTAATTTATATAACGCGGAATTACTTCCTTCAACAGAAATGCTGACCATCGCCAAACTTGATTTAATATCATCATGATTAGACAAGCGGCCATTTTTACTTAATTCAGAAAAGATTTTTATTGCTGTAGTAAAAGCCAGCTCTCTTGTTTTTTTATTTGCTGTTACAGAATCATAATTCTTTTCAGCGGCAATTTGCAGAAGTGTTGAAACTAATTTTTCATTGTTAGCTTTATTATCCAGACTTAAAATGTTCTTAATATCATGGGCATTAAGTGTATCCAGGGTTTCTTTTACAGAGGCAGGATCCACTTTAATTCCCTGCTTCTTAACTTCACTATTTAAAATTTTTTTTGCTTCTCTAATAGTTGCTTTTTCTAAGTTGGTAAGAGCAGATAGTGGAGCAGCAATTTTTTGTTCGCTTGTTAATACATTTGGTTCCGGAAATTTAAGTGCAGCTGCTTGCTCTTCTTTCCTTTGTGGAAAAATCACTGAAGGTTTTGGTTCATTACTTTGTTCAGCCATAAAAAACTACCTTTGCATAACTTATTAATTTCTAACAATCAGTTCAAATGATGTTATGCATTTTCGCTTGAGTTTACTATCATTAATTTAATATCAGCGCCTAAGTCTCTAAAATGCTTAATATAAATTCAAGCTGTTGGACTTAATGTTTATTACACACGGGATTATTAAATAAGGCCATAATCTTGTAATAAGCTTGATTGAAAGCAAGAAGCTTAATTAAAAAATTACAAAAATATATTTTCTTTGAGGCTGATTGAAACAAAATAAATTTTTAGTCGAAATTGTATTGTAATTCTACTATTTTTAAGCCAATCAATACCCTTTTTACAACAATACCACCATGTGGTATAATAATTGGAATAATGGCAATGCAGTTAATGTAGAGATAGTTGATTATCATTAGGGTTAATATGAAAAGAAATGAACATATACCAGCAATTCATCCGGGACGTGTATTGTTAGATGAATTAGAAGAACGAAAACTTACTCAAACAGCATTGGCTGAGCATATTGGAGTATTGCCCAAAACTGTTAATGAAATCTGTAAAGGTAAAAGAGGAATCAGTGCAGAAATGGCAGTTAAACTTTCTAGAGCATTAGGTGCCAGTGCACAATTTTGGCTTAATCTACAAAGTAATTGGGAATTAAGCCAAGTCAATTACAAGAAGCACGAAAAAATTCA
>CAYOOT010000025.1:8391-31710 GCA_964405665.1 uncultured Bdellovibrionales bacterium | reverse complement strand
TGCCGCGGTCGTCGCAATGACAATTTTAAGGAAAAAATTCGTAAACGAATTTTTAAAGTTTATACGCCCGTAGCTCAACTGGTAGAGTATCGGACTCCAAATCCGAGGGTTGGGGGTTCGATTCCCTCCGGGCGTGCCAAGTTTATTAATTAAGATAAAGAAATTTTATGGCAAAAACAGAAGTTGTAAATAAAAATTTTGTAGAAAAAGGCATGGATTTTTCCAGAGAGTCTTGGGCGGAGTTTAAAAAAGTTTATCGTCCTACTCGCCAAGAAACAATTGATTTAACGATTAGAGTTTTAATGATGATGGTAATATTTGCCGCATTTTTGGGTTTTGCAGATTTTATCGTGGGTAGCGTTATGCATAAAATTTTATATGTAGAAGGTTCGGAGATTTAGAATTTTAAAAGAGAGGCAAATTATATGACGTTTGATATTGATAATAATCAAGAACAAGCAGAAGAAGAAAATACTGAACCGAAAAAAGAAGTAGAAGTAGTTGCTAGTGCTCCAGTTGCTGCGGCTCCGGTAGCTGTAGAAGTTGAGGAAGAAAAAAATTTCCCTTGGTATGTGGTGCAGACTTATTCCAGTTTTGAATTAAGAGTCAAACTAAGTTTGGAAGAAAGAATTCGTTCCAATAATTTAAAACATAAATTTGGGAAAGTTGTTGTTCCTCAAGAAACAGTCGAAGAATTGGTGCGGGGAGCAAAGAAAACAATGAAGAAGAAATTCTTCCCCGGCTATATTTTAGTACAAATGCTTCTTGATGATGAAACCTGGCATTTAGTGAAAGATACTCCAAAAGTTTCAGGATTCATTGGAGATACCAGAAACCCCGCTCCTTTAAGTGATGCTGAAGTTAAAGCCTTGTTACAACAAATGGAAGGCGGAGCTAAAAAATCCAGACCGAAAATGAATTTCGAAGAAGGAGATCCGGTTAAAGTTATTGACGGACCGTTTGCTGATTTTAACGGCACAGTCGATGAAGTTAAGCATGAGAAAGGAAAATTAAGAGTTTTAATTAGTATTTTTGGTAGAAATACCCCGGTAGAGCTTGATTTTGTGCAAGTTGAAAAGGTTTAGCAAAAGTGCTAGAAGCTTGGCCCCTGTTCCAGATATTCGATATTCGGGCAATGTAATTTTTTAATGTGAATGGTGTAAAATGGCAAAAGACGCAAAAGGAAAAGACGCAAAAGGAAAGGATAATAAGCCTGCTGCCAAAGCCGGTCCAGGTGGTAAAAAACTTCCGACTGCTGTAATTAAATTGCAAATCCCTGCGGGTCAAGCAAACCCATCACCTCCTGTTGGTCCAGCTCTTGGTCAACAAGGTGTTAATATTATGGATTTTTGTAAGCAATTTAACGCTAAAACCCAAGCACAAGCCGGCACAGTACTTCCTGTATTAATTTCAGTATATGCCGATCGCAGTTTTACTTTTGTTGTGAAAAGTCCTCCAGCATCTTTTTTAATAAAGAAGCTTGCAAAATTAGAAAAAGGTTCAGGAGAACCAAATAAAAATAAAGTAGGGTCTTTGTCTGATCAAGATCTTGCGGAAATTGCCAAAATTAAAATGGAAGATCTTAGTGCCAATGATTTAGAAGCAGCTAAAAAAATCATAGCTGGTTCTGCCAGAAGCATGGGAGTTAAAACATCATATTTTAGCTAGGGTTTAGACTACAAGGGCAGGCCTTGTTTTTGGCTGAGGCATATGATAGGTGGTGCACTTCTTTTTTGCCCATCAAATAATGGCTAAACTTTAAGTGAGTTATAGTTTTTAGAGATAGTTTTAGAAAATTTAAGGAATATTATGGCCGGTCAAGCTAAGAGATATCGTCAGGCGCTTAAATCTTATAAGCCCTTGGGACAATACACTATCGAAGAGGCAGCAAAGATTTTATCAACTTTTCCTAAAGCGAAATTTGATGAATCCGTAGATGTGGCAATTAGATTGGGAGTTGATCCAAAAAAACCTGAAGAAAATATCAGAGGAGTTGTGGAACTTCCACATGGAACAGGAAAAACTGTTCGCGTATTGGCTTTCTGTAAAGGTGACAAAGTGAAAGAAGCAGAAGCTGCTGGCGCTGATTATGTTGGAACAGATGAATACGTTACAAAAATTCAAGGCGGTTGGATGGATTTTGATGCGGTAGTGGCCACTCCTGATGTGATGGTAACAATCAGTAAAGTTGCAAAAATTTTAGGACCTCGCGGTTTGATGCCTAATCCGAAAGTGGGAACTGTTACTCCGGATGTTGCTAAAGCAATCACTGCAATTAAAGCAGGGCGAGTAGAGTTTCGAGTTGAGAAAGCAGGAATTGTGCAAGCTCCTGCCGGTAAAGTTTCTTTCGGTGCCGAAAAAATTAAAGAAAATGTTTCTGCTTTTATTCAAGCAATAATGAAAGTGAAACCAAATTCTTTGAAAGGAAATTATATCGAGTCAATCTATTTATCAACAACTATGGGTCCAAGTGTTTGCTTGGATTTGCAGCCATATAGAGCAGAGTAAGGTTGTTATGAATTTACAAGAAAAAGAAACTTTAGTTTCAGAAGTTGCTTCTCGCTTCGATGAAGCAGAGTTCTCAGTTTTGGTGGGCTATCAAGGTTGCACCACAGCTGAAATTTTAGATTTGAAAAAGAAACTAAAACCCTTTGGGGCGAAGTTTGCTGTCATCAAAAATACTTTAACAAAACGTGCTCTTGCAGATACTGCTGCTGCACCTTTAACAGAATTTCTTGTTGGACCTACTGCTTTGGTTTGGTCTGAAAAAGATCCTGTTGGTCCGGCAAAAGTATTAAGAGATTTTGCTAAAGAAAACGAGAAATTAAAAGTTAGAGCAGGCATTTTAGGAAATGATGTTTTAGATGCAAAAGCACTTAATTCTCTTGCTGCACTACCTTCTCGTGAAGAATTGTTATGTAAACTGCTTGGTTTAATGAATGCTCCGGCTACTAAGCTTTTACAAACAATCAATGCTCCAGCAGCAACATTGGCAAGGTTGCTTGGTGCATGGAGAGATAAACTGGAAAAGAAATAAAGATTTAACAAATACAAATATTAATTAATAACGGAGGAAACGAAAAATGGCTGAGCTAAATGTTGAAAGTGTAAAAGATTTTATTAAGAACATGTCCTTAATGGATGCTGCAAACTTAGTAAAAACTCTAGAAGACGAATTGGGAGTTAGTGCTGCTGCTCCAGTTGCGATGATGGGAGCAATGCCTGCTGCCGGTGGAGCTGCTGCTGAAGAAAAAACTGAATTTGAAGTTGTTCTTAAAGAAGCAGGAGCAAACAAAATCAACGTAATTAAAGTAGTGCGTGAATTAACCAGCTTAGGTCTAAAAGAAGCTAAAGATTTAGTAGACGGTGCACCAAAAACTGTAAAAGAAGGTGTTTCTAAGGCAGAAGCTGAGGAAATGAAGAAGAAGCTTGAAGAAGCTGGTGGTAAAGTCGAGTTGAAATAAGTTTAATTCATTAAGAAATTAGCCCGTCTTTATTGATTAATCAAAAAGGACGTAGCGTAGGTTTTTTTAAGTTGTGCAAAATAAAGAAATAAGCATAAAATTAATAAAAAATTTGAGCTATTTTAAAAAAGCAGAGGAAGTGCTAGGATCCTTTGCTTTTTTGTTTTGCATAAGTTCTATAGAAGTGAAAGTTGATATGGAATCGTTTGATTCTATAAGCTCTATTTATACCTGCCACAAATGAGTTTTCCATGTCATGCCTTGTGACTTAATGGATTGTTTTAAGCTCTTGGGTGACAGGTATAAGATTGTTTTTTATTTTTAAAAAAGGGAAAAACCAGTCCATGGGAAGTAAAGTTACGGCCAGATTGCGCCTTCGAAGAGATTATTCCAAATTTGATAAACAAAATGAAATACCAAATCTAATAAAAATTCAGTGGAGCTCCTATCAGAAGTTTCTCCAAGCTGGTGTGACAGCAGAGAAGCGCGATGATTCCGGATTGCAAGCTGTATTCAAATCTGTATTTCCAATTCGTGATTACAACGACACTGCTTCTCTAGAATTTGTTGCTTACGATATCGGAGAGCCTAAATATGATGTTGGAGAATGTCATCAACGAGGGATGACTTGGGCGGCACCCTTAAAAGTAACTGTGCAATTAGTTCTTTGGGATAAAGGTCAAGACGGAGCGAGACAAATTCGCGACATCAAAGAACAAGAAGTTTATTTTGGTGAAATTCCCTTAATGACTTCCACCGGAACTTTCATGATTAACGGTAGTGAGCGAGTTATTGTCAGTCAGTTACATCGTTCTCCTGGTGCATTTTTTGCCAATGATAAAGGCAAAACTCACTCTTCCGGGAAATTGCTTTATAATGCCCGAATCATTCCTTATCGTGGTTCTTGGTTGGACTTTGAATTTGATGTCAAAGACATTTTACACGTGCGAGTTGATCTAAGAAGAAAGCAGCATGCTACAATTTTGCTACGTGCTTTGGGAATGAGCAGCGAAGATATTCTGAATTATTTTTATAAAAAAGATTTTATAAAATTACATAAAGACGGAAGCATCACTAAGAAGTTTATTGCTGAACATCTAGAAGGCCAAAAAGCATATTCCGATGTTAAAAAGAATGGAAAAGTTCTGGCTAAAGCCGGACAAAAATTCAATCGTGGTTTGCTAAGAAGACTCGGTGAAGCAGAAGTAGATGAAGTAGAAGTGGATCCGATCACTGTTAGCTCCATGCATGCTGCTAAAACAATTGTTCAAGTAGTTTCTGATATTCATCATCCGGCAACTAAAAAACTTTTAGCAAAAGAAGGTAAAATTTTAGTTGGTTGGTCAGAAATTAAATCAATTCTGCCTGATACTTTAAAACAACTTAATGAAAGCGATTTGCAAGCGGTATTTTCTAAGCTGAAAGTGGTGATTGCTGCCGGCGAAGCTTTTGCAGAAGATGTAGTTGATGCCAAGGGTAGAATCAAATCAGAAGGAACCTTATCAGTATTGCGTGGACTAGGAGTAGATAGTTTAGAAGCGCTTTATACTAGAGATAATCACATTGGTGATTCCATCATTAAGACTCTCTATGGCGATGAACTGGAGCCTGAAAGAGAAGATTTACTTTCTCACTTTGTAAACAGACCATGTAAGTCAGCCTTAATCGAAGTTTATAAGCACCTTCGTCCGGGCGATCCGCCTCGTATGGAAACTGCAGAAGCAAATTTCCATAATTTATTTTTCAACCCTGAACGTTATGACTTGTCTCCTGTCGGACGTTTAAAGTTGGATTATAAACTTTATGGCAGTGCCAAAGGCGCACAAGATCGCAAAATTGGTAAAAAGAAAGATGCCGTAAGTGGTTCTGAATTTACTGATGGCGGGATTCTTACCAAAGAAGATATTTGCGAAACAATTCGTTACTTGTTGGAATTAAAAGCAGCAAGTGATCCCGTAAAATATTCGATTGATGATATTGATAACTTGGGTAACCGTCGAGTGCGCTCTGCCGGTGAATTGGTGGAAAACCAATTCCGTGTCGGCTTAGTGCGTATGGAACGGGCGATTAAAGAAAGGATGAGCATTCAGGATATTGAATCCTTAATGCCTCAGGATTTGATTAACTATAAGCCGGTTGCTGCTGCTTTGAAAGAATTTTATGGTTCTTCACAGCTAAGCCAATTTATGGATCAAACCAATCCGCTTTCGGAAATTACTCATAAGCGCCGATTAAGCGCCTTGGGACCAGGCGGTTTGACTCGGGAACGTGCGGGCTTTGAAGTTCGTGACGTGCATCCTACTCACTATGGTCGAGTTTGTCCGATTGAAACTCCTGAAGGTCCGAATATCGGATTGATTTCATCGTTGGCAACTTATGGCCGTGTTAATGATTACGGTTTTGTGGAAACACCATATCGTATTGTTAAGGGCGGAAAAGTAAGTAACAAAACTATTTTTCTCTCAGCGATGCAGGAAAATCCTGAAGTGATTGCTCAAGCAAGTTCGAAGTTGGAAAAAGACGGAAGTTTTAGCGAACCTTATGTTAACGCTCGTAAGTTCAACGAATTCGTTAAAGTGCCAAGAGAAGAAGTAACTTTAATGGACGTTAGTCCGAGTCAGTTAGTGAGTGTTGCCGCATCTTTGATTCCATTTTTGGAAAACGATGATGCTAACCGTGCGTTGATGGGTTCGAACATGCAACGTCAAGCTGTTCCTTTACTTAAAACTTCTGCTCCATTAGTGGGAACAGGTGTTGAAAAAGTAGTGGCTTGCGATTCTGGTGCCGCTGTTGTTGCCAAGCGAACAGGAAAGGTGGAATCAGTTGATGGCACTCGCGTGGTGATTAAGTCTGATGAGTTAACGGAAGAATCCTTGGATACTGGAGTTGATATTTATAATTTAATTAAATACCAACGCTCCAATCAAAACACCGCAATTAATCAGCATCCAGTTGTAAGAGTGGGGGATGTGGTTAAAGCAGGCGATGTTATTGCTGATGGTCAATCAACTGATCATGGCGAACTTGCTTTAGGCAGAAATGTGCTGGTCGCATTTATGCCTTGGGGTGGATATAACTTTGAAGATTCTATTCTTGTAAACGAAAGAATTGTTAAAGAAGATGCTTTTACCTCAATTCATATTGAAGAATTTGAATGTATCGCTCGTGATACTAAACTCGGTAACGAAGAAATCACCCGTGATATTCCGAATGTTGGCGAAGAAGCTTTGGCTAATTTGGATGAATCCGGAATTATTCGCATCGGTGCTGAAGTAAAACCGGGAGATATTCTTGTTGGTAAAGTTACGCCAAAAAGTGAAACTCAATTATCTCCTGAAGAAAAACTTCTGCGGGCGATTTTCGGTGAAAAAGCCGGCGAAGTACGTGATACTTCCTTGCGCTTGCCTCCGGGGGTTGAAGGTACTGTTATTAGCGGACATGTTTTCTCACGTAAGGGTACAAGCAAAGATGAGCGAATGCTGGAAATTGAAAAAACAGAAATCGTTCGTTTGGAACAAGACCAACGTGATGAAATCAGAATTCTTAGAGAAAGTGCGCTAAGACAACTTTCCGGTTTGTTGGTTGGAAAAGATACTACAGCAAAACTGATGGACGAAAGTCGTAAACAATTAGTTGCTAAGGGAGAAAAAATCACTCAGCAATTATTAGAAGACTTGCCTTTTGAATATATTCGGGACATGCAAATTGGTAACGAAAATGTGCAAAACGAAGTCAATCGTATCGTTGTCGGAACTGGCCAATTAATCAATAACAAACGGGCAGCAATTTCTGCAAAAATTAAACGTTTGAAAAAAGGAGATGAACTTCCTCCTGGTGTGATTAAAATGGTGAAAGTGTTTGTTGCCGTAAAACGTCGCCTTGCCGTTGGTGATAAGATGGCGGGACGACATGGTAACAAAGGTGTTCTTTCTTGCGTACTACCAGAAGAAGATATGCCTTACTTGCCAGACGGCACTCCAGTGGACATGGTTTTAAATCCTCTTGGTGTTCCTTCACGAATGAACGTTGGACAGATTTTGGAAACACACCTTGGTTGGGCTTGTTACGGGATCGGTCAAAAATTGAAAGACATTATTGAAAAAGTAACAGATCCGAAGGTGCGTTTTGGAAATAAGCTTAGAGCTGATTCTTCAATGAAAGAAACAATTTCTCTTGCTTCCAAAGATGCAAGGACATTGTTAGCGCAATCATTGCCTGATGATAAAAACTCAGCATTTATAAAATCATTGGATGATGTTGAAGTGCTGGAGCTTTCACAAAAAATGTTTGACGGATTAAAAGTTGCTAATCCGGTATTTGAAGGTGCTACTGAAGATGAAATCCATAAACTTTTAAATATCGCGGGACTTCCTGAAGTTGGACAAACGGTGCTCTATGATGGGCGCACCGGGGAAACTTTTTCAGAAAATGTCACTGTTGGTGTGATGTATATGCTTAAACTGCATCACTTGGTGGAAGCTAAGCTTCACGCGCGTTCAATCGGACCATACAGCTTAGTTACGCAACAACCACTTGGCGGTAAAGCGCAATTTGGTGGTCAACGTCTTGGAGAAATGGAAGTTTGGGCACTAGAAGCTTACGGGGCAGCCTATGCTCTGCAAGAATTCCTCACTGTCAAATCCGATGACGTTGCCGGTAGAACTAGAATGTATGAAGCAATTGTTAAAGGCGAGAACATTCTTGAACCGGGGCTTCCCGAATCATTTAACGTTATGTGTAAAGAGTTGATGAGCTTAGGTTTAGATGTGGAGCTTGTGGAACATCAAGTTGTGGCAGAACAAACGGTTGAAGGCGGAGAAAGTGCAGAAGCGCAAAATTCCGAAACAACTGTAGTTCAGCAGCAAGCAGGCGAATCATCTACAGTAATGTAATTTGTTATTAGGATTGTAGGGGCGGGTTTTATGCCCGCCCGGGTTATAGTAGATGTGTAAAACGGGCACCCATAAAGGGTGCCCCTACACCATTTTATAAGGTGAGATAGTGGACGATATATTTAGTCTTTTTGAAAAACCAAGAGATCCAGCAACATTAGCAGCAATTAAGATTGGTATTGCCAGTCCTGATAAAATTCGTTCTTGGTCTTTTGGTCAGGTAAAAAAACCAGAAACAATTAATTACCGGACTTTTAAACCAGAGCGTGATGGTTTGTTTTGTGCCAAGATTTTTGGTCCGACAAAAGACTATGAATGTAACTGCGGTAAATACAAAAGAATGAGACACCGCGGGGTAGTTTGCGAAAAATGTGGTGTGGAAGTTATTCAATCCAAAGTGCGTCGTGAGAGAATGGGGCATATTGAACTTGCTTCTCCTGTTGCTCACATTTGGTTTTTAAGAAGTTTGCCTAGCAGAATTGGCAATCTTTTAGATTTCTCTTTGAAAGAATTAGAAAAAGTTCTTTATTTTGAATCTTATGTTGTTTTGGAAAGTAAAAAAACACCTTTAAAATATAAACAACTTTTAACTGAACAAGAATATCGTAAAGCTTACGAAGAATACGGCAGTGCTTTTCGCGCCGGCATCGGAGCGGAAGCGGTCAAAGAACTTTTGCAAGCAATTGATATTAAAAAATCTGCTGACGAACTGAAAAAAGATCTTAAAGAAACTACTTCTGATACCAGAAGAAAGAAAATAATTAAAAGACTAAAAGTGGTTTATTCATTTTTAGATAGCGGCAACAAACCAGAGTGGATGATCATGGAAGCTGTTCCGGTAATTCCACCGGATTTGCGCCCACTTGTTCCTCTAGATGGCGGACGTTTTGCGACAAGTGATCTTAACGATTTATATCGTCGGGTAATTAATCGTAACAATCGTTTACGTAAATTGATGGAATTAAATGCCCCGGATATTATCATTCGTAACGAAAAAAGAATGTTGCAAGAAGCGGTTGATGCTTTGTTTGATAATGGCCGCAGAAAGCGCGCCATTCAAGGAGCAAACAAGCGACCATTAAAATCTTTGAGTGACATGCTCAAAGGTAAAACAGGTCGTTTCCGTCAGAACTTATTAGGAAAACGTGTGGATTATTCCGGACGATCTGTGATCGTTGTTGGTCCGGAACTAAGATTGCACCAATGTGGTCTTCCTAAAAAAATGGCTTTGGAATTATTCAAGCCGTTTATCTACAACAAGTTGGAAGAAAAAGGTTTCGTTACTACCATTAAGAGCGCCAAGAAAATGGTGGAAAAAGAAAAACCAGTTGTTTGGGATATGCTTGATGAAGTGATTAAGGAACATCCGGTAATGCTTAACCGTGCTCCGACCTTACACCGTTTGGGCATTCAAGCTTTTGAGCCGATTTTGATTGAAGGAAAAGCGATTCAATTGCATCCTTTAGTTTGTACAGCTTTTAACGCCGACTTTGACGGCGATCAAATGGCTGTGCACGTTCCGCTTGCCGTTGAAGCACAAGTTGAAGCGCGAGTTTTAATGATGTCTACCAACAACATTTTAAGCCCTGCTAACGGCAAACCAATTATCGGACCAACGCAAGATATCGTTCTTGGTGCTTACTACATGACCAGGGAACGTCCTTTTGCTAAGGGAACAGGAAGAGTATTCTCCAGTCCGGAAGAAATTTTTCTGGCTTATGAAGCAGGAACTGTAGATCTGCAAGCCGCTATTAGGTGTCGTATTGAAGGTAAAATTTGGGATACCACCGTTGGTCGTGTTTTGATTTATGATATTTTTCCGGAAGGCCTTGGTTTTGAATATGCAAACAAGGTAATGAAAAAGAAAGAGTTAGGAAATTTAATTGATACTTGTTTTAGAAATTGCGGAAATAAGGCAACAGTTATTCTTTCTGATAAGCTTAAAGATCTGGGCTATAAATATGCTACTAAAGCGGGTATTTCAATTGCCATTGCCAACATGACAATTCCTGCAACAAAAGCCGACTTATTAAAAGAAGCAGATGATCGCGTTAATAAAGTTGAACAACAGTATCAAGAAGGTTTGATTACTGCAGGGGAACGTTATAACAAGGCGATCGATATTTGGGCTGATATTGGGGATCGCGTAGCGACTTTCATGATGTCCGGTATTGCTACTCAAACATTTAGCGGTAAAGATAAAACCGTAACCGGACCAAGTTTTAATCCAATTTTTATGATGGCGGATTCTGGAGCCAGAGGTTCTAATCAACAGATTAGACAGCTTGCCGGGATGCGTGGATTGATGGCTAAACCGGATGGTTCGATTATTGAAAATCCGATTAAAGCGAATTTTCGTGAAGGATTATCTGTAGGTGAATATTTTATTTCTACTCACGGAGCTCGTAAAGGTTTGGCCGATACAGCTTTAAAGACAGCTAATTCTGGTTATTTAACTCGTCGTTTAGTGGATGTTTCTCAAGATGCTGTCATTACAGTTTATGATTGTGGAACATTAAACGGTATTGAAGTTGCAGCGCTAACAGAAGGCGGAGAAGAAATTGAACCGCTACAAGATAGAGTTCTTGGTCGCGTAACTGTTGAAGACATTATCGATCCAGTTGGCGGTAAAGTATTAATTCCTTCTAATACTGAAATCAATGAAGAAGGCGCTCAGTTAATTACCGATAAAGGCATCGATCAAGTAAAAATCCGTTCAGTGTTAACTTGTGAGCAACGTTTTGGAGTATGTGCTCTTTGTTACGGCCGTGACTTAGCCAGAGGACATATTGTGAACATGGGTGAGGCCATTGGGGTAATTGCTGCTCAATCAATTGGTGAACCGGGAACACAGTTAACAATGAGAACATTCCACGTTGGTGGAACTGCTACCGGAAGAGCTGAGCAAACAAGCTTGCTTGCTAGATTTGCCGGGGAAGTGCGTTATCATGATGCCAACCTTGTTGAATCTCCAAGAGGCTTAGTGGTCATGGGTCGAAAAGCGGAAGTTACGATTTTTGATTCTAAAGAAAATCGCGAAAAAGAAAGACACTCTCTAGTCTATGGTTCCGTAGTAAGACATTTAAATGGTGCCACTGTTAAGGCCGGAGCAATGCTTGCGGAATGGGATCCTTTCTCGATTCCGATTATCACGGAATTTGGCGGAACTGTTGAATGGAAGGATATCAACGAACTTACCTTGGAAGAAAGAACTGATGAAAGAACTGGCTTTGCTGAAAAAGAAATCTGTGAAGCTAAAGACAGAAGTACGGATTTACGTCCGGCAATTTTGATTAAGGGCGATGATGGACAAGAACGTATTTTCTATCTTCCAGTAGGGATTAAGGTTGTAGTGGAAAACCATGAAAAAGTTTATCCTGGTTCTGTCCTTGCTAAACGTGAGCGTGAAACTACTAAGACAAAGGATATTACCGGAGGTCTTCCTCGTGTAGCTGAGCTCTTTGAAGCCAGAAGACCAAAAGTGCCATCAGATGTTTCTGAAATTGATGGTATCGTTAGTTTCGGAGAAGATTATCGTGGTAAACGTCGAGTAATTGTTACTCCGGAAGTTGGTGAAGCAGCTGAATATTTTATCCCTAAAAACAAGCATGTCCTTGTTGAAAGTGGGGATAGAGTACGATCCGGTGATGCTTTAACCAGTGGAGCACCAAACCCTCATGATATTTTAAAAATTCTTGGTGTTAAGGAATTAGCTAAGTATCTGGTAAACGAAGTGCAAGAAGTTTATCGTTTACAAGGTGTAAAAATCAACGACAAGCATATCGAAGTAATTGTCCGACAAATGTTGGGTAAGGTTAAGATTGTTGATCCCGGAGATACCAAGATGCTCGAAGGTGAGTCTGTGGATAGATTTGCTTTTGCGGAAGAGAATTCCCGAGTACTGGAACAAAGAGGTCAGCCAGCCAAGCATGAGCCTTTACTTTTAGGTATTACTAAAGCATCCCTTTCTACAGAAAGCTTTATTTCCGCAGCATCGTTTCAGGAAACAACGAAAGTTCTTACTGAAGCAGCCTGCTCCGGAAAAATCGATTACTTGCGTGGACTGAAAGAAAACGTAATTATGGGTCGAATTGTTCCAGCAGGGACAGGCTTTATTTCCAAGCTTGCACTGATCGCAGAAAAAGTTGAAGTGGTAGAAAATCCGACTACAACTGCGGCGATCAATTAAGATACGTACGGAGCGCGGACTTTAGTCCGCTTTTTTCCAAATATTAAAATTTAAAATTTGGTATTAAGCGGACTAAAGTTCGCGCTCCGTACGAGTATAGCTTTAACCATATTATACAATGCTTCTTTTTTAATTTCCTTGCGCGCCAAAATATCAAGCTCCTGTCTAAATCTGTCGTTTTCTGTTTTGTTCAGTTAATAATTTATCAGTTGTAAAAAAATGAAAATATACGTTGATGTGATTATTGAGAATTCTTTTAATGAAATTCTCTTTGTAAATCGAGGAGTTAACCCTTTGGGATGGGCCCTCCCTGGTGGGTATGTCGATTCTAAGGAAACTCCCTGGCAAGCGGCGATAAGAGAGGTTTGGGAGGAAACTGGTGCAAAAGTAGAATTAATTGAACAATTTTGCGTATATCCGTTTGTGCGTAATGAAACAGGCTGCACGGCTATAACAATTGTTTATCTTGCAAAAATTATTTCAACAGAGAAACTGAAAGCTAATAGCGATGTGATCGATTTAATGTTTAAGAGATTGGATGATTGCCCCGATTTAATCAAAGCCCATCAAGCAATTTTATCTGATTATTTGAAATGGAAAAAAAATAAATTAAGAAGGCCTAATCCCGTTTCCAATTTGAAAGCAAGTAGAGATGAAGAATTGCCTGCGATGCAAACGATTGTCAAAGTTAGGAAGGTTGCTTAAGCAGCTTGCTTCAAAATTATTTTGCCAAAAGAAAATTTTTTCTTTTTAGCTTTTCCAAGTTCATATTGTAATTGTAAATTGAGCCAAAATTCTGCAGTATTCCCGAAAGAGATCGCTAAGCATTGAGCAATTTCTACAGAAATACCTCGCTTGCCATTACATATTTCATTGATTAGACCAGGCTTTACTTTGATGTGGCGTGCCAAATTACTTTGGGAAATTTTATTTTCTTGTAAAAGTTGTTTTAAATGAACGCCTGGATGAATTTTGGAAGTTAACATAAATATATTAATGATAATCAATAATTTCTCAATCAAAAGCATCTAATCCCGACCAGAAGAAACAAATTCTATATTGTCGGTTAATTCTAATACTATATTGTTCCTTTCTATCAGCCTTTAATCTTTCCAGCTTATCGCCTGGGAATAAATTCAAATCTCTTATTGAACAAGCAGCATCAATTCTGCGTATCTTAATATAAGCCAACTGATGTAACTCCTGTGGTAAAAGAGCCCGTGATTTTTTTGTACAGATACCAAAAGCAATATCAGCCGTTCCTTGATTTTTAAAATTTTTTATTGCCCTTATACCATATCGTGGGATAGGTTAAAACAAAATTTTTGCATTAAATTATCGAAGATTTTTTTGATTAGTTGCTAGATTGAAGATAGTTTTTCAAAGAGTAATTTCAATTTTATCCAAATGCCGCACTTGAATACTGTTAAATCTCTTCAAAAATTAGCCTGAATCCTCACTTTTCCAGGGAAAATTTGACACTTTTGCCTACTTAATGCTAGATCCACACGGCTTTTTGGCAAAAGCACATCGGATTTATAATATTAATTTTAAGTTACTTAAATTATTGGATTTTTTAAATGCCAACCATCAATCAGTTAGTTCGAAAAGGTAGATCTCTTAAGAAAAATAGAGATAAAGCACCTGCGTTAGAATCTTGTCCACAAAAACGAGGTGTCTGCACACGTGTTCATACAGTTAAACCAAAAAAACCAAATTCCGCTTTGCGAAAAGTGGCCAGAGTTCGTTTAACAAACGGTATGGAAATTACAGGTTACATTCCTGGTGAAGGACATAACTTGCAAGAGCACTCTGTGGTTTTAGTAAGAGGTGGCCGGGTAAAAGATTTACCAGGGGTACGTTATCACATCATCAGAGGAAAACTTGATACTCAAGGCGTCAATGGCCGTAAAAAAAGCCGTTCACACTATGGAACAAAGAAGCCTAAATAATTAAAGGGAAATAAGTATGTCACGTAAAAAGAGAGAATATAAACACCGCGGAAAACTTCTTGCTGATCCAAAATTCGGTGAAAAGATTGTTTCCAAGTTTATCAACGTTATGATGTGGAGCGGTAAGCGCCAACTTGCTAGCGCGATTTTTTACAACGCCCTTGATATCATCGGCAAAAGATTTAACAAGAATGGACATGAGACATTTCATCAAGCACTAGATAATGTTCGTCCTTTGGTTGAAGTTCGTTCCCGACGAGTTGGTGGTGCAACTTACCAAGTTCCAACAGAGGTGCGCCCGGAAAGACGAGATGCCTTAGCTATTCGCTGGTTAGTCGGCAATGCACGGGATCGTTCTGAAAAAAGTATGCAAGAGCGTTTAGCTGCTGAAATCTTTGACGCCGCTAATAGCCGAGGAAATGCTGTGAAGAAAAGAGAAGAAACTCATAAAATGGCAGAAGCCAACAGAGCATTTGCGCATTATCGTTGGTAAAATTTTTCATTGCTTAAGCAATGAAAAATTTTATCGTCCGAAGCTCTGAGCCCAAGCGAAGAGCGAAGGATGATAGAGTTGGCAGATAGAAATAAATTTTTAATTAAGATTTTTAAGGAAAATAACTAAAGTGACTGCGAAGCGTTCAATTCAATTAGACAAAATCCGTAACATCGGAATTATGGCACACATTGATGCCGGTAAAACTACAACTACAGAAAGAATTTTGTATTATACCGGTGTAAATTATAAAATCGGTGAAGTGCACGAAGGAACTGCAACCATGGATTATATGGTGCAGGAACAGGAAAGAGGAATCACAATTACTTCTGCTGCGACAACTTGTCATTGGCAAGGTTCCAATAACCAATTTCCATTACATAGAATTAATATCATCGATACTCCTGGACACGTTGACTTTACGATTGAAGTGGAAAGATCTCTTCGCGTACTTGATGGTGCCATTGCCGTATTTGATTCCGTTGCCGGAGTAGAACCGCAAACAGAAACAGTTTGGCGCCAAGCTAATAAATATCAAGTTCCAAGAATGTGTTTCATTAACAAGATGGATCGTATGGGTGCAGATTTTGATCGCTGCATTGATATGATTCGCAATCGCTTAAAGGCTAAGCCCGTTCCGATTCAGTTGCCAATTGGTGCAGAGGATTCTTTTGTCGGTATAGTTGACTTAATCACAATGCAAGCAATTATTTATGAAGAAGAAACCTTAGGGGCAAAACATCATATTGCAGAAATTCCCGCCGACATGAAACAAAAAGCAGAAGAAGCAAGAAGTTATATGCTTGATGCGGTAGCGGAAACAGATGAAAAATTGTTGGATAAATATTTATCAGGAGAAACTCTTAGCTCCGAAGAAATTTATTCTGGTTTGCGTAAGGGTTGTTTGGATTTATCAATTGTTCCGATTCTCTGCGGATCTTCTTTTAAGAACAAAGGGGTTCAACCACTTCTTGACGCCGTAGTGCAACTATTACCCTCTCCTTTGGATGTTCCTCCAGTAATGGGAACAGATGTTGATGATAAAGAAAAACAAATCTTAAGAGAACCAAAAGACGATGCGCCTTTTGCCGCACTTGCTTTTAAAATTATTGCCGATCCTCATGGAACACTAAGTTTTATTCGTGTTTATTCGGGGATTGCCACTCCAGGAACAACCGTATTGATTCCTAGAACTGGAAAGACTTATCGTATTGGTCGCCTGGTAAAAATGCATGCCAATAAGCGTGAAGAAGTTGATCAAGTTGAAACCGGTGATATCGCAGCAATTATTGGTTTAAAAGAAGTTCATACTGGAGATACGCTCTGTGATGAAGATAAACCAGTGTTATTGGAATCAATTGAATTTCCCGATCCTGTAATTTCTGTGGCGATTGAACCAAAAACAAAAGCAGATCAGGATAAATTATCCCAAGCCTTGATTAAGATTGCTCAAGAAGATCCATCATTTCGCTTGAAATCAGATCAAGAAACAGGACAAACCATTATTGCCGGAATGGGTGAATTGCACTTAGAAATTATTGTCGACAGATTGACCCGCGAATTTAAAGTCGGTGCTAACGTTGGTAAACCTCAAGTTGCTTACCGTGAAACAATTACTAAAAAAGTTGAAGAAAACTTTAAGTATGCAAAACAAAGCGGTGGTCGTGGTCAGTATGGTCATGTGGTAATCAATGTTTATCCATTAGAACGAACTAAGGGATTTGTTTTTAACAATAAAATTAAAGGCGGAGCTATTCCTAAAGAATTCATCCCTGCTATTGAAAAGGGAATTGTGGAAGCGATGGCCGGAGGAGTTCTTGCCGGATATCCGGTGATTGACGTCGGAGTTGATTTAATTGACGGCACTTATCACGACGTAGATTCTTCGGAAATGGCTTTCAAGATCTGCGCTTCCATTGCCTTTAAAAATGCTTGTCAGACTTCCGGCTTGCAACTGCTTGAGCCAATAATGAAAGTAGAAGTAGTATCCCCTGATGATTTCTTGTCTAACGTAGTTGGTGATATCAATCGTCGACGAGGAAAAATTATGGGAATGGAAGCTCGCTTAGGTGCACAGGTAATTGATACTGAAGTGCCCCTTGGAGAAATGTTTGGCTATGCAACGGATTTACGCTCTGCAACACAAGGCAGAGCTACTTTCTCGATGCATTTTAATCATTATGAACCAGTGCCAGCTCAAGTTGCTGAAGCAATTGTAAAAAAATAAATTATTAATTTTTAGGAAAAAAACAGGAGAGAGCGATGTCTAAAGCGAAATTTGATAGAAGCAAACCGCACGTAAACGTAGGAACGATCGGGCACGTGGATCACGGAAAAACTACCCTAACAGCAGCGTTAACAAAAGTGTCAGCAGATATGGGCAAAGCTGAGTTTAAAGATTACAGCCAAATAGATAATGCGCCTGAAGAAAGAGCAAGAGGAATTACCATTGCAACAGCACACGTAGAATATTCCAGTGATACCAGACACTACGCGCACGTAGATTGTCCCGGACACGCCGATTATGTAAAAAACATGATCACCGGAGCGGCGCAAATGGACGGTGGTATTCTAGTGGTCAGTGGTTACGATGGACCAATGCCGCAAACAAGAGAACATATTCTTTTAGCTCGCCAAGTAGGAGTTCCTTACCTGGTAGTGTATCTAAACAAAGTAGACATGGTAGATGATCCGGAATTACTGGATCTGGTAGAACTAGAAGTAAGAGATTTACTAAAGAAATATCAATTTCCCGGAGATCAAATTCCAATCATCAGAGGTTCAGCGCTGAAAGCTCTGCAAGGAGAAGATAGCGATATTGGAATAGGTTCCATTAAGAAACTAATTGCCGCGCTTGATGAATATATCCCACTGCCAAAAAGAGATATCGATAAGCCATTCTTGATGCCAGTAGAAGACGTATTTAGTATCCAAGGCCGAGGAACAGTAGCTACTGGTCGTGTGGAAAGAGGGATAGTAAAAGTAGGAGAAGAAGTAGAAATCGTCGGCTTAAAACCAACAACAAAAACAGTAGTAACCGGAATAGAGATGTTTCGTAAGTTACTAGATGAAGGTGTGGCCGGGGATAACTTAGGAGCCTTGTTAAGAGGACTAAAGAGAGAAGACATTGAAAGAGGACAAGTATTAGCCGCTCCGGGAACAATTACTCCGCATACTAAGTTTAAAGCGGAAGTATATATTTTAACTAAAGAAGAAGGTGGAAGACATACTCCGTTTTTCAAAGGATATCGTCCACAGTTTTACTTTAGAACAACAGACGTAACGGGAGTGGTAACACTGCCGGAAGGTCAAGAAATGGTAATGCCTGGGGATAACGTAACAGTAACCGTGGAACTGATTGCACCGATTGCGATGGATAAAGAATTACGCTTTGCGATTCGTGAAGGTGGCAGAACTGTTGGTGCGGGGGTTGTTACGGAGATTATAGAATAGAGTATAACTTTTCATTGCGAGATTGCCGCGGTCGTCGCAATGACAATTTTAAGGAAAAAATTCGTAAACGAATTTTTATAGGTGTATATGATAGGCAGTCAAAAAATTAGAATAAGACTTTGTGGTTATGATCATAAAGTTTTGGATTCTGCAGTTGGAGAAATAGTCCAAGCTGTCAGAAGAACCGGAGGCAAAGTTGCCGGTCCGATTCCTCTTCCTACTAGAATTGAAAAATTTACAGTGAATCGTTCACCTCACGTTGATAAAAAAGCTAGAGATCAATTTGAGATTCGTTCACATAAACGTTTGATTGATATCCTCGAACCAACTCAACAAACTATCGACGACCTCGGTAAGTTAGAATTGGCAGCGGGTATTGATGTAGAGATAAAGTTACAGTAAGAAAAAGTACTGCCATTGCAAAAGGTTTTGCCAAGCAAAAGTACTTGTCATTGCATAAGAAAATCCAAAATGGATTAGTATTATTAAGTGCAATGAGACAAATGGCAGAAAATTTTTTACGTCATAATTACTATCTTTAAAGTTAAGGTTTTTTCTAAGTGGTTCTAAAAAGGTTATTAAGTGTCGGTTTGTATTGACACTTAAAGTGAGGGTTATGTTTAGCAGCTCAAGTGGCTTAACACACTTGGGTTATATTTTTACCCAATCTTGCAGTAGCTTAGTTTATTGAGCTTGAAGTTAAGTTCAATAATTATTCTCTCCTTTTTTAGAGCTAACGTCTTTGGTCGTTAGTTTTAGCTCTGAAAAAGTGGAGAAAATTAAGCAAAAACTATAAAAATTTAAGACAGTTAGCATTTAATTATTATTTTTTGTCTGACTGCTCTGGATAAGATTTTTAAATAATGATACTTAAGTCGGCCCCTTGTGGCTGAATTTTGTGTTCAATTTTAATGATTTACAGGTGTGTAATGAAAGCGATTTACGGGAAAAAAGTTGGAATGACTCAGATTTTTGCTGAAAACGGCAAGCGTTTACCTGTGACAGTATTAGAAGTTGGTCCGAACATTGTGCAACAAGTAAAATCAGAACTTAGTGATGGTTATGATGCTGTGCAAATAGGTTTTGGTCAACAAAAAGTTCAGCGCGTTAATAAAGCGAAAGTTAATCATTGTGCGAAAGCAGAAAAAGGGATTCCCAGTTTTCTCGGAGAAATTCGTTTAAATGATCAAAATAAAGCTGTAACAAAAGCAGGAAAATTAACTAAAGAATTTAAAGTGGGCGATGCGATCACTGTTGAAAACATGTTTGAAGTTGGAACTAAAGTAGACATCGTCGGAACTTCTTACGGTAAAGGATTTGCCGGTGTGATGAAAAGACACAATATGTCTGGATTCAAAGCCACTCACGGAACTCACGAATATTTCAGACATGGTGGTTCAATCGGTTGTCGTAAATATCCAGGAAGAGTTTTTAAGAATAAGAGAATGGGCGGACACATGGGTGTGGATCGTGTAATTCAACTTGGTTTAGAAGTTGTAAAAGTTATGGCCGAAAAGAATTTACTTTTAGTCAAGGGTGCTGTTCCTGGACCAAAAGGTGGAATGATTTTTGTTCGTCAGGCGATAAAAGGATAATGTAAGGGAGTATTGAGATGTCTCAATTAAATATTTTAGATTCTGCAGGTAAAACAGTCGGCTCTAAAGATGTCAAAGCAGAAGTTTTTTCTGCTGATATCAAGAAGCATTTATTACATCAAACTGTTCGTTGGCAGCGAGCAAAATTAAGAGCGGGAACTCACAGCACCTTGACGCGTGCGCAAATGAGTGGTGGTGGTAAAAAGCCCTGGAAACAAAAAGGCACAGGTAATGCCAGGTCCGGTTCTAATACTTCTTCAATTTGGGTTGGCGGCGGTATTGCCCATGGTCCGAAGCCTCGAGATTATGAATTTAGTTTAAATAAAAAAGAAAGATCCCTTGCTTTAGCCAGTGCACTGAGCGCTCGTAATCAAGAAGGAAATCTTCTTTTAGTACAAGATGCTGCTTTGTCTCAAGGAAAAACCAAAGAAGCAGTAAAAGCATTAAAGGCTTTGGGACTTAAAGGTAAAACTTTAGTAGTCGTTGCCAAAGAAGATAAAAAAGCACAATTGAGTTTACGCAATATTGAGAAAGTTACCGTTCTCAGTCCTACCGGCTTAAATGTGTATGACATTATGGTTAACAAATATTTAGTAATTTCAGAAACAGCTTTGCCTCATGTGGAAAAGCGTTTTTCAGTTGAAGCTAACCAAGGGAATTAATCATGGCCAGCACCAAGAAAACACTTTATAGCATTTTAAGAAAACCAAAGATTACAGAAAAAACAGCAATTGCTGGCTCTGTCAATAATAGCTTTGTCTTTGAAGTACATCCGCAAGCGAATAAAATTGAAATTAAGCAAGCGGTGGAAAAACTTTTTTCAGTAAAAGTTGATAGTGTGCGGACTGTAAACACTATGGGAAAGATCAAAAGAGTGGGCGCAATCCAAGGAAGAAGAATCAACCGAAAGAAAGCTTATGTTTGCCTGGAAAAGGGCTACAGCTTAGATGTTATTGAAGGATTATAATTAGAGGAAAATTATGGGCGTTAGAAGCTATCAACCGATTACTCCAGGAACACGTTTTAGATCTCCATCAGATTTTGCTGAGTTATCAAAAAATGTTGTTCCCGAAAAAAGTCTTTTATTTGCTAAAACAAAAATTAGCGGACGAAATAATCAAGGACGTATTACCTTGTATCGTCGTGGCGGCGGTTCTAAAAAACAATATCGGCTAGTTGATTTTAAACGGGAGAAGTACGGCGTTCCAGGAATAGTGGATTCCATTCAGTATGATCCTAATCGCAGTGCTAGAATTGCGCTGATTGTTTATAAAGACGGAGAAAAAAGATACATTCTTTGTCCTGATGGTTTAGTTGAAGGGAGAGAAGTTGTTTCTGGTCCGGGATCAGAAATTAAAGTGGGAAATACTTTGCCTCTTTCTGAAATTCCCGTAGGTGAAATGGTTCACAACATTGAATTGCAACCAGGAGCTGGTGGAATCTTAGCAAGAAGCGCCGGGGTTGGAGCGCAATTGATGGCTAAAACCGGGAAATATGCACTTTTGAGAATGCCTTCCGGTGAGCAAAGAAAAATTTTGTTGGTTTGCATGGCTTCCATTGGAGTAATCGGCAATGCTGATCACTTTAACAGAAGTTTGGGTAAAGCAGGTGTTAGCAGATGGTTGGGACGTAAACCAAAAGTTAGAGGTGTTGTGATGAACCCAGTAGATCACCCTCATGGTGGTGGTGAAGGTAGAACTTCCGGTGGGCGTCATCCGGTATCTCCTTGGGGTCTTCCAACTAAAGGGTACAAAACCAGACACAACAAGCGAACAGATAAATTTATTGCACGAAGGAGAAAATAAAAATGGCTAGATCAGTTAAAAAAGGACCATTTGTCGAAGATCATTTAATGAAATGGGTGGAACGCGCAAAAAACGGATCCTTAAAAGGTCCGATTAAAACTTGGTCCAGAAAATCTACTATTATTCCGGAAATGATTGGTTTAACTTTTGCTGTGCATAATGGAAGAAAATTTCTGCCAGTATTTGTTACCGAAAATATGATTGGACATAAGCTTGGTGAATTTGCTGCAACCAGAATATTTATTAAGCATGGCGGCGATAAGAAAATTGATTAAAGAGAGAAATTGTTATGGCAAAAAGTAATCTAGATTTTAGTTTTATTTCTCAAGCGACACTTAATGATACGCACGTATCTCCGCGTAAAGCGCGCTTGGTTGTAAATATGATTCGTGGGAAAAAAGTTGAGCAGGCTTTAGACATCCTTCTTAACTGCGATAAGAAAACAGCTCCCTTGATGAAAAAATTATTATTATCTGCTGTTGCTAATGCTGACAGAAAACATTCAGTTAATATCGATGAATTGTTTGTAAAAAGAATTTGGGTTGATGAAGGTAATGTTCTTCATCGTTTTATGCCGAGAGCACAAGGCCGAGCCACACCAATTCGTAAAAGATTTAGTACAATAAAAGTTTATTTAGACGAAGTAGGAGCAAAGTAAAAGCGCTATGGGACAAAAAGTTCATCCATTTGGATTTAGATTAGGTGTTACAGAAACTTGGAGTTCACGCTGGTATAAAAAGAAAGGTTATGCCGAGCAACTACACCAAGATTTCTTTTTAAGAGATTATGTCAGTAAGCGCTTGGCTGGAGCAGGAGTTTCTACAGTTGAAATTGAACGTGCTGCTAATCGTGTGAAGATTAACGTGAGAACGGCTCGTCCGGGATTAGTAATCGGAAAAAAAGGAAAGGACATCGAAGATTTAAGATCGGAACTAAGAAGAGTTGTTGATCGTGATGTTTCAATTAATATTATTGAAGTACGTAAAGCAGATTTAGATGCTCATTTGGTTGCACAAAATATTGCCAATCAATTGATTCGTCGGGTTGCTTTTAGAAGAACGTTGAAAGATGCCATTTCTAAAGCAATGAGAATGGGTGCTGAAGGAATTAAAGTATCGGTTGGTGGTCGTTTAGGCGGAGCGGATATTGCCCGAACTGAATGGTCCAGAGAAGGCCGTGTTCCTCTTCATACATTGAGAGCAAAAATTGATTATGGATTTTCTGAAGCTCTTACCACATACGGAATTATTGGGGTAAAGGTTTGGATTTTTAGAGGTGAGCTTAGCGAAGGAATCGACGCTGGGCCGGTAAGTGCGATCTAAAATCTTTTCTAAAGAAAAGATTTTAGATCGTCTCGTCCGCCTCTCCCTCGTAAAACGAGGGAGAGGCGAGACGGACAGATAGTAAATAATAGATAGAGGAAAAAATGTTATCACCTAAAAAAGTACAGCACCGTAAGCAAATGAAAAGATCGCA
>CAYOOT010000025.1:0-8291 GCA_964405665.1 uncultured Bdellovibrionales bacterium | reverse complement strand
AAAAAATGTTATCACCTAAAAAAGTACAGCACCGTAAGCAAATGAAAAGATCGCAACACCTCAAAGGCACTGAGCGCCGAGGTTCATTTGTTGCTTTTGGAGATTATGGTTTGATGGCCACAACTCCTGGTTGGATTACTAATAGGCAAATCGAAGCGGCGCGTATTGCAATTAGTCGTTCTTTAAAAAAAGGTGGGAAGCTTTGGATTAGAGTTTTCCCGGACAAGCCTTTAACAAAAAAACCTGCTGAAGTGAGAATGGGTAAAGGTAAAGGTGCTCCGGAACAATGGGTAGCTGTAATTAGACCGGGCAGAATTATGTATGAAGTTAAAGGTGTGCCAAAAGATAATGCTCAAGAGGCATTTCGTTTAGCTGGTGCCAAGCTTGCTTGTCGCACAAGATTTATTGCCCGAGCTCAGTTTAGCGCATAACCAAAGGGAATGTAATTTATGAAAAGCACAGAACAGATAAAAGATTTAAGAACTAAAAATGTTGATGATTTAAAAAACATTCTTAGTTCTACTGAACAAGAGTTAATGAATTTACGTTTCCGTCTAGCTTCCGGACAGTTGAAACAAACTGCTCAGATTAGAACAATTAAACGTAAGATAGCTCAAACAAAAACGCTTTTAAGTGAAAAAGCATTAGAACAATTAGAACAGTAAGAGAAAAGGAAACTAGATTATGGCTGAAGTGGAAACAAAAAAACGTGGCATTGCTAAAACTCAGGAAGGTGAGGTTACCAGCAATAAAATGACTAAATCAGTTGTGGTTACGATCATGACTTATAAAAAGCATGCTGCTTACGGAAAATATGTCCGTCGAACAAAAAAATATTTGGCCCATGATGAAAAGAATGAATGTCAGATTGGGGATCGTGTGAGAATTGTTGAAACTCGTCCGCTGAGCAAAATGAAACGTTGGAGAGTACAGCAAATTATTGAGAAGGCTGTTTAATATTTAGAGGTTTAGGCAATGATACAACAAGAATCGATTTTAGATGTTGCAGATAACTCTGGTGCAAAGAAAGTGCTATGTATCAAAGTTTTGGGCGGATCAAAAAGACGCTACGCTAGTGTGGGCGATATGATCGTCGTGGCAATTAAAGATGCAATTCCTAATGGTAAAGTAAAAAAAGGGGATGTGCATAAAGCAGTAGTTGTCAGAGTAAGTAAAGAAATTCGCCGTGATGATGGTTCTTATATTAGATTTGATACAAATTCTGCGGTTTTAATTAACGCGCAGAAAGAACCAATCGGTAACCGTATTTTTGGCCCAGTTGCTCGTGAACTAAGAGGCAATTTTATGAAAATTATTTCCCTAGCTCCAGAGGTGCTCTAATGGCTACAAAAAAAGAAGATAATCATCAAACTATTACAGAATTGCGCAAAGGTGATCTGGTGATGGTAATTAGCGGTGGTAACAAAAAGAAAGGCAAAACTTTGCGTGGACAAACAGGAAAAATTTTAAAAGTGTTAACTGCCAAAGATCGAGTAGTGATTGAAGGTTTGAATTTAATTAAAAAGCGCAAACGCGCCAAAACATCAAATGAAACTTCCGCCGTAATTACTACGGAAGGTTCAGTTCATATTTCCAATGTGATGTTTTATTCTGAAACTTTAAAAAAACCAGTTCGTATTAAAAAGAAGATTTTAGCTGATGGAAGAAAAGTAAGAGGTTACCTGAATCCAAAAACTAAGAAGTTTGAACAAATTGACGCCTAAGAGGTAGAGCTATGGATCGGATGAAAGAACATTATAATAATGTCGTTGTAAAAAAGTTGCAGGAGCAATTTGCTTACAAAAACAAAAATATGATTCCTCGTATTGAAAAAGTGATTATCAATATGGGTGTAGGCGAAGCTACGCAAAATATCAAAGCAATTGATGCTGCCGTTAGCGATATGACAAAAATTGCCGGACAAAAGCCGACTGTTAGAAAATCAAAAAAAGCGATAGCAAATTTCAAACTTCGTGCCGGATTGCCTATCGGTGTTTGTGTTACTTTGCGCAGTCAAAAAATGTATGAATTTTTAGATCGTTTTATTAATATTGCTTTGCCACGAGTTCGTGACTTTAGAGGAGTTTCCAGAAGTTCATTTGATGGCCGAGGAAATTATTCTGTTGGTTTTTCGGAACAAATTATGTTTCCAGAAATTGATATTGAAAAAACAACAGTAAGAGGTTTGACGGTTACTATTGTTACTACCGCTAAGACCAATAAAGAAGCGGAAGCTTTATTGGAATTTTTTGGAATGCCATTTAGAAAACGTACTGAAAGACAAATTCAGCAAGCGCAAGTTAAACCGGTGCAACAAGAACAGGCTGCTGCTTAATTAAATAGATAGAGGGAAAATGATAACAGATAAAATTGCAGATTTACTTACCAGAATAAGAAACGCTCAAAAAGCTGGACATCCGACAGTTTCTGTTGCTGCTTCTAAATATAAAGAGAATGTTTTAAAGATTCTTCTTCAAGAAGGATACATTGCCTCATTCCAACATATTAAGGATGCAGATGATAAACCAACAATTAAAATTTATTTAAAGTATGCACACAACAACGCCCCGGCGATTCGTGAAATAAAAAGAGTTAGTAAATCTGGAAGACGCTACTATGCCAATAAGGATCGTATTCCAGTATTTAGAAATGGTTTGGGAGTAGTTATTGTTTCAACATCAAAAGGCATTCTTAGCGGATCGGATGCTAAGAAGCAGGGTCTTGGTGGTGAAGTTATTTGTTCGGTGTTCTAAAATTCTTTTCATTAGTTATGCAACATTACCTATGTTGCATAACTAATAGAAAAGATTTTAGTGGGATATGAATTTATTTAAGGTAAGCTAGAGGAAGTTATGTCAAGAATTGGTAAAGTTCCGGTTGGAATTCCAAAAGGTGTAAAGGCAATAATTGCTGGTCAGTTACTGAAGGTGGAAGGACCTAAAGGTAAATTGGAAAGAAGTTTGCGGCCGGAAATTTCTGCAAAAGTTGAAGGTGAAACGATTGTTTTCACAAGAAAAGAAGAAACTCAACAAGCAAGAGCGTTTCATGGTTTGGAACGATCGCTGGCGCAGAACATGGTTAAAGGTGTTGCCACTGGATTTGAAAAAACTTTGCAGCTAATTGGTGTTGGTTACCGTGCTGATGCTGTAGGAAAAACACTAACTTTAGCTTTGGGATATTCCCATACGATCGATTTCGTACTACCTGAGGGAATTGTTGGAACAGTGATCAAAGAAGGTCGTGATACAGCAATTAAATTGGAAAGTGCCAATAAGGAATTATTAGGTCAAGTTGCTTCTAAGATTAGAATGCTTCGTCCACCTGAACCTTATAAAGGTAAAGGAATTCTTTATGTTGTAGATGGACAACTGGAAAAAATTAAGCGTAAGGCTGGCAAGAGCGGGAAGAAGTAAATAAAAAAGGTGATTTATGGCAATAACAAAATCAAGAGAAGCTTCTAGGCTAAAAAGAAAGTTTAGAATTAAAAGTAAAGTTCGAGGCTCTGAAGAAAGACCACGCTTATGTGTCTATCGCAGTCATAAGTATACATATGTGCAAATTGTTTCCGATGATAACGGCACAATTTTAGCTTCTGCGACAACAAAAGGTTTGGAAAAAGCAGAAAAAAGCACAAAGAGTGTGGAAAGTGCTAAAGCTTTGGGTTTGAAAATAGCAGAAATTGCTAAATCTAAAAAAATTGAAAAAGTGGTTTTTGATCGTAACGGCTATCTTTATCATGGAAGAATCGCCGCCGTTGCAGCAGGAGCTAGAGAAGGTGGATTACAGTTTTAGTTAAGATTTATTTAGGAGAGAAAATATAATGGGTGCAAGATATCCAAGACCAGCAGGACGAAAAGGTCGTGCCGATGAAGTCAAAGAATTAACTGAGCAAGTGGTTTATGTAAACCGTGTTGCTAAGGTGGTAAAAGGTGGTCGTCGCTTTAGTTTTAGTGCCTTGGTTGTAGTGGGAGATGGTAACGGACATGTCGGCTATGGTTTGGGAAAAGCCAATGAAGTTCCTGATGCCATTAGAAAAGCAGGTGAAGCAGCAAGGAAAAAATTAGTAAAAGTTCCTCTTCAAGGTAATACTATTCCATATGAAGTGATTGGTCGCTCCGGTGCTTCTAGAGTATTGTTAAAGCCGGCATCTTCCGGAACTGGTATTATCGCGGGAAGTATTGTGCGCAGAGTTTTAGGTATAGTCGGAGTTAAAGATATTTTAACTAAATCTCAAGGTTCTCAAAATTCACATAATGTTTTGGCAGCTGTGTTTGATGCTTTGATTAAAATTGAAACTCCTGAAGAAGTTGCTTTTCGCAGAGGAAAAAATTTAGAAGCAATTGATTATCAATTATACGGAAATTAAAATAGGTGGGAGATGGCTGGAAAAAAAATTGAAGTCAAACAAACAAGAAGTGCCAATAGAACAAGCCCGAAGCAAATTGCAACATTGCATGCCTTGGGTCTGGGAAGAATTGGCAAAAAAAAAGTGCATCAACTTTCTGCTTCCACGGTAGGAATGATTAAAACAGTGCAACATTTAGTAACATTAAGTGAAACGAAATAGTGATTTATGACAGCTGAAAGAAAAACATTAGGTATTTCCGATCTTGCTCCCAATAAGGGCGCACGAAAAAGACGCAAAAGACTGGGCATTGGGGAAGGTTCAGGAAATGGAAAAACTTGCGGAAAAGGTCAAAAAGGACAACGTTCTCGTTCCGGTTATAGTATGATGCCGGGATTTGAAGGCGGTCAAATGCCTCTTTATCGAAGATTGCCTAAAACAGGCTTTGTTTCCAGAAAAAAATTATTTGGAGTAAATTCCTTTCGGCCGGTATCTTTGGAAGTTTTGGAAAAATTGGCGAAGGAAATTAAAACAACTGATTTGACATTGAGTGTTTTAGTGGAAAACGGAATTGTAAAAAGCAATGCTAAATTAAAAATTTTAGCGGGCTCTGAATTAACACAAAAATTAAATATCGAAGCTCATGCGATTTCTGGATCAGCAAAAGCTGCTGTGGAAAAAGCGGGGGGGACGATAAAGCTAGTATAGTTTATTACTAATTTTATTGTGATTGAATGGCTTTTCTTTTCAGAAAAGCCATTTTTATTTTTGTCTCTAGATTAAATTTAGGCTATTATTTTCTTCTGCGGCAGCAGGCTGCGGACGAGGACGTCTGCGGTCCAATTAAAGTCGACTCCTTCAAGAGACTGTTTTCTTAAGTTAGGATCGTGTTTACCTGGACCGCGGACGTCCTCGTCCGCAGCCTGCTGCCGTATTATAATATATTTTTAAAAAAGGTGGCATAGTGATTGGCGGAGTGCAAGAAGCGGCGAAAGTTCCGGAATTAAGAAAAAGAGTATTTTTTACCCTGGGAATGTTAATTATTTATCGTTTAGGAGTGTTTGTTCCTACTCCGGGTATTGATGGTCTTAAATTAAGAAAAATTTTCGAAGGAAGTTCTAAGACCCTCTTCGGTATAGTTAACATGTTTACCGGTGGTGCTCTGGAAAATTTTTCTGTTTTTGCTTTAGGAATTACTCCGTACATCAGCGTATCGATTATTATCCAATTAATGACTTCTTCGATTAAACATCTGGAAGAACTTTCTAAAGAAGGAGAACAAGGACGACGCAAAATTACTCGCTATACGAGAATTGGCACAATCATCTTGGCGTTAGTTCAAGGAACAATGATTAGTATTGGTCTGGAGCATCAAGGTGTCGTTGCCGAGCCCGGTGGTTTTTTCAGATTTAAAGCGGCACTGACTCTTGCTGCCGGAACCGCTTTTATTATGTGGTTAGGAGAGCAAATTACAGAACGTGGCTTAGGAAACGGAATTAGTTTGGTGATCATGTCTGGTATTGTTGCCAGAATGCCAGGAACTCTTTCTCATACTTTTGAATTAATCAACACAGGTGAAATAACAGTATTTACTTTGTTGTTAGTTTTAGTTTTCTGCATAGGAGTTGTTTCTTTTATTGTCTATTGTGAAAATTCTCAGCGAAGAATTCCGGTGCAATATCCAAGACGTGCCGTTGGTAAACATATGACCCAAGCTTCTACCCAGCATTTGCCCTTAAAGCTCAATTCGGCAGGAGTAATTCCTCCGATTTTTGCCTCTGCTCTTTTGGTATTTCCGGCAACGATCGCCCAATTTAGTAATATTGAGTTTTTAAAAAATGCTGTTGCTTGGATTCAACCGGGTAGTTTGTTTTATGAACTTATTTTTGCCGGACTAATTATTTTCTTTGCTTATTTTTATACGGCATTGGTTTTTGATCCCGTTCAGCTTGCCGATAACTTAAAGAAAAATGGTGGTTTCATTCCTACAGTAAGACCGGGAAAAGATACGGCAGATTATATTGGAAGAATTCTTTCGCGAATTACCCTTTGGGGTGCATTATATATTGCAATTATTTGTATCGTGCCTTCGGTGTTTTATATGAAAATGGGAGTAGGCAGTTTTACATATTTTTTTGGCGGAACTGCGATCTTAATTGTTGTTGGTGTAATGGTAGATACATTTTCTCAAATTCAATCTCATCTGGTTAATAGAAATTATGAAGATTTCTTAAAGAAGGGAGCGGGGAAAAGTCGTGGAAATATGGGTGGTGGCCGACTGATCCAAAGATAAGCTTTGTCTTTTTCCTGGATACTAAGTTGCAGTAAAAAGCTTACAAAAACTTGTATTAAAAGGTGTTTTTATGATTTTAGTTTTTTTAGGACCTCCAGGAGTTGGCAAAGGAACTCAAGCTAAACTTTTAAGTGAGAAAAAAAAGATCGCTCATATTAGCACCGGAGATATGCTCAGAGCGGCTATTGCTGCCGGAGCAGATTTAGGAAAACGTGTTAAAGCGGTAATGGATTCCGGTCAGTTGGTTTCTGATGATTTAATTATTGAGCTAATCGATCATCGAGTAATGGAAGCTGATTGTGCTAATGGCTATATTTTAGATGGTTTCCCTCGAACAATTGCCCAAGCTGAAGCATTGGAAAGACTTTTAAAAAAATTAAATAAAAATCTTACGGCAGTTGTATATTTTGATTTACCTGAGCAAGAATTGCTGAATCGTCTTGCCGGAAGAAGAGAACAAGAAGCAAGAGCTGATGATAATCTGGAAGTGCAAAAAGAGCGCTTAAGGGTCTATAAAAATAACACCGAATCTTTAATTGATTTTTATAGAAAAAAAGGCAAACTTAAAACTATCGAGTCCATTGGCACAGTAGATCAAGTGCTAGCAAAAGTTCAAACGGTCTTGCAGTAGACGGATTAAAAATGGTCATTCAATTAAAATCTAAGCAAGATTTAGAAATTATGCGTAAATCAGGCATGATTGTTTATGAAATTTTGCAAGAGCTCTCTAGTATTGTGAAGCCAGGGATTAGTACTTGGGAAGTAGATCAGAAAGCAAAAGATCTAACTAAAAAATATGGAGCAAAGCCGGCCTTTTTAAACTATCCTTCCGCCACGAAAGGTGTGCCTGATTTTCCGGGAGTAATTTGTGCTTCAGTAAATGAAGAGATTGTTCATGGAATTCCTAACAAGAAGCCGCTTAAGGAAGGAGATATTTTAAGTATCGATTACGGCTGTGTCTATGAAGGATTTTTTGGAGATTCTGCGGTGACTGTGGCGGTGGGGAAAATCAGTGAGCAAAATCAAGAGTTATTAGATGTTACAAAGCAATCTTTAGAAGATGCTATTTCGCAATGTTTAGTCGGCAATAGAATTGGAGATATTTCAGAAGCTGTGCAGAGAAGGTGTGAAAAGAATGGTTTTGGAGTAATTCGTGATTTTGTTGGCCATGGTATTGGAAGAAATATGCATGAGCCACCGGCAGTTCCAAACTTCGGCAAAGCTGGAGAAGGACGAGTGCTTAAAGAGGGGATGGTTTTAGCTATTGAGCCGATGGTTTCAGCTGGTTCTTATCACATTAAAATTCTTGATGATGGCTGGACTGCCATTACTGCTGACCACAGCATGGCTTGTCATTTTGAACATACAATAGCAATGACTGCTAAGGGGCCTTGGGTTTTAACCAGGCCATAAAATCAAGTACACGAAATACCATTTTCCTATTCTCCGCCTCCGCCTTCATCTCAGCCCCTGTCTTGGTCCTGGTCATGGCCGATAATCTAAATTCTATAGCCTTCCTTTTTTTCCTATGACTATAGAAAAAAGAACCTAGACTATCGGCCAAGACCAGGACCAAGACAGAGGCTGAGATGAAGGCTGAGGCGGAGAGCAAGAGGGGCATATAGTTTGCCTTAAGGCTCTCCCTTCCAAAGC
>CAYOOT010000024.1:0-31796 GCA_964405665.1 uncultured Bdellovibrionales bacterium | reverse complement strand
GATTTCTGATTTCTGATTTCTGATTTCTGATTTCTGATTTCTGATTTCTGATTTACGATTCCGAAAACTCAATAAATTCATGTGCCGGATTCTGTTCCCGAGCATATTGCTTTTCCCAGGTATTTCTAAACAATACCACCGGACGATCTTTGGTATCGCGAACAATTAAAGCGGAAGTCGGTTTTTTAAAAGTTTTTACATCCCCTTTTAACCAACAACCACATTCAAAAGACAAAGCATCCAACTTTGTCTCCACATTGTATTCTTCTTGAAGGCGATATTGCAAAACATCAAATTGCAATTTTCCAACAGCCGCCACATAAGGCTCACTCAAAGGATTATCCCAGGAATGAAGTAGTTGTATTGCTCCTTCTTGGGAAAGTTGCAATAAGCCTTTATCAAAACTTTTTCTTTTGGAAATATCAATCAAACGAACTTGGGCCACCACCTCTGGAGGAAACTGCGGCAGTGGTTTATAATTAAAACCACCTTTCAATGAAACAGTATCTCCAATTTGAAAAACTCCGGGATTAATCGCACCGATAATATCTCCGGCATAAGCGATATCCAAAGTGCTTCTTTCTCCGGCCATCATGCTATGCGAGCGAGAAAGCCTGATTTCTTTGTTTAAGCGATGATGAAAAACAGGAACTTCGCGATCAAACTTACCGGCACAAACTCGAAGAAAAGCCAAACTGTCTCGATGTTTCGGGTTCATGTTGGCTTGTATTTTAAAAACATAGGCCGAGAATGGATCTTTTAAAGGATCGATTAAAAGATCCTCTCCAGAATCCGCTGTAACAATCCGCGGTAGCGGAGAAGGAGCAATGTCTACAAAAGCATCAAAGAATGGTTCCACTCCAAAGTTCGTTAATGCCGAACCAAAAAATACTGGCGTAACTTTACCGGATAAAAAATCTTCTCTGCTAAATTTGTTTCCTGCTGCTTCCAAAAGGTCAAGTTCGTATTTTAATTGCTTCAGCACTTCACCTTTTACCAAGCCCTCGGAAATTGCTTTTTCCAGAGGTAATTTCCTCATTTCCGCTTTATGTGCTCCACCTTGAGTACGAGTAAAAACAATCAAGTCTCTGCTGGCGCAATCAACAATTCCCACAAAATCTCGGCCATAACCAACCGGCCAATTTAGAGGAACCGCTTGCACCGCTAAAACTTTTTCTACTTCATCCATCAAGGCAAAGGGATCTTCACTGGGTAAATCCATTTTATTGATAAAAGTAAGAACAGGAATATTTCTCATCTGACAAACAGCAAAAAGTTTTTTGGTCTGAGTTTCCACTCCTTTTGCCGCATCTAAAACCATGACCGCACAATCGGCAGCGGTTAGTGTGCGATAAGTATCTTCGGAAAAATCTTGGTGACCTGGGGTATCCAGTACATTGATTAAAGCATCCTTATAGCGAAATTGCATTGCAGAGGCAGTAATTGATATTCCCCTCTCCTGCTCCATACCCATCCAATCGGAACTGGCACTTTTTCCGCCTTTTCTTCCTCTAACCATTCCCGCAGTACGAATCATCCCGGAATAAAGAAGAAGTTTTTCTGTTAAAGTAGTTTTTCCGGCATCAGGATGACTGATGATCGCAAAAGTACGACGTTGTAAAATTTCTGAAGCAATCTGAGATTGCTCTGCTGCATCAATCATATATCGTTTGAGTGTTTATTTTCTTTCCTGATTAGCGACCCATTCTTCCCACTTAATCTTGTCGCGACTAAAATATGTTCTGTAGGATCCGTCATCGTATTTAACTACTTTGAGGTGTTGGGTATTTATTCCAGGAAACTGCGAAAGATTGGGTGTAAGATAAATCCGTGCAGGAATCATTGCTGAGATAATCATTTGGTTATCGGCAGGATCTTGCAAAACAACGCAAGCTTCATCGGGACCGACTCTTAATACTGCAGCCCCTGTTAAATCTAATTTATCAATCTCCACAGGTAAAGAGAATACATCTGGTTTATCTGCAACCAAACAAAGTTTCAGTTCTATCTCATCCCCTTTTTGAATCGGCATATAGCAAACTAACATTTTTCTTCTATCCTTTTTTTCAAAACCATTTTTAATTTTTCATGAGTTTTTAATAATACTTTTTCGGTAGTTTCCCAATCGATACAAGCATCAGTAATCGATACGCCATACTCCAATTGAGATAAATCTTTGGTCAAATCCTGAGTTCCAAAAAACAAATTACTCTCCAGCATCATCCCTACTATTGACCTATTGCCATCGGTAATCTGATTGGCAATATTTTCCAAAACCAATGGTTGTAAAGAAGCATCTTTGTAAGAATTGCCATGACTGCAATCAATTACAATATTTACTGGCAGTTTCGCCGCAATCAATTCCTTTTCACACATCGCCACACTTACTGAATCATAATTGGGTCGAACTCCTCCTCTTAAGATTACATGGCCATAAATATTTCCCCGTGTTTGAATTACCGTCGCTTGACCTTGCGCATTGATTCCGAGAAAGTGATGGGATTTGGAAGCAGATTTTAAGGCATTAATTGCCACTTGGACATTACCATCAGTGCCATTTTTAAAACCAACCGGAGTAGAAAGACCGCTTGCCATTTCACGATGAGTTTGTGATTCGGTTGTTCTTGCTCCAATCGCCGTCCAGCTAATCAAATCATCCATATATTGCGGAGTTGTAGAGTCAAGGGCCTCAGTCCCAGTGGCCACTCCCATATTGGTAATTTCTATTAAAAGCTCCCGGGCCTTTAATAATCCGTCTTCTATTTTAAAAGAATCATCCAGATAAGGATCGTTGATAAATCCTTTCCAACCAATTGTCGTTCTTGGTTTAGAAAAATAAACTCTCATTACCAAAAAAAGTGTTTCTTCAACTTCCTTACTTAAATTTTTAAGCTTACCGGCATATTCTCTTGCTGCCTTCAAATCATGAATGGAACAAGGCCCTACAACAACCAATAATCTTGGATCTTTCTTGTCTAGAATATTTCTAATAACTTCCCTTGATTGCAAAACTGTTTTTGCAGCTGCCGGAGTAATCGGGGCTTTTTCTTTAATCTCGTTGGGAGTGGGTATTAGTTTTTCTACTAAAACATTGACATCAATTAAACTTTTTTCCTGCATAAAACTTTATGTCCATCCTTGCTAACTTTACTTTGTAGAGCATGTTTGCAATGTTCCAAAAGGATGGGATATATCCTTAATCAATATAGCTTTGGCCCACAAAAAAGAGTTATTGTATTGTTTTTTTAAGGGTTTTGCAAGAATAGCAACTTTGTAGGATTTATTTATTAGTTATGTTTGCGGTAACCTTAACAATTGCTGGATCAGACCCTTCAGGGGGAGCCGGAATTCAGGCAGATTTAAAAACATTTCATCAGCATCAGACTTATGGTTGCAGCGTCATCACTTTAATCACCGTGCAAAATACCCTTCAGTTTGAAGCTGTAGAAGTTTTAAAGCCTAGTCTTGTTCTTGCTCAATTAAAAACAGTGTTGGAAGATTTTTCCCCAGCAGCTGCTAAGACCGGTGCTCTGGGAAATGCTGAAGTTGCTGAAGCACTCTCTTTGGAAATTGCAAAATTTGAGTTTCCTCTGATTGTCGATCCCGTCTTAGTGAGTAAACATGGAAGCTTACTCTTGGATCCTGATGGTGAAAATATTCTGCGTAAAAAAATTATCCCCCATGCTTTTCTCCTTACTCCCAATCTTTATGAAGCTAGCAGATTAGCAGAAAGAGATGTTTTTGATTTAAAAAGCATGGAACAAGCAGCGATTAGTATTGGGAAACTTGGTGCAAAAAATGTTCTAATCAAAGGCGGGCATTTAGAGAGTCAAGCAATAGATCTTCTTTATAGCAATAATGAATTTTATCAATTCCCTTATCCTAAAATAAATACCAAGAACACTCATGGCACTGGTTGCACTTATTCCGCTGCGATCACAGCTCAAATTGCTAAAAAAAGAAGCTTGTTGGAAGCAGTAAAAATATCTAAGGAATTCATCAATCAAGCTATTCTGGAAGCACCAGGATTAGGTAAAGGTTTTGGGCCGGTGAATCATTTTGTTAAACCTGGAATTTAAACACAGAGCACACGGAGCAACAGAGGGGGAAAAAATTATTATCCTTCTCTGTTGCTCCGTGTGCTCAGTGTTTAAATTCCTAAAGTTTCTTCCAATTATAACGAGGCTCTGTGCCTCGGAGGGGACTCGCAAGCTCAAGGCTTCGTCGAGATCCTGTGTTTTCTTTTGAAAACACAGGAATTTGACAAGAACTAAACTTTCGCTATTATCCTTATTTTTAATAAGCTTTTAGAGAATCTGATGATAGTTCTTAAATTTGGTGGTTCTTCAATCTGCGCTGAGAATGGTCTGAGCAATCTGAGCTATATCGTAAAAAAACATTTAAACGAAAATAAAAAAGTTATCTTAGTAATTTCCGCACTCGTTGGAGCAACCGATCAATTGGTGCGTATGGGCACTTATGCAGCTGAGGGCAAAGAGGAATATTCCAGTCTTTTTCAAGCTTTTAAAGAACGACATATTAACTTTATCAAAGCTAATATTCCGGGAAGCCTTAGAAGTCCAACAGTATTTACTGCTAATGAAATCTTTGAGGATTTAAAACTTATTCTTCAGGGTATTTTTCTGCTGAAAGAACTTTCTCCCAAAACCATGGACTATTTGATGAGTTTTGGAGAAAGATTTTCTTCTCAGATTATCAAAGGTTATCTTTTAGAACAATTTAAAGAAGAAGATTTGGATTATTTTGACACTAGAAAATTAATTAAGACAGATGATAATTTTGGACAGGCAAAGGTTCTTTTTGAATTAACAAATCAAAATATCATTACTGCTTTTCCCGATCCCAAAAAAATTACTATTGTTGCTGGATTTATCTCTTCGACAACAAAAGGAGAAACAACCACCTTAGGAAGAGGAAGTTCCGAATATACTGCAACATTAATTGCCAAAGCCTTAAATCTAAAAGAAATTGAAATTTGGACGCTGGTTGACGGAATCATGACTGCAGATCCGCAAAAAGTAAAGCAAGCTTTCACCATACCGCATTTAACTTACGAAGAAGCCGCCGAGTTTTGTTATTTTGGAGCAAAAATTCTTAACTCTACGGCAATGCAACCGGCGATTGATAAAAAAATTAAAATTAAAATTAAAAATATTCTTAAACCGGATCTGGAATTTTCTGAGATAGTCAGCGATCCTTCTCCGGGGAAATTCTTCGTAACCGGCCTCTCTTCCATCAGTCCGGTTTCTGTGTTCCAATTAAAAGCCCAAGGCGATGCCGATATCATCAAAATTTCCTCCAGACTTTTAAACGTCATTTCCAAAGAAAAAATAGAAGTTCTTTTGACAACTCAAGCTTCCGCCGAAAGATCTTTTTGCTTTGTAACAAAAGTTGAATTTGCCGAGAAGACAAAGAAAATAATTAATGCGGAATTTAATTTGGAAATTAACAATTCTCGATTAAAAGTTTTGGACGAAGATAAAAATTATACTGCTCTTGCCGCAATCGGCAGACACTTGTTAAGTACTCACGGAGTCTCTGGAAGGCTATTTCGAACTCTCGGAAAAAACGGAATAAATGTCGTAGCGATTGCTCTTGGTGCCTCGGAATTTAATGTTTCAGCGATTATCGAGCAAAAAGATGAAAGCAAAGCCCTGAAAGCTTTACATGATTCCTTTTTCCTTTCCGAAAGAACCACAATTCATCTTTATCTTGCCGGGACCGGTTATGTCGGCGGAGCATTGCTTGAGCAAATTAAAAGGCAAGAAGAGGATTTTAGGAAAAAAGATATTGAATTTAAATTAATTGGCATTGCCAATTCCAAAAAAATGCATTTCAACGAAGAAGGCATCGATTTGGAAAAGTGGAGATATTGTTATCTTGATGACTGCGAAGATAGCAATCTGGATATTTTTGTTTCCAAAATGAAAAAATCGAACCTGCCAAACAGTATTTTTATTGATTGCACCGCCAGTGAAGAAATAGTGCGGTTTTATAAAGATATTTTAAGTTCCAGTATTTCTCTTGTTTCACCCAATAAAAAAGGTAATTCCGGCTCTTATTCTAGATATTTAGATCTGCAAGAATGCGCTGCAAAATCAAACGTTAAGTTTTTTTATGAAACCAATGTCGGTGCAGGCCTTCCTGTCATTGGAACATTAAAGGATTTAATCCATAGTGGTGACGAAATTATCAGAATTGAGGCGGTGCTTTCCGGAACTTTAAGTTTTATTTTTAATTCTTTCAATGAAGAACGATCCTTTAGCGATGCAGTTTTGGAAGCTAAGGCCAAAGGTTTTACTGAGCCCGATCCCCGAGATGATTTAAATGGGATGGACTTTATGCGAAAGCTTTTAATCCTAGCCAGAGAATCAGGATTAAGCATTGAAGAAACTGATGTGGAAATGCAATCTCTGATCCCCACTTTTTGCCAAAAAGCAGAAAGCGCAGAAGAATTTTTACGACTTCTTCCTCAAGCTGATACAGAATTTGATGAGCTGAGAAAAAAAGCAGAAAGTAATGGAAAAGTTCTTCGGTACATCGGACAAATCGAAGACGGGAAAGCTTCCATCTCTTTGCAAGCAATAGACCCTAACCATCCTTTTTACTCGCTCAGTGGCAGCGACAATATAATTTCTTTTACCACGAAACGTTATTTCGACCGTCCCTTGGTAATCAAAGGGCCAGGAGCGGGAACAGAAGTGACAGCAGCGGGAGTTTTGGCAGATATTGTGCGGGTAGCGAGTTATCTTAAATAGCTATAATTAATTCTGGAAAACAAATTTGTAGGGGCACCCTTTATGGGTGCCCGGAATTCCAAAATATATTGGTCAACCGGGCACCCATAAAGGGTGCCCCTACATTTTTATTCTTCTTAACTTTCTTAAATCCAATTCTTTCCGTAAAGACTCCGTCTCTCTTTTAAACAAAACACAAAAGCCACCAGCACCCATTTTTTGTTGCGGGAATAAACGATAACATGGATTTTCAGTTAATGCCGAACGAAAATCTTTAAGACTGGAAACTTCTACCGCCACAAACTCAGGAAATTTCTTTAAAAACCATTCTACAACACCTTCATTTTCTTTATAGGAATAAGCACAAGTCATATAGGCAAGATAAGCTCCTGGAGCTACGGCAGAGGAAGCATTAGCAATAATTCTTTTTTGGCGGTTAAAATTTAAATTGATTGTTGCCGGATGAAAACAGGAAGGTGATTTTTTCCCTTTGGCAATCAATGATTGCCCCGTGCATGGAGCATCAACAATCACTAAATCAAAAGCCAGTTCATAATATTTGGCAAAATCGGCGGAATCATTATTGCTAATTATGGCTGGGATCCCACATCTTTTGATATTAGAATGCAATTGGCCCAGACGTTTACCAATTACTTCATTGGAAATTAAAACTTGTGGTTTAAAATATCTCCAGGCAAGAACGCTTTTACCACCAGGAGAAGCGCAAAGATCCAGAATGGCTTCTGGAGTATTATCTACTTGATTAAAAACTGCAGCTTCAAAAACTGAAGAAAAATCCAGGCAATAATATTTACCCGCTTGATGCAGAGAATTACTCCCTGCTGCTTGATCGCTTTCCAAACAGTCTATAAAATCAGCTTGCCAAGGAACATTTTTCTTTTTTTGAAAACATTCCTGTTTTTCTGCTAACCAGATAATTGCTTGTTCAGAACTTTTTCCTTCAGCCAAGGCCTGAATAAATCTGACTTGCTCTTCTTCATCAATAAAGAGTTCCCGGGCAAGGCGTTGGATATTTTTTGTAACTTCAAACATTGATCATCATTTATTTATTTTATATAAACATTTATATGTTATCGGAAAAAACTTCAAATTTATTGTATCTCCTCTTTATTGCTTGCTCGGTTTTATTTCCTTTTATTTTATTAAGAAAAACAAACAAAAATATCACTGAAAATACGAATATAAAAAATAAGCTGAGTATTGCATTGTTTGTTTTTGCTTTACTTTTTGGTGTTTTTATCCGTTTTTATGGAATAGATTTCGGTCTTCCACTTCCCTATCACCCTGATGAATTACATAAAGCAAGATTAGTAAAAAATATGATGCTCTCAGGAAGCTTGAATCCAGATTTTCATGCCCTTCCTCCCTTGTTACTCTATTTAAGTTGGGGACTGGAAAAAATAGTTAATTTTTTGGGGTTTTATCCTGAAAATAAAATCATCAGAATTCTTTTGGCGGGCAGAATAGTTAATGCCCTTTGTGGAAGTTTTTCCATATTGATTTTATTTTTAATCGGTAAAAATCTCTATGGAAGATTCTCCGGCGCACTGTCAGCTTTTCTTTTGGCAATCAGCCCACTGCATGTCACCAATAGCAGATACATGAAAGAAGATGTTTTATTTCTGACTTTTGTTTTAATTTGCGCTTACTTTGTCAGCAGAGTAATCAATGAAAAGAAAATTTATTTTCTTTATCTGGCAACATTTTTTGCCGGAATAGCTTTTGGAGCCAAATATACCGGTGCTGTAACGGTGATTATGGTTTTTGCTGTTCCCTGGCTGGTTCAAGATCGTTTAGAACTCAAGCCTGATTTCTATTATTTAAAACATACAATATTTTCTTTGATTCTTCTTCCTTTAGGAATATTTTTAACTTTGCCTTATGCCATTGGCGATTATGAAGCTTTCACCGATATCCTTCATGGTATTGCCCGAGAATCAAAACATGCCATGAGCGGACATCTGGGACTGGCAATTTCTGCAGTTTCCCAATTTTGGATGTATCATTTCAGCCGCAGCATAATTCCCGGTTTAGGTTGGGCCATTGTTTCTTCCGCCTTGATTTCATTGGGACTTGCTCTTAAAAAAAAGGATTTTAAACTGCTTTGGATTTTTGGAATTGTCATATTATTTTATTTGCCTGCAGAATGGGCAAAATCCAAACCCCCTCCTCAACCGGACCGTTATATCATTGCCTGTATACCTTTTTTAATTTTAATGTCCGCAGTTTTAATTGAGAAAACCTTATCTTCGATAAAGTTCTATCTTTTTATCGCGATAATTATCCTCTCTCTGGGACCATTATCCAAGACAATCGCTCTGGCCACTGAAATTAAATATGACACTAGAGCACAAATGACTGACTGGATGAGAAGCAACTTGGAACCGGGAACTAAAATTTTAATTGCCGGTGGCACGACATACTTACCTAAAATTCCCAGTAATTTTTCGACTCGATCTTTGAAAAAAGTTCTTTCAAAAGATCGATCCCAAATGATCAATCAAATAAAATCATCGGGCTTTGATTATTTATTGATTACGGACTTAACCAATCCTCGATTTAAAATCCAACAAAAAAAAATCTCCCGGAAAACAAAAACTCTGAAAATTATTGCAGAAAATTTTGAGCTTATAAAAGAAATAAATTCAACTTACGGCCCTAATGGCTTTCACAACCCTCAATTGAAATTATATAAGTTAAGAGCTAGCCAATAACTTTACGTAAGCTTCTTATTTGCTCTGATCTTTAAATTAATAAATTCAACTGACAAAGAAAAGCCCATGGCAAAATAAATATATCCTTTTTCTATATGCCTTCCCATACCTTCAGCAAAAAGCATCACCCCAACTAAAACCAAGAAAGATAAGGCCAAAATTTTAAAAGTAGGATGTTTTTCAATAAATTCCCCTATTAACTTGGCTGAATACATCATTAAACAGGCACTGATCATCACCGCCAAGACCATCACTTCAATTTGCGAAGACATCCCCACAGCAGTAATTACTGAATCAATAGAAAAAACCAAATCTATTAAAACTATTTGAAAAATTACTGCGGTGAAACCATGAATATTTTTTACTTCCTTTTTTATCCCCTCACCATGTCCTTCTGTGCTTTCATGAATCTCAAACGTGGCTTTCCCGATTAAAAACAACCCGCCAAGTAAAAATACCAAATCTCTTGCCGTTACATCATGTCCCAATAAAGAAAAAAGAGAATTGTTCAGTTTCATAATCCAGCTAATCGAAAAAAGCAGTGCGATACGCATCAGCATCGCACAAAGCATTCCTATTTTCCTAGCTACATTTTGTCTTTGTTTTTCCAGTTTACTTACCAGCAAAGTCAACACTACAATATTATCAAAACCTAAAATCACTTCCAGGCTGGTTAAGGTAAATAAAGCTATCGCATTTTCTATCGTTAGAATTTCCGTCATGCTATTCCCATTCGTAGGTCTTCAGGGCAGCTTTTGCTTCTGGGGTATCTATTTCTTCTAAAGCAATCGCTGCGGCATTTCTAATTTCTCTTGCCGGATCTTTTAGCAGAGGAATCAACTTTTCAACAGCAGAAATTGCTCCAATTTTTCCCAGTGCGGTAATCACAGATTTTTTTACTCTCACGTCGGTATCGTTTAAAGTGTTAATTAAGGCATTTTCTGCCAAAAGAGCATCTTTACCAATCCTCCCCAAAGCTTCTGCAGAAAATGATTTTACATTCCACATTTGATCTCGAAGGGCGTAAGCTAAAGCCTCGACCGCTTCTTTTGCTCCTTCTCCTAAATCCCTTAAAACTTTCGCCGCATCAGCTCTAATCGACTTGTCTTTATTTTTTAATTGTTTAATTAATTTTGGAACAGAACCATCAGGTTCATAATTAGCCCAAGCATCAAGAGCTTCGACAGTAGCTATTTTTCTAAGTGCCTCTGAAGACAGCCAGGCTACATCCGGATCTTCATCTTTTAATGCTTCGATTAAATAAGGTACTGCTTCTTCTGATTTTTTTGCAGCCCGCATATTTCCTAAAGCTTTAGCGGAAGCAATTCTTACCGCTGCCACTTTATCTTTTAAAAGAGGAATCAAAGCGGGGACTGTTAAATCCGCTTCCAAAGCAGCTCGTCCTAAAGCTTCAGCAACGCCTGCTCTAATTTCCGGATTCTCATCTTGCAAACAATTGATTAGTGGACTGATTGCTTCTGCAGCAAGCATACTCAAAGCCCAAGATACTGCATTTTTATATTCTGCATTGCCCATAGATAAAGCATCGATTAACACCGGCAGAGCTTCCATCGCCGCAGTTCCAATTTTACCAATGGTATAAATAGCAGATTTGCTGACTTCCCGATCTGGATCAAAAATTTTTTCCACTAAAACCGGTACGGCAATTTTGGCAAGAGATCCGATATTGCCCAATGCCGGAATAACTTCTTTTCTAACAAATTCATTTTCATCATTAACTACGGAAAGTAAAGCCTGAACTGCTTCTTCTGTTCGCAACGCGCCCAAAGCACCTACAGCTTTTAATCTCACTCGCCAATCGGGATTTTCCAGGGCTTCGATATATTTTGCTAATTCTTTGTCCATTGTTAGAGGCCTTTTTATCTTATGTTATGTCTGGAATTCTCATAAAATTAGCATTAGAACAATGATATAGTTAAAAAGTTAATTGCCTAGAAATATTAGTATTTTCAACCTCCCGCAAATTGATGTTTAAAGCATCAGCTACTTGCATCACGATGATATCTTGGTGTATAATAAAATAATAAAGGTAGCAGATGAGAACAACTGTAAATATTGAAGAAAACATTCTTAAGAAAGCCAAGAAAAGTGCGGAAGTTAGAGGAATAACTTTAGGAGAATTTATGGAAGAAGCGATAAAGATTTGTCTTAATGTCTCTGAACAAAAAAAAGATAAGCCTTTTAATTTGATTACCGTAAAAGGACAATTAGTTAATCCTCAGATCAATCTAGATAGAACTTCGGAAATACTTACAGCTGAAGATGAAAGTATTTTTTCAAAGAAGTAATTGCTATGTTAATGCCCGATGTCAATATTCTTTTATACGCCCATAGAGCAGAATCCAGATATCATCAAAAATATGCCACTTGGTTAATTGAAGCGATTAAAAACAAAACAGCCTTAGCATTATCAGAACCTGTTCTTAGCGGCTTTATTCGAATTGCCACAAATTCTAAAATTTTTAAACCGGCCTCTACTATTGAACAATGTTTTAATTTCATAACTGAAATATCAAACCAACCAAGAGTAATTAAATTAAGACCAGGCGATATGCATTGGACAATATTTCAAAAACTATGCAATGATTATCAACTTGAAGCTAAACTAGTTGCTGATGCGTATCATGCAGCCTTGGCTATTGAGTATAATTGTCAGTGGATTACAGCAGACACGGATTTTGCAAGATTTGAGGGAGTCTTAAGCTGGAAACATTTATAATTTAAATAAAAAATAATGCTAAAAATGCAAAATAAAATTTGGAAGACAGAAATAACATTAGAAAACCTTCAAGAACGCAATCGCAATACCATGGCTGATCATCTGGGTATTGAAATAATTGAAATTGGCGATAATTTTTTAAAAGCCAAAATGCCTGTCGATCAACGCACCAAACAACCTTTAGGAATAATGCATGGAGGGGCTTCTTGCGTCTTGGCAGAAACAGTGGGCAGCGTTGCGGCAAATTGCTGCGTCGATCAGGATAAATTTTATTGTGTAGGTCTTGATATCAACACTAATCATATTCGCAGTGCCAACAAGGGAAATGTTTATGCTTACTGCAAAGCTTTTCATGTCGGACAAAGTACCCAAGTCTGGTCCATTGAGATAACTGATGAAAATCAAAAGCTGGTTTCTGTTTCTCGGTTGACGATGGCGGTTTTGGCAAGAAACAAAAACTAAAGTATTTCTGAATATCTATTAATTTAAACACAGAGCACCAGAGGGGAGGTTTTGGCAAGAAACAAAAATAAAGTATTCCTAAATATCTATTAATTTAAACACAGAGCACGCAGAGCAACAGAGGGAGAGAAAAAAGGAAATTTGCTCTTCTCTATTCCTACTTCTCTGGTGCTCTGCGTGCTCTGTGTTTAAATTCCTAAATTATTTATTCCCCTTGACCCAATCTCGTGCAGCAATAAACGCTAACATCCAAGGACTAAATTCATCATCTTTTTTAAATCCTTTGCGGTGCGGCCAGTTCCAAGAAAAAAGACTGCGTTCCAAGTGAGGCATAATTGCCAAATGCCGACCATCTTTAGAAGAAACCGCTGCTGCATTAAAATCCGATCCGTTAGGGTTCGCCGGGTAATTAGCAGTAATAAAACGAAGAGGAATATTATAAGCAGATTCTTTCTCTGGGAAACTGAATCTTCCCTCACCATGGGCGATCCAAATTCCCAGCTGCGTTCCGACTAAAGGTCGAAGCATAATATTATTTGTTTCTTGCACTCGAACATTGACAAAAGTGCTTTCAAATCTTCCAGAATCATTATGCTTCATTTGCGGATGTTCTTGATGTTCCGGATAAATTAAACCAAGCGCCATCACTAACTGACAACCATTGCAGACGCCAACGGAAAGAGTATCCGGTCGGGCATAGAATTTTTTCAAAACATTATCTGGTTTTTCATTGTATTTGAAAGTCCCCGCCCAGCCGATTGCCGAACCTAAAACATCAGAATTAGAAAAACCACCCGGAAATGCAAGAAAATTAATGTCTTCCAGAGTTTCACTGCCGTTTAAAAGATCACTCATAGTGACGTCTTTGACTTCAAAACCAGCAAGATAAAATGCGTAAGCAAGTTCTCTGTCGCCGTTGGTTCCTTTATCTCTGATAATCGCTGCCTTTATTTTGCTTTTTGTTTTTCTATTCTTTTCAATTCCTAATTTTTGATAACTACCTTGGTAGTTATCGGGGAAAATATAATTTAAAGGATAGCGATCAAAATTTTCAAAACGAGCTTTGGCGTTATCAGCTTTCGTTTGTTTTAAATCTAAATTATGTGAAGGTTTAAACCAGACTCTTCTTAAACTGGAAATACTTTCATTAAAACTCAAATTTCCAGCATGAAGTTTGATTTGCGTTCCACCGACCTGGGCCAAAGGAAGATAATCTAAATTGGCGGCTTTGATTTTTGCTTTAACTGCTTCAATTTTTTCTTTGGCAATTTGTAAAACTACCGCCGGTTTTTCCGAAAACAAGAAATTTACAACATCTTTTTCACTGCCGTTTGAATAAAGCTCTATCCCGACATCTCCGGTAAAAGCCATTTCTAAAACTGTAGAAATTAGTCCTCCACTGGAAACATCGTGTCCGGCAAGCAAACTTTCGCTTTTAATTAATTCCTGTACGAGAGAAAATCCTTTTTTGAATTTCTCTAAATCCAGAACATTGGGAACATCTTTTCCTAACTGTCCTAAGGTTTGAGCAAAACTGCTTCCTCCCAAAGGAAAATGTTTTTGCCCGCTTAAATCCAAATACAATAATTCAGAAGCTACTTCTGTTTTTAAATCCGGTGTAAGAACTTTTCTAAAAAGATCGCTCTGAGCAACTGCAGTAACAATTACAGTTCCCGGAGCTTTTACTGTGCTGCCATCCTGATAGTTCATTGTCATCGATAAAGAATCTTTTCCCGTAGGAACAGCAATTCCTAAGTTTTGACAAAAATCAGAAAGCGCTTCTACTGCTCGATAAAGTCTGGTGTCTTCACCTTTTTGTTTTGCCGGCCACATCCAGTTAGCGCTAAGAGCAACTGATTTTAAACCCTCATTAAGAGGAGTCCAAACAATATTTGTTAGCGCTTCTGCTACACTAAGAACAGAGCCGGCCTTTTCATCAATTAAACCCGGCACCGGCGCATGCCCCAGGGCTGTAGCAATAGCAGAAGTCCCTTCTTGATCCAGAGTAACTAATCCTAGATTATTTAAAGGTAAACCCAAAGGGCCGCAAGTTTGTTGCAAAGCAATTCTTCCGCTAACGGAACGATCAACTTTATTTGTCAACCAGTCCTTGCAAGCAACTGCTTCCAACGAAAGAACATCTTTAATTGCTTCCGTTAATTGCTTGGCATCAATAATCTCAAATTCTAAATCTTTTAGCTCCAATTCTGCGGTCTGATCTTCCATTTTCAGTTTAGGAGCACTGCCAAATAAAACTTCTAAAGGCAGATCCACTGCAAAGCTGCCATCAGCTTTTTTAAATTTAAGTTCTTTATCTCCAGTAACTTCTCCGACCACATAAAGAGGCGCTCTTTCTCGTTCGGCAATTGCTTTTAAAAGTGGTAAATCTTTTGCAGCAACAATTAATCCCATTCTCTCTTGCGATTCATTACAAAGAATTTCCTTTGTGGATAATGTCGGATCTCCTAAAGGAAGTTCCTTAATCTCAATAATCCCCCCTAAAGGTTCAACTAATTCTGAGAAACAGTTCATGTGCCCACCGGCTCCATGATCATGAATTAATTTTATTGGATTTGTTGTTCGCTCGGCCAATGCCCGAATTACATTATAGGCTCTTTTTTGCATTTCCGGATTTGCCCGTTGCACAGCATTTAATTCCAATTTGCTGGAATATTTCCCCGTATCGACAGAGCTAACCGAGCTTCCCGCCATCCCGATACGGTAGTTTTCTCCACCGAGCAGCACGATTTTGTCCCCGACCTTTGCTTCTTTCTTTTGAGCGTAATTAAGATTGCCATAACCTACTCCTCCGGCAAGCATAATCACTCGATCAAAACCATAAAAACCTCGGGATGTTTTTTGTTCAAATGTAAGCAAAGATCCCACAATCAAAGGTTGTCCAAATTTATTTCCAAAGTCCGAAGCCCCGTTTGATGCTTTAGTCAGTATTTGTTGAGGGGTTTGATATTTCCAATTTCTGGCCTTAGAATGCTTTTCCCAATTTTCTGATCTTGCTCCAGAGATTCTGGAATAAGCAGTCATATAAACTGCCGCACCAATTAAAGGAATACTACCGGTTCCTCCAGCCATCCGATCTCTGATTTCTCCACCGCTTCCTGTGGATGCACCATAAAAGGGCTCAACAGTAGTTGGGAAATTATGTGTTTCTGCTTTTAGAGAAATGACTGCTTCAATTTCTTGCTCTTTAAAATAATCCGCCTTATCTACGGTCTCTGGCGCAAATTCTTTAATCTTTCCGCCTTTAATAAAAGCAACATTGTCTTTATAAGCGGAGACTAAATTATCTGGACTCTTTTTAGCGGTGTCTTTGATCAATTGAAACAGGCTTTTTTCTTGTTCTTGGCCATCAATAATAAATTTTCCATTAAAAATTTTATGCCGGCAATGTTCCGAATTAATTTGCGCAAAACCATAAATTTCAGAATCTGTGAAATTTCTATTTAATTCTTTTGATTTTTTCTTTAAAAATTCTATTTCTTCTGCGGAAAGTGCCAAGCCTTGCTCTTTATTTTCGGCTTCAATATCCGATACTTCTTTGTCGCTTTGGGCTTTGCCAGAAATTTCTAAGGAAGCTTGGTCTAAGCCTTTGTATAATGCTTCCAACATCGGATCAAAAGTAGCAGTGTTGATATTTTCCACTTTATTAAAACTTTCAATCCGCTTGATGGATTTAATCCCCATGTTCAGAGCAATTTCTGTAGCGTTAGTTGACCAGGGAGTAATCATTTCCGGACGCGGTCCGATATAATTGCCAGCGAGGGCTTTCTGATCAAGCTTTTCAGCTTTAAAAGCCCAGCTTAGTTTTGAAATTTCCTCAGAAACAAGTTCTTTCTCGGAAATAACAAGATAACTTGCTTCGGAATTTACAAAAAAAGTTGTGAACGACATAAATCTTGCTTTTAAGAATTTACAAAAATTGCCCAAGCATAAAACGGGATTTTTTCTTCAGTTTCTTGTCCTTGGGAGGAGACTTCTTTATCATTTTGCCAAACTAATTTCCACTGAGGATCATGAATTAATGCATCATATAAAGTGGAGTAATAATTGACCAATACGGTTTTAGGAGAGTTTGCAGCAAAACTTTTTCTCCACATCTTATGAGATTCTTCTCTAATCAACTGCGGATTGTTTAAGATAGCGGTTTGATCCATCGCCACTAATTCTCCGGGCTCACCCTTTTCATTGGCCAGACGATAAATCAAATAAGGTGCGATTGCACTTTGATTCCAGAGCGGAAAAGCTAATTTTTTCTCCAAAATATAATCCATTTCTCTTTCCGGAAGCAAAAAAGTCACCAAAGGAAGTCTTCTTAAGTTTTCAATATTGACCAAAGCAACACAAAATAAAATCCAAATCACTCCAAAATATGATAAGCGGGATAATTTTTCTCCAAAAACATTAAAAACTTTTTGTAAAGGGATATTAGACTGATTATCTACCGCATCTTTCCAGAGATTTATCAAAAGGTAGCCAAGAACAATCAGCGTAAAAGGGATAAAAGTTTTAAGCGCAAAGCTAAAAATTGTCAGCACTACAGAAAAAACAAGCTCTTTGAAATAATTTTTGATATTTTGCAAAGAATAAATAAAAACAAAAATTATGCTCCATAATAAGATCATACAAACAAAGGGGTATTCAAAAATATTAGCCGCAAGTTCTTGATTAGCTAGATAATAAGTTAAATTTTTAGTACTTTGCTGATAAATCCAAAATAAATTTTTACTTCCATAAGGACTGAGAATCACCGCTAGCAATCCTGCCAAAAATAAAAATAATAAATCTTTTTTCTTTTTATCTTTTGGAAATAAAAGAATAATCGCGGCACTGAGCAGATAGATAAAAGTAAAATGAATGTTGGCTAAAATCAGGCATAAAATAAAAAAAGAAAAAAATGATAGTTTTTTCTTTTTTTCGGCAAAAAATAATTTAATGAAAATAAGTAATAAGGGTAAAAAACTAATTATAAATAATTCGGGATTAAGGCCACTATTTTCTAAAACCCCTATTCCCACAATGGTGCTGATTAATCCGGCAACAAAAAAATCTTTAAAAATTAAAGTGAGAAAATTTGAAAAGAAAAAAATAAATAAAATTGAGAGTGTTACTTTCAATAAAGCAAGCCCGGTCCAATAATAATTTGTTTCAATTAAACTGATTAGAAGATTAAATAACCAGGAGCTGTCTAACCAAAAAATATCTTTGGAAGCAGAACTCCAAAGATAAGTTGTAGGCAAAGCTTGATGGGAAAAAATCCAATTCCCCACGATTATGCTATGAAATATTTCTGGATTGCCTAAATAACTACATAGATAAGAACCTAAGGCAATAACAAAAAAATAAAATTTTATTGAAGATTTTTCTCTCAAAATGCCATCAGATACCTAATATCTCTCATATTAAACTGTTTATGATTCGATATAAAAACAATGCTTATTATTTTTAAATTTAATTGACCTGTGCTATAAAGCAGGCCCGATTTATTATGCTCACAAGAATTTCATTTTTAAAAGCACTAAAATATGCTTTTCTTTTTACATTAATTATAACCAGTACATCAGAGGCCTGCCCGGATATTGATGGTCTTGCCGATCTAAATTGCGATGGAAAATTAGAAATCCTTGCTTTTGGCGATTCTATCACCAAAGGAGAGCAGGACGAATTAAGACTGGGGTATATTGGAAGATTAAAATTAGATTTTTTCCCTAATGCCAGAGTATTCAATCTTGGTCATGGTGGAGAAACTACCTCTGCCGGAAAAAAGCGGGCCTCTAGATATTTTCGTAACTACGATGCAGATTATGCAATTATATTGGAAGGGGTAAATGATTATTTTTCTAAAGGACATAGTGCTTCAGCAACAAAAAATAATCTTAGTTCCATAGTTCGCGTAGGTAATAATACCGGCTATTTAACTCTTCTTGCAAAACTCACTCCTGTCAATCGAAGCCGTAGTCGCAGTCAAGGAACATGGGTCAATAATGTTAATTCCAAAATTTCATCTATTTCCTCAATAAATTTTTTCTCTCTTGGAAAATCTATTCTTAGTAGAGATAATCTTCATCCCAATGGTAATGGTTATGAACGAATGGCCAGTCTTGCTGCCAGCGTCATTCAACAAAAATCTGATTTAAATCGTCCGGCAGATCATGACCATGATGGAATCTATGATTTTGCTGAACAAATAAAATATCATACAAATCCTAATCTCAATGATTCTGATGGAGATGGAATTTCTGATGGGGATGAAATCTTTACTTACCATTCAAACCCCAATAACATTGATTCTGATGGAGATGGAATTTCTGATAGTGTAGAAGTTATTAACCAGACCGATCTTTCTAGCCCATTGCCGAAAGCACCGACGGTTGTTAGTATTCAGGCTCTTTAAATACCCCTCCCTATTGGCCGATAATCTAGGTTCTTTTTTCTTTGACTATAGAATTTAAACTATTGACCAAGACAGAGGCTGAGATGAAGACTGAGAAGAGGGAATTTGGTAATTGTGGTATTTAATACCCTGCCTCTTTTATCAATTCCATATTGAGCATCGCCAGTTTGGAACCGTTGGGTATATCATTACCCTCATCAGCAAGTTCAATCGCTTTCCATAATTCTTTAATCGAATTTTCATAATCACTGGAAGAATTAGCAAGGACAAATCTGCTGATCGCAAAATTATTACGGGCCAAGGCCATTAAATCGTTATTTTTTTCTCCGTGTAATGATTTAACTGCACGAAAAATCGCATTGGAAGCTTCTTGAGATGATTCGTCCCCGATACTGCCTTCGCGGGAAGATTCAAGAAACATTCTTGTACCCAATAGCAATTTTGCAAAAGCAAGAGGTTCCGGATTTGTCCAAGCACCATTAACTTCTGCAAGAAAACCAGCAGCTTCTTCTTCCAAAGCGATTTTATCTGCCTGATAAAAATTTTTATCAAAATTACCTTTTGGTTCAATTTTAGCAACTGCTTTTTGCAGCCAAAATAAATAATCAGCAGACAATTCTAAGGGTTTGGCAGGAACACGAAGAATTTTCGGGGCTTGCCCTAAAAGCAATTTCAAATTTAATTCAGGAATTTCGATAATCGAAACTTTATCTTCTAAATCCAAATCGTATTTTTTTGCTTTCTTTTTTAAGAAATCATCAATAACAATTTCATCCAATTTAAAGATATTTTTTGGGAATACCACTTCAAATATTTGATTAGGTTCGGAACTGAACAAAAAAGTAATTTCAGAGAACTTCTTCGCTAAATTAGTTAGATCTTCAGGATCGAGGTGATCCCTAAAGATCATTCTCATCCGCCGTGAACGATAATGTTCTGCTATTTGATTAAATTTATTATAGAAGTTGCGATCAAACTTACGATCTTCTCCTTCTCCATCGGAGACAAGATAAACATACTTACTATAAAAAGAAGAAGGAAGCATTCCGCGTGTTTTCAGAGCGGAAAAATAAGCAAAGAAAAGTATAGAAATTGTTAAAATCTTAGGAAGCTGGAGCAGCTTCTTTGCGGGAAAAAGAATGAAATGTAATAATATCAAGGGGAAAAAAATAAATTGAACTTGTTCAATTGACACACCTTGCCTTCCGGCTATACAAATAGCTAGAGAAATAAATAATAAACTAAATAAAAAAATTTTATTTAAAAGCACTAGTGACTCCAACTTCAAAAAACCTGAAAACAACTTTACGCACCAATCGCACCGGAATTCCGCAATTCGATCCGGCATGTATTCTTAGCAAAAAAGAGCTTTCTATACTAATTCATAAAATTGGGCACGAAATAGGTAACCCTCTGACTGCAATCATTTCCTTGGGAAGTATTATTGAGCGTTTTGCTGACGATATGATTAATCCTAAATCAGATTTGCCAACTAAGATAGCAACCTATGCAACCTCAATTATCAATGAATCTTGGAGAATTAATCAACACAATGAACGATTAGTGATGTTGCTCTCAGAGAAAGTAGGGAATTTATACCTACTTAACATTTCTGATGTTCTAAATCAGGCATTTAAGAAATTTCAATTAAGAAACAAAAGTAAAAATATTACATTAAATATTAATTCTGCCACCAAAGAACCAGCGCATGCCTACATTGACAATGACCAATTTGTAATTTTACTTTCAGAATTAATTCTCAATGCCACAAATTATCAGTTATATGAAACGCCGGAGAGTAAAGCGGAAATTAACGCAAAAATCGAAAATTATCCGGAGCATTCCCGCTTAACTATTAGCAATAAGATCAAAGAGCCGTTATATCTTGATCCGGCAAAGCTTTTTGAACCATATGTGACAAAATATCCGGAGAAAAAACACCTTGGTCTTGGTTTAATTATGTGTCTTGCAATTTTAAAAAAATTTAAAGGAGAAATAAAAATTCTGGAACAAACAATAGATGACGAGTTTTATTTTAGCATTGAACTAAATCTTCCTAACAAAGAATATGGCAATCCGTAATATTTTACAGTATCCCGATCCTCTGCTTAGAGAAAAATGTAAGCCTGTTACAAACATCGACCATCGCATTCGTAAGATATTAGATGATATGGCAGAAACCATGTATCAAGCACCAGGCATTGGGTTGGCCGCTTCACAAATTGGCATCACCGAACGTTTGATAGTTGTCGATATTGGAAATGATGATGAAACAAAGCGTCAAGGGAAACTCTACAAAATTGTCAATCCGGAAATAACAGCAAGAGCAGGCAGTACTGAATACGAGGAAGGCTGTTTAAGCATTCCCGGAATAAAAGATCTGGTTAAACGCTCCTCCGAAATTAGCTTAAAAGGACTGGATGAAAATGCTAAAGAAGTTAATATTAAAGCCGAGGGTTTATTGGCAATTTGTTTTCAGCATGAGCTTGATCATCTTGATGGAATCCTCTTTATTGATCATCTAAGTAGATTAAAAAGAGAGTTGATTAAATCAAAAATGAGTAAGAAAAAAAAAGATGCATAAGCCTAAGATAGTATTTTGTGCCAGCCCGGCACTGGCAATACCCAGCTTGGAAGCTCTGATTAATTCTCAAAGTTACGAAATCGCTGCCGTAATCAGTCAAGCCGATCAGCCCGCCGGTCGAGGACAAAAATTAACGCCACCGCCAGTAAAAGTTTTTGCTGAAAAACATCAGATCAAGGTTTTACAACCAAGTTCTTTAAAAAAAATTTCCCTGGAAAATGGCCAATTATCTACGACGGATCAAAGAACTGAAAATATAGAATTGGTTAATTATCTAAACCAGCAAAAGCCCATTGCTCTGATGATTATTGTTGCTTACGGAAAAATAATACCTCCTGCTCTATTAGAGTTCCCAGAATTTGGGTGCCTCAATATTCACATGTCACTTCTTCCAAAATGGCGTGGGGCCGCTCCAATTCAACGAGCAATACTCAATGGTGATACCTGCTCTGGGGTTTCCATTATGAAATTAGATGTCGGTCTTGATACAGGACCAATATATGCAACTGAAAGTATTTTACTTGACAAAAATGAAACTTCAGGAAGCCTAACAGACAAACTATCAGTCTTAGGTTCTAAACTATTATTAAAAGTCCTTCCAGAAATTTTTTCCGGCAATTTGAAAGCAATTACACAAGCAGCTACTGGTGCTTGTTATGCAGAGAAATTAAGTGCCCAAGATTTTATAATCAACTGGAATGATTCTGCGGAAAAAATCCTTTGTAAAATAAGGGCTGGAGATCCTCAGCCGGGAGCAAGAACAGATTATCAAAATGAAAAAATCAAAATCTTTAAAGCTAAGATTGCTCGATCCTTACCCCATTACGAAAACAAGCCGGGAACGATTGTTGAATCCAATAAGGTTGAATTAATTGTCTCTACGGGGAATAATCAATATATCTGTCTGGAAGAACTGCAATTTCCTGGAAAAAAACGACTTCCTGTAGTAGAAATCCTTAAAGGGAAAAATATTCCCAAGGGAGAAAGGTTTATAGTCAATGAATAATAAAGTTTTAGTAGCACCATCTATTTTAGCAGCCAATTGGGGGAATATAGCTCAAGAAGTAAAAGCAATCACCGCAGCGGGAGCCGATCTGATCCATCTGGATATCATGGACGGAAGTTTTGTTCCGCCTATTTCCTTCGGTGCTGATTTTGTAAAGACTTGTAAAGAATCAACAGTTTTACCGCTGGATGTGCACTTGATGATTAACAATCCGGAAAAACACTTGGAGTCTTTTGCCAAAGCCGGAGCAAGTTATATTACTGTGCATCAGGAAGCTTGCACTCATCTGCATCGAACAGTTCAAAGAATTAAAGAACTTGGTGTCAAAGCGGGAGTAGCCTTAAATCCGGCTACCGCAGTGCAAACAATAAAAGAAGTGATCACAGAAATTGATTTATTGCTGATCATGTCCGTCAATCCCGGCTGGGGTGGTCAGGCATTTATTGAAAATTCCAAAAATAAAATTCAAGAAGCTGCAGAATTAATTAAAAAACATCAAAGTAAAGCATTGATTGAAGTCGACGGTGGGATCAATCAAGAAACCGCAAAAATTTGCATCACTGCCGGAGCAAGTATTTTTGTTGCAGGCACCTACATTTTTAAAAGCGAGGATTATCAAGCAAAAATTAATTCTTTAAGAAATTAAAATATGAGTTTGATTTTTGCTTTCTTAATTGGTTCTATCCCCTCCGGATTCATTATTGGTCAGCTTCAAGGCAAGGACATTCGTCGTCTTGGTAGCGGAAATATTGGAGCAACAAATGTTACACGGGTTCTAGGTAAAAAAGCCGGCATTTTAACTTTAATATTAGATGTTTTAAAGGGAATTGTCGCGATTATCCTTTTTCAAAACCTTCCTGAAAGTAATGTCTATCTTCTAGGTTTGGCAGCAATCTTTGGGCATTGTTTTTCTCCTTTTTTAAAATTTAAGGGCGGCAAAGGAGTAGCTACCTCATTAGGAGTATTCTTATATTTATCACCGTATCAAGGCTTAACCGTGCTTATTGTTTTTTTAATATCTTTAAAATTAACTCATTATGTTTCATTAAGTTCAATACTAGCTGCCCTGGCATTGCCTGTCGCAATATACAGCACTAATTACAATTTAGAATTATTTCAAGTATCTCTTATTACTTCAGCACTTATAATTTACAAACACAAAGAAAATATTGAAAGAATATTAAAGGGGACAGAAAATAAGTTCTCGAAGAAGATTTAGTTCTCTTTCTCCCCTTTTTCAGGCATCAAACTATAGCTATTACTAGAATATAAATAGCGGGTGAAAAAGGGGAGAAGTGAAATTTATCTATTTTTCTTAGTCTACTTTTCTTAATCCATCAGGAACAAAATGTGATAAAGTACCATTGTCCCAAAGAACAGTAATCGCCAATCCGGGTGCTTCACTAATACTGGGCTTAAGCGAACTTCTGATCACTTCCACTCTAATATTCTGAACAGTACCTGTCGGACCAACAAGTCCATCAGCTCTTGCTACTCTGTCACCTGGTTTGAAAGGGCAATCCATAAAACTCCTTATTTATCTTGGTTACTGATCCTAGACTATTTTAATTATGATGCCAAGAATTAACAAGGGGCTTCTTTAAAGGCGGATTAGGATTTGGCAATTGCTGCTTTTTCTTGTTTATTGAGCTTTTCAATCTCCGCGACAAAATCTTGGCCCAAAACCCAAGATTTTCGATCTAAAGCTTGAGCATTATTAAATACGGCCTTATTGCCATAATTTACTGCAGTAATTAATTTTCCATCAGCCATATACTGAGCAATTATTTCTCCTTGCAGACCAGCAAAAAATTTTATTTTCTTCGTATCATAGCCAGCAAGCATTGATTTATATTGATCATCAGTAGGATCGATTCTACTTAACTTTAGTTCAGTGGTAGCTTCTTCACTGCGTATTTTGGCAAGATTACTGGCTTCTTCTGAGTTCAGGCTTCTATATTTCTGCTTTGCTAAGTCTTTAATGCTGATTGCTCCTTGTGTGAAATCTTTTTTGGAATGAAAAATAAGCTCAGCATTATTTCCTTGAGCATCTTTTTTAAGATAATAATCATATTTCTTCAAAAACTTGCTATCAATTCCCAAATCGGCAATAGTTTTGCAATCTGCTTTCTCCAATTTGTTTTTATAAACTGCTTGCCATTCATTATATTGATCATATTTTTTCAGATCTAACATTTCACTAGGATTGGCTCTGTGCCAAGCATAAATTTCTTTTCCTTTAGCGTCAGTTTTTCCAGTTTTTTCTCCAATGGCCACGTATTGTGCATCTTTTAACCTGTATACTCGCTTCCCTTCTAAACTGTATTTGCCTTCAAAAGATTCCGGCTCTTGACCAAAAACTTTTCCCAGTGAAGCTATTTTTTCCAATGTCAAATTACTGTTGCCTCTCCAATTAGTATAGCGATCTAATTTTTCTCCTTCCACTTTTTGCAGATCGTGCACATGCTGCCAGCTCGGGACATGATAATATCCGTATTGATCATAGGAACCATTTCTATTTTTTTGACCCCAAGTAAATTCCGCAGTGCCGTCAGGTTTTATTTGAGGCTCTTTACCGCGATGAATCAAACTGTCTGTTTGGCGATCATAATAAAATTCACTTTTTTCTCGATAAGCGGAAACTTGATTTTGAGGTATGCCAAATTCTACAAGCTGTGCATCAGTGGCATAAAGCAAATTAGATTTTGAGGGCACAAAGGGAATTTTTCTTGAGGAATCGTTGTTAGGCAATTTCCCCTCTTTAAGATTTTCGAGCATTTGGGCACTTAGTCCGTTTTCCGGAACAGAAACGGATCTAATAACTTTGGTACTTTCTATTGCTTTTTCATAATAATTATCTAATATTTTAAGATTAACTTTAAAACGCTCCATCTCCGCAAGACTGATATTTCTTGAAATATTATCCGGTTGATTATTTTTTTTATCAACTCCCATTGCGTCCAAACTTCCTTGAATTTCTCCTACAATTCTTTGTTCGGCAATTTTCTCACCTTGAGCATAATAAGTTGAATAGTTATCATAAACATTCTTTTCGGCTTTATGATAAGCAATTCTTCTGATAATTCGTGAAAATAAACCATTAGGAACATGGGACTCAGCTGTACTGTAAGCGGTATTCCATATCGCTGTGTTAATTTGACTAGCGATTTGTGGATCTTTTTTTAGAGCTTCAACAACTTGAGACAAATCGCCGTAATCAAACTTACGATTTTTACCACCTAATTTATTGGGAGCCAGGAAGTCGATTACTTCATTCAACGCTTTCTGTTCACGAGCAGACATTTTTGGCAGAACAGTAACATTACTAAAACCAGAGAGAAGAAGATCTACATCGGAACTGATTCTTTCCGGAAGCGTAGCGAAGGCTTCCGAAGCGGCTTTAATTATCGTATCGAATTTAATATTTTTTGCGTCGATATTTGCCATAATAATACCTTACCTTATCTTAAAAAGCTTATTACCTAAGTTATGACAAAAATTTAAAAAAAATGGCTTAAGATCAAAGGAAGCCGCAAACAAAGCTACGATCTTAATTAATTTATTTAATTTCAGCTAGATAAGCCCCCATTTAAGAACATTGGGATAGGCACATTCCCTATTTCCTGCTCCTACTCCCGCTACTTTGGGTTTAAAAAAATCAAATTTTTCGATCCATTCGTCAACGATCGCCGCAAGAATACATGCTCCCGTAGGTGTCAGGCATTCCCCTTTTAAATTAGTCCCGGTAGTTAGCAAATCATACTTTTTGATAATTTCTGCTACTGCCGGTGTGGGCACATCCAGTTCGCCATGAGCGGTATTAACTTTTCCTGAACCAACTCCAATTTTAGAACAAACCACTTTTTCTATTCCACTTTGCTTAAACGCCGCCGCAAAACCAACAATATCCATAATGGAATCATAGGCTCCCACTTCGTGGAAATGTACATATTCGATAGAAGTGTTATGAGCTTTGGCTTCAGCATCAGCTAAAATATCAAATATTTTAATACTCAATTCAAAAATATCCGTTGCCAATTTTTTTTGTTCTACAAAACCAGTTAACATCTGCTTAATTTCAGAATAATGCACATGCGAGTGCTTGGAATCATTAAAAACATCGGCATGAATATCTTTAACAAAAAAATCAATCTTCAAAGCTTCTACACCTGTTTTAAGAACTTTTTTAGAAAGATATCTTCCTCCTTGTTGATGATTCATTACTGCCTTAATATTCTCTTCCCAAAGTTTCAAAGGATTAGTGTTACTATCTTCTAGAATAAGAGCATTTAAGATTGCCCCTAAAAGCATATCTCCCGAGGCTCCCACTGAACAATCGACATAAGCTGTTTTCATGCAAGAAACATATCATATTATTTTGATTTGTATAATTTTTTTGTCTGAGTTAAATATCGATCTATGAAATTTCAAAATGATAGTTCAGCGGATGAACAATATTTAGGAATCGATCTTACTTCAATGATCGATGTCCTTTTCGTGCTCCTTTTATTTTTCATGGTCACCACGACATTTTCTAATGTAAATAATATTCCTGTTAATCTTCCGGAAACTTCGGCTAATAAAACTGCAGAGAACAAGGAAGCAAAAGAAGTATCATTAACTATTACTGAAGATAAAAAAATATTTATCGCTGAAAAGAATGCTCCTGCTCGCGCAATTGCTTTTGGAGAGTTAGGGAAAACTCTTAAGGATTTAAAATTAAGTAATCCTGGAATTAACCTTAATCTTCTGGCTGATAAAAATACTAGTCATGGAACGGTGGTGGAGGTTTTGGATCAGGCGAAACAGGCGGGGATTGATAATGTGGGGATTAATACTAAGGTTAAGTAAGATAAATAATATAAGTAGGGGCACCCTTTATGGGTGCCCCTACTTATAAAATAACTTCAACCAACAATCCTTAAAAACAGGCAAAGATAACGTCGACAAAAAATACCCCAGAGTGGGTATGATCGCATTCATGAAAAAATTTTCTACGCCAATAGAATGAAAAGTTAAACACATTAAAAGATAGGTAATGAGCACGATGAAAAACTTTCTTGTTTTACTTGTTTCCCAAGCTTTTTCTAACTCTACTCGCTTATTTCGTTCAATAATCGCTTTAACTTCAGATTCTAAATTAAATTCAGACATGGAACTTTACTTATAAGGATCCTGATAAACCGCTTTTGCTCCCAAACGATCTTCGATCCAAAGTAAGCGATTATACTTGGCAATTCTTTCTCCGCGACACATTGAGCCGGTTTTAATTTGTCCGGCGTTTGTAGCAACTGCCAAATCTGCAATTGTCGCATCCTCAGTTTCTCCGGAACGATGCGAAATAACATTAGTATAGTTGGCTTTTTTCGCCGTTTGAATCGCTTCTAGGGTTTCTGTTAAACTGCCAATTTGGTTTAATTTAACCAGCAAAGAATTAGCAGCTTTTTCTTCAATTCCTCTTTTAATGCGCTCAGTATTGGTAACAAATAAATCATCACCTACTAATTGCACTTGGGAACCTAATTTTGCTGTGATTTGTTTCCAACCACTCCAATCTTGTTCTCCCAAACCATCTTCGATACTGATAATTGGATAGTGTTTAATCCAATCTGCATATAAATCGATCAACTGCAATGAAGTCTTTTCAGGAATTCCACCTTTAATAAATTGATAAGTTGTTTGATCCCCTTTTTGTTTAACTAACTCACTAGCCGCCACATCAAGCGCTAGAGAAATTTGCTCTGCCGGTTTATAGCCGGCTTTTTCTATCGCTTTTAAAAGATAATCAAATGCTTCTTCCAAAGATTCCAGTCGTGGAGCATAGCCCCCTTCATCTCCTACAGCAGTATTATAACCATCGTTTTTTAGCAGTGAACCTAGTGTATGAAATACTTCGGCGCTCATTCTCATTGCTTCAGAAAAACTGCTGGCCCCATGAGGGACAATCATAAATTCTTGAATATCCAGACTGTTGTTGGCATGCGCGCCGCCATTAATCACATTGACCATGGGAACAGGAAGAGTAACTCCTTGATTATTTCCAAGAAGCTCAAATAATTCTACTCCCTGACTGATCGCATAAGCCCTTGCAGTAGCCAAACTAACTCCCAAAATTGCATTGGCGCCAAGTTTGGCTTTATTAGCTGTGCCATCAAGCGCTAATAACTGTTGATCGATTTTTATTTGTTCTTTGGCATCTTGTCCTTTGAGAGCAGAAGCAATTATCTTATTAACATTAGAAACTGCCTTCAAAACCCCTTTGCCTCTGTATTTTGTGCTATCACCATCTCGAAGTTCTACCGCTTCAAATTCTCCAGTGGAAGCACCTGAGGGAACGCTGGAAAGTCCCACACTGCCATCTTCTAATTCTACTTTCACGGCGATTGTGGGATTTCCTCTTGAATCTAAAATTTGTAAGCCATACACTGATCTAATTACTGTCTTCATATTACTTTAAATAAGTTAAAATTACGTTAATCAACTACTCAAGCTAAGAGGCTTACTACAAGCAAAAAAAAAATCAAAGTGGTCGATCTTTTATCAAAGTTTAAGCCAAAAAAAGATTTATCTGCTTATCCTCTTCAGATATACTGATAGAACCTTTAAAGTTTAATTAAGGCAATTATTCAGTGAACAATCTTACAAATATTGCGATCTTTGGTTTATCTTTAGTACTACTTTTTTTCTCCTTTATGGGGAATCATGGATATTTACATTTAAAGAAGATTGATTCAGAACTCGAAAAATTTAACAGTAAAAATAGCGAATTGGCACTAAAGGTATCCAGTTTGCAAAATAAAATTAATTCTCTAAAAAATTCCGACTATGCGGTAGAAAAAGCTGCTCGCGAAGAGCTGGGTTTGGCAAAACCTCAAGAAGTAATATATATCTTCTCCGAGGCTGAACCAATAAAAAATAATCTCTATGACGCAAAAAAGGAACACCCCTAACTTTATTCCCAACAAGAGAAAAGCTCCTGCCAAAAATATCTCCGAAATTCTCGATAAAACTCTAAAAGCCTATCATTTAAAACAAAAAATCAAAGACTACGCCATTTTCCCGGAGTGGGAAGAAATTGTCGGCTTAGAGATTGCCAAGGTGGCAGTACCGGAAAAGATCATTCGCAGAAAGATTTTACAAATCAGGGTTCTTGATGCAGTATGGGCCCAGGAATTATCTTTTAAAAAAGATAAACTGATGGAAACTATAAATAATTTTGGCGTTGGAGCGATCATTGAAGATCTGAAATTTGTTATAGGAAACCCTAATAATTTTAAAAATAAATAGCATGCCTACTCTAGATATTATCGAGAAACTTCAAAAACGAGGATGCGTTCATGATGCTTCGCACCTTGAGGAGTTACGCCAACTTTTAAAAAAAGAACCCCTGACATTTTACTGCGGTTTTGATCCAACTTCCGATAGCCTACAAGCTGGGAATATGGTTCCTCTTTTAATTATGCGCCGCTTGCAAGAAGCAGGACACAAACCAATTGTTGTTCTTGGTTCGGCTACGGGCATGATTGGCGATCCCTCTGGAAAATCTGAAGAACGTAAACTGCTCGATGAACAAACCTTAGCAAAAAATATTTCCGGAATGGAAAAACAATTAAAAATGTTTTTGTCAGACAAGGGAAGTAATAGCTATCAATTGGTAAAAAACAGCGATTGGCTTAACACCATCAGTATGATTGAATTTTTACGCGATGTCGGAAAACACATTACAGTAAATTACATGATCGCCAAAGATTCAGTTAAGTCACGCTTAGAAAATCGCGAACAAGGAATTAGTTACACTGAGTTTAGCTATATGCTGCTTCAAGGCTATGATTTTTATTGGTTGAATAAAAACATGAATTGTCGGATGCAAGTTGGTGGTTCCGATCAATGGGGCAATATCACTGCCGGATTGGATCTAATTAGAAAGAAAAACCCGGATACTGCTAGTTGCTTTGGTTTAACTTTTCCCCTCTTAACAACTTCTACCGGGGCAAAGTTTGGCAAAACTGAAAAAGGCACTATCTGGTTAAGTCCGGAAAAAACTTCTGTCTATAATTTCTATCAATATTGGTACAACACCACTGATGAAGACATCATTAAATATATTTTAATTTTTACCCCTTGTGATGGCAGCGAATTGGAAGATTTAAAAAAATCTTTAAAAGAAGAGCCAGAAAAACGTCGCGCTCAGCAATATATTGCCACGCATTTAACCACTTTGGTCCATGGTGAAACAGAAACAAAAAAAGCCCTACAAGCAAGCAGAGTCCTTTTTGGAGAAAAAATTGAGAATATTGATGCTAAAACCTTACTAGAGATTTTTGCTGAAGTTCCTTCTACTAGTTTAAACACTGCAGAAATTGGTTCCGGACTTTCCTTAACTGACCTTTTAGTTCGTTGTAGTGTCTCTAAGTCCAAAGGAGAGGCCAGAAGATTGATTGAAGGTGGCGGTATTTATCTAAATAATGAAAAAAATATTAATCCCAACGAACAGATAACTCTGGGTAATTTTATCGGCAATTCCGTCTTAGTAATTAGAAGTGGCAAAAAAAACTATCATCTTCTACAATTGAGCTAAAATATATAGTCTTAGGAATTTATGATCAAATCAGAAGAATCTTACATCACAACAACACTCGATGCTGCTATCGGTTGGTGCAGAAAATATTCTTTATTTTCTTATCCTTTTGTTACTGCTTGCTGTGGAATGGAATTCATGGCGGTAAGTTGTTCTCATTACGATACTGACAGATTCGGAGCAGCCCTGCCTCGATTCACTCCGAGACAGGCTGATTTATTATGGATTGTCGGAACGATTAATCATAAACAAGCACCAGTATTATTAAGAGTCTATGAACAAATGACCGAACCAAAATGGGTCATTGCTTTCGGGGCTTGCGCTTCCAGTGGTGGATTCTATGACAACTATGCCACCGTCGCCGGAGCAGATAAAATTATTCCTGTCGATATGTATATTCCCGGCTGCCCACCACGCCCGGAAGCAATCCTTGATGCTCTAATTAAATTGCAACGAGACATTCATAAACAAAAGCAACCGATTGCTCATGATGCTGATTTGCAACGCAGAAGTATTTTAGCTGA
>CAYOOT010000023.1:0-32523 GCA_964405665.1 uncultured Bdellovibrionales bacterium | reverse complement strand
TTGCTTATTTGTTTACTCGGGACTAGATAAAAAGTAGGGCGGCTCCAATTAAAAAGTGCTCAGAATATAAAGTAATGAATGTTAATAGTCGATTATATTGAGGTGCTATTTAGATTATCCTAAGAAATCTATCGTTATAAAGGAAGACTCAATATGAATATACTTAACGAAGTTTCAAAATTTTTCAGCTCACAGGGATTAGATCCACTTCTTGCAGGCTTTATTTGCGGGATAATCGTGTGCGTTTTTGCAAGAGTGGGAATTGTTAGAAACAAAACAAAAGGTAAGGAACTGATTCGTCGCAATGTAATTACTCGGGCAAAGCCCTTGGTTTCTGTTGCTCAAGCACTTGGGGCATCAAATAAAATGTGTATCAAGATTAACGGAGAAGAAAAAGAAGTAGGGGATTTGGAATTGGCGGAAATTATGAGTGCGATTAAAGGTGGAAAGAAGATTGAAGCAATTAAGTTATTAAGAGAATCAACCGGATTGGAGTTGAAAGAGGCAAAAGATCTTGTGGAAGTAATGCAAAAAACACATCTTCAATAAACCATACTTTAACTATTTTTTAGATATTAATCGCTTTTTCTTTTTTTTGTTTCCGGGAATTATTCCGATTCGAGGATCGTTTTTATAAGCAAGTTCGGCAATCTTTAGCGCTACATCTTCAAACTCTTCTGCCTTTGCAGGAAGATAGAGCCATTTTCCTAAAACAGAATGCGAAGAAAGTTCTGGAAATTCTAAAATTAAGGAAGAATGAAACTTTCTTTCCGTGGGAATCAGGAGTCCATTCCATTCAGCCTCCTTATTAACGGTAAGAGCCAGCATTAATTTCCCATGGCAGTAACAAGCCCTAGAAGAAAACATGTTTTTCTCAAAGTAAGTCGGATGCTCGCGCAAAGTCTCAACAATCCACTCATAAGGATGGGATTTAAAGCTGGTTTCTTTTTCGAAGAGTATTTTCTGCATAAGTAAATATTTTACTAATATTTGTTATTCACTCTTCACCAACTTGCTGACGCCACATCGCATAGTATAAGCCTTTTTCCTCAAGCAATTGTTCGTGTTTTCCTGACTCAGTAATTTTCCCTCTTTCTAAAACATAAATCGTATTTGCATGCATGATTGTGGAAAGTCTGTGAGCGATTAAAATAGTGATATGCTTTTCTTGTTTAGAGATTTCTTGCACGGTTTGACTAATTTCTTGCTCAGTCAAAGAGTCCAGAGAGGAAGTTGCCTCATCAAAAACTAGTAAAGCAGGATGCCTGAGCAGTGCCCTGGCGATAGATAGTCTTTGTTTTTCTCCTCCTGAGATTTTAACTCCACCTTCACCAATAATTGTATCCAGTCCCTTATCTGCTCTACTAAGCAAATTATCGCAGGAAGCTTTGTTTAAAACATCAAGACATTCAGCATCTGTGGCTTTAGGATTAACAAATAGCAGGTTGTCGCGAATAGTTCCGGCAAAAAGTTGGGTATCCTGAGTGACAAAACCGATTTGCTCTCTTAAGCTAGCTAACTCAATTTGATTTCCCGGATGTCCGTTATAAAGAATTCTTCCACTTACCGGAGGATACAAACCTACTAATAATTTTACTAAGGTAGTTTTTCCGGAACCAGATGGTCCCACAAAGGCGAGCGTTTCACCCAGTTTTGTTTTAAAAGAAATATTTGCTATTGCCGGCTTAGTTGCTTGATTATAGGAAAAAGAAATATTTTCAAACTCCAGGCTGGAAAGACTTTCTAGAGAAATGGGATTTAGTGGTTTAGCTTCAATCGGAGTATCTAGAATTTCTTGAAAGTTTTGCAGTGAGGCCTCTGTTTCTCGATATAAGCCAATAATATTACCTAATTCTTGCAGCGGACCGAAAATATAAAATGAATAAATATAGAGAGAGAAAAACTGACCAAAAGTAATTTCTTGTGAAAAGATCAAATAGAGCATCAAAAAAAGAATGCTGGTGCGAATAAAATTAATAATAGTTCCTTGAACGAAACTTAAACTTCTTACGTATTTGACTTTTTTTAATTCTAATTTTAGAATTTTATTTGTTACAGAATTTAATCTATTTATTTCCTGATCGGCCAATCCCAGACTTTTAACTAGCTCAATATTTCTTAAGGACTCGGTAGTAGAACCGGCAAGGGCAGTTGTTTCTTTAACAATATTTTGCTGAACTACTTTGATCTTTTTACTTAAATATAAACTGATATAACCAATCAAAGGAACAGAAAGAATATAAATTGGAGCAATTAACCAATGTACGGTGCAGGCATAAATAGCGACAAAGATAAATCCCACAAAAGTTGTAAAGAGCACACTGATAAAAGCGGAGATTAATTTTTCGACGTCTGCTTTTACTTTTATTAAGCGACTCAGCGTTTGACCGCTTTGTTGATCCTCAAAAACAGAATAAGGTAATTCTAAAGAATGTGCTAAACCATCATTATATATTTGGGCGCCGATTTTTTGAGTAATGACATTGATATAATAATCTTGTAAATTTTTTGCGACTCTGGAGACAAAAGCAACTCCAATTACTGCTGCCAGTAGGAGTAAAACACCTTTGAAAAATTCCTCAAAGGAATACTCTTTATATTTTGTAGCGTAATCATCGATCACATGTCTAAATATCAAAGGATCTAATAAAGAAAAAACTTGATTAATTGCAGCAAGTACCAGGGCCAGTAGAATTAGCCAATTGTATTTTTTAAGATATTTATAGAGAGTCTTCATGGCGAACATATTGGCATAAATGATGAAATTTAGAACTTTAAGTTCCGGGAAGTTTTCTTTGTTGTTCTGTTAAATGACTGCGATCGGCAATCGTATGCACTAAAGGGCCGCGCTGAGCAAATTCAACCAGACTAAGAGAAGCGACAGGACAGCCAATGCGATCTCTAAATCTTCCCACATCTATTCCTAAAAGATTGCAGATTATAATTCGGATTGTTGCTTTATGGGAAACAACTAAGACATTGCCGGAAGAGTATTTGCTAACAATTTCTTCCACAACAGCAGTGGCTCTTTGCGATATGGTAATTGCCAGTTCTCCTTTGGTCGGTGCATTCCAAGCGGGATCGGCTTTCCATTTTAAATGATCATCGTGGTATTCTTTTTCTACTTCTTCTACTGATTTTCCTTCCCAGGCACCGTAAAAAATTTCTTTTAAACCTTCTCTAATAACTATTGGTGTCTTTAGAGAGGAACATAAAGGTTCTGCTGTTTCTTGTGTTCGTTGTAAGGGGCTGCAGTAAATAGCTTTCCATTCCATTGATTTATAGGCCTCGCCAAATTGTTGGGACATTTCTTTGCCTTCTTTTGTAAGGCCGGGGTTAGAACCAGAGCCGCAAAATAAGTTATCTTTACTAAAGTCAGTTTGGCCGTGTCTGAGAAAATAGATTTTTAATGTCACAAATTTACCCTTTCTATTAAAATAAAAGACTATTTATCTGAGATATCAGAAAACTACAGTTTCGCATAATAAGATCTCTCAGAGCAGCGGATTAATATTAAAAAAGTTAAATATTATATGCTGGAATTATTGAATAATATATTCAAAACTTAGATTGATTTAAAGTTATCGGGGTGCTCTGAGGGTATTTTTAAGATATAACTTTTGAAAAATACTAGGAATTAAAATTAAACATGAATTTTTCTATTCCTCCACCACTGATTCCGACAATTGGGTTTATTTTACTTGGATATTTCGCAAAGCGCAGCGGAGCATTAAATAGAAACGATGCTACTCGTTTAATTAAATTTTCTTTTCAGCTGATTTTACCCTTGGTAATTTTTATTTGTTTTGTAAAAACCAAGATCGATTTGCACTTGATGATTGTTCCTCTGATCTCCGTTCTGGTTTCAAGTATGTTGATGCTGATTGCTTTTGTCGTAGCGAAAATTTTTCGTTTTGAAGATGGTGTCACAGGTGGTTACCTTGCTGCCTCGGGAATAACAAGCACATTGGTTTTTGCTTTGCCTTTTATCCAAGCTACTTTCGGAGAAGAAGGAGCTAAATATCTTTTTCTCTACGATTTCGGCAATTCTATCATGTGTTATTTAGTTGTTTACTTTGTCTGTTCACTTTATGGACCAAACAAAAAACTAAAAGTAGGACAGAGCATGATAACTTTTCTAAAAACCCCTTGTGTTATAGCCACTGCTTTGGGACTTTATTTTTCTCTTTGTGGCTTGAATCTCTCCCCGGGAGTTTTATTGATTTATGATAAGGCTACAATTTTCTTTAATGTCTTGCTTTTACTTTGCATTGGGATGTTAGTTGAATTTAAGTATTTCTTTGATTTGAAAAATTTAGCAAAGCTTAGTCTTTGCGCCTTTACAATAATGATTGCCTCAGTATTTATTGCTTGGAATTTAATTAACTATTTTGAAATAACAGGCACTTTAAAACAAGTAGTTATGCTTTGTGCCCTTGCTCCAGCGGCAAGCATTAGTGTAGCTTTTGCAATAGAGCATAAATTGGATGTGGACTTTACTTCTGCTCTAGTTGCTTTTACAATGGCCGTCGGAACAATAATTTATCCATTATTCTTTACAATTTATTTGCAGTAAGTATTTATAAGGGAAATAATTTTTAGAAATGACTATGCGCTTAATTATCGTAAGACATGGTGAAACGGCAGAGAATATCGGTCGGATAATACAGGGGCATCGTAATAACTCCCTTAGCTTGCGAGGCAAAGAACAAGTTAGAAGATTGGCTCATCGTTTAAAAGATCAACAGATCGATGTTTTATATTCCAGCGACTTAAGGCGGGCTAAAGAAACAGCTGAGATTATTTCAGCAGAGATAAATCTTAAAATAGAAACGGCAATTCAATTGCGCGAAAGATGTTGTGGAGAGTTTGAGGGTCAATCGGTTGTGGAATATGAGAAGGCTCTTGCCGCATCGGGTTTGGCCAAAGAAGCATTTATACCTTTTGGTGGAGAAAGTTTAGTCGATTTAGAAAAACGCGTATCTGCTTTTCTTTCATCGATCTTTAGTGATCAAACAACTAAAACTGTACTGCTTGTTGCTCATTCAGGAACTAATAGAGCAATATTAAAACTGCTTTTGAATAAGGATTTTGCCGATTGGCTTTTGTTGGAACAAGATAATGCCTGTATTAATATCTTTGAGATCTCGGTCGATAAAGTGAAAGCAGTTCTTCTTAACTGCACTGCACACTTAGAATCAATGGAATCTAATACCTTACATCAGTGGAGATTTTAAATGCGACATTTTAAAAATCTCAAAGTTGTATCTCGAAGAAGGAGCCTGTGGAATTAATTGCAATTTTAGAAAATAGTGAAACGGCAGAAATAATAAATGATCTGCCGGAACTTGCTGTTGAGGTGATAGAAATAACAACAAACCTTTATAAAAAAGTTGAGTATGTTTATCCTTGGGTTGGCTATCTGGTATTGGAAGATGATTGTTGTGTGGGAACATGTGCTTTTAAGTCAGCACCCCAAAATAATAGGGTAGAAATTGCCTATTTTACTTTTCCAGAAAATGAAGGACAGGGTCTTGCGACAAAAATGGTTAAGGAACTAATCAATATTGCCTTAGCGAATTCTCCGGAAGTTAAAATTTTTGCTCTTACACTTGCCCAAGAAAATGCTTCAACTAAGGTTTTAAAGAAAAATGGCTTTAAAAAAACCGGGGGATTGATTGACCCCGAAGATGGGCCTTTATGGGAGTGGAACTATCCACTAAAAACAAACTTTCAATATGGTCGTGATAGAAACGATCAATAGAAAAGATCGAGATCGGGAAAGTTATTGGCAATAATAGATGCCGCATTAATGGGTCGAGAAGAATGGATTTTTTTCTTGGTAATTTGTAAGCCGATTAAGCTGCCGGCTAAGGAATTTATAATATTATCATATTTAAACATTCTCTAACATATTTTAAAGACCATATTTGTTCAAGGATTTTAAAAAATAAGTTAGCTGAGGAAATTTGACTTCTGTTTACCTAGAATGTTATTTGCCTAAAGCAATATGTTTAAATTTAGTCTGTCTGTAATAATAGTTTTCTTGATCGCAAATTCTTTTTTGACTTTATTCTCTTGTGCAGCAGAGGCTCCATGTAAGACTGATTCTTCTTGTGGAATTTCTCCGCATGATTGGTGTTGTGCTCCTAAGGGAGATCCTTGCGGAAGTTATAATGATAAGAAATCTTGTCAGTCAGATTCGATGTGTGAAGGCTTGCCATATCTTGGAGAATCAGCTGTGCCCTGTCAGTGGGACGAGCGGGGGTTTTCTTCCAACTGTCCAACTGTGGGCTGTGTTTCCAGATGTGAAAATTTAAATGCTCAAGATTGTCTTCTTACAAAAGGTCGTTGTGTTCCAACGGATCAAGGTTGTGCTGAATTAAAGTAAGACTATTATCATTGAAAATTCAATTGAAGGAAAATATGCCTGAAATAATTAATCATCCTCAACTGGGATTTTATCCCACTCCTTTGGTTCATTTAAAACATTTGAGTAAAGCCCTTAATGGACCGCAAATTTTAATGAAGCGAGATGATCAGACGGGTCTTGCTTTTGGTGGCAATAAAACAAGAAAACTTGAACATCTGATAGCTGATGCCTTAGCGCAGGGTGCAGATACTGTAATTACTGCCGGGGCGCAGCAATCCAATCATTGTCGCCAAACGGCTGCAGCTTGTGCTGCGGTGGGTTTGAAATGCCATTTGGTTTTGGGAGGGACTGAGCCGGCTATTGCCAATGGTAACTTTTTACTTGATCGCATTTTAGGAGCAAACATTCATTTTACCGGAGACCAAAGAAAGGGGGAAAGTTTAACAGACATTGCAATAAAATTACGTCAAGAAGGATTTCGTCCGTACATTATTCCTTATGGCGGATCAAATGGGATTGGTGCAAGAGGTTTTGTGGATGCTGTAGCAGAGGTTAAACTTCAACTTCAGGAATGGGGAGCTGAAGTTGATCGAATTATTTTTGCTTCCAGCTCCGGTGGTACGCAAGCAGGACTGATGGTCGGAAAATTACTGCGTAATTTCCGAGCAGAAATTTTAGGAATTGCTATCGATAAAGATGAAATTGAAGGAAAACCATTTGTTCAGCAGGTTGTTGATGTGGCCAATGAAACAGCTAGTCTTTTAAAAATTAAAGAAAGATTTACAATTGACGAAGTTAAATTAAAAGAAAATTACGTGGGAGCAGGTTATGGAATTGTAGGAGAACTGGAAAAAGAAGCGATTTACTTGACTGCTTCCCTCGAAGGAATTTTGGTAGATCCGGTATACACCGGAAGAGCAATGGGCGCTCTTATTGACATGGTACGTACTGGGGAAATTAAAAAAAATGAGATAATTTTATTTTGGCATACAGGAGGATCCCCGGCATTATTTTCTTATGCCGCAGATCTCGTTTGATCTTAGCAAAAATATTTTATCCGGAGTATTTTTTGAATGAAAGCAAAAGGATTGGCTTACCTCACAACTGCTACGCTAACTTACGGAGCCTTGCAGATCGTTGATAAAGTTGTGCTAAAAAAAGGGATTGATCCTACTGCTTATACGATAGCTCGAGTATTTATTGCATTGGCAGTGCTGATTGTTTTCCAAATTCTTCGCGAACGCGTATCGTTTAGATTCTTTGTTTCAGGAAAGCATGCCCTTGATTTTGCAATTATCGGAATTCTTGCATCGGGTGTCGGATTATTACTGCAGATTCTTGGACTTTCTTTTACTTCAGCAACAAATGTTAGTGTTTTACTTAGTGGCGTCGCTCCTCTTACCTGTATCTTCGCTTATTTAATATTGGGGGAATCTTTGGGGAAACAATTGCTGCTTGCTTCACTGCTGATGTTATTGGGGATTTGGCTGATTTATTATGAAAATGACTTCGCTCCCTTTGGAGTGGGTGATCTTCTAGTGCTTGCTGCCGTGACTGGATATGCTTTTAGTAATGTTCATGCAAAGCTCACAATGGCCGGTGTCTCCACTACTGCAGTGACAGTAGGACGTTTGATTTGGGGTTGCCTTTCTTTACTTGTTTGTGCTCCATTTTTAAATGTTTCATTCCAATCACTTTTTGCTGCTCCGGGAATTGTACTCCTGGGAGGCTTGATCTTTGGTCTGCGCATGCTCACATATTACAAAGGTATTGAAATTGAAGGTGCAGCGGTTGCTGCAACATTCCTACTATTTTCTCCTGCCGTAGTAGTGCTTTCTGCCACCGTATTTCTTTCAGAGCCATTAAGCATTTCAATAATAGCTGGGGTTATTATTGTAACTATAGGCGGATTAATACTTGTGAAATCCAAAACTTCCACCTCCAAATAATCTCGATATTTGAATAATATTAATAATTTCAATAACGCCCTTTGTATTGAACTTATTACTCACTATGTTATAGGGTATGTGTAATCAAGAGAGAGCAATAATTAAAATGAGCAATCAAGAAATAGGTCAGGGTTGGTGGTTAAATGCAGAGAGCTATTCTCAGATAGCAGGCGGTTTGCCTACAATTAAAGCAATGCATGTAATTATCTCCAACTTTATTCGCGAAAAACTAAAAGCTGGACCAATTAAAGTACTTTCTCTCGGCATCGGTTCTGCCGCGTTTTATAAAAGCTTTTTCCAAAATGAAATTGAAGAAAATAAATTACAACTTTTTGGAATAGATATTCTTGAAAACATGATTGATACTGCACAAAAGAATTTCCCCCAGGCAGTTTTAAAAGTCAGCAATTTATTGAAATTTGATCAATTCTTTTCTGAAAAATTTGATGTAATTGAAGCCACATTAGTTCTCCATCATATCTTACGATTTGATGAGCTAAGTCAGTTGATAAAAAAAGTTTATTCTTCTCTTAACCCCGATTCTTTATTTATTATCGGCGATATTGATATCACTTGCGGAGAATACATTGAGGAAAAGCTTCATAAGCAAGAACAAAAAAGTGGTGCACTTTCTGTAGATCTGGTGAGTGGTGAATTTTTTAATAAGAGTATTCGCCGGCCCATTTTTTCTCTGGAAGATAAAGAAGATTTAGAAGTAATTCAAAAATTAATGTTAGCAACGTGTTTGCCATTATTGCGTGAATTGGAAAATCTTAGCCTTGAAGAGCAAGAAAAACTTAAGCCTTTGGTTTTGAAAAATATTGATTCTGCCAATAAAGGCCTGGAATGGCATCGCGCCTTGAACTCCCCAGCAGGTTGGCAAGCATTGATTGAGAATTCATTTGTGCCTTGTAAAGATTTAATAGTGGTTCCTTCAGACACCATAAAAGCAGGTTTCTCCGGAGTATTTGATAATCCTTTTGTATTAGCTGCGCGAAAATAAATTTTTTAGGTAAAGTTTAAATGAACAGTCAAGAATTAGGTCAGGGTTGGTGGTTAAACGCAGATAGCTATTCGCAAATTGTGGCTTTGCCCGTAATGAAATCAGTTCATATCATTACAAGTAATATCATTCGAGAGAAATTAAAAGATGGGCCGATCAAAGTGCTTTCTCTGGGTGTCGGTTCTGGTGTTCTTTATAAAAACTTTTTTAAACAAGAAGTTGCAGAAAATAAACTCCAACTTTATGGAATAGACTTTCTTCAAGACATGCTTCTCCAATGTCAAAAAGAATTCCCCAATGCAATATTAAAACATGATAATCTGATTTCTTTTGATCAATTTTTCTCTGAAAAATTCGATGTAATAGAAGCGGTATTTGTTTTACATCATATTTTGCGTTTTGAAGAGCTAAAACAGTTGGTAAGAAAAGTTTATGATTCTTTAAAATCCGATGGTTTATTTATTATTGGTGATATTGATCTAAGTTGCGCCGAGCATATCGAGGAAAAATTAATAAAATTAGAAAAAGAACATGGGGCACTTTCCGTCGATCTCAATACCGGAGAGTTTTTTAATGACAAGATTAGAGTTCCAATATTGTCTCTAGATAATTTTGATGATCAGAAAGCTTTGCGACGATTAAAATTATTAACCTGTATGCCTTTAATGAAGGAACTGGGGAATCTTGTTCCTGAGCAACAAGAAAAATTACGGCATTTAGTTGTAAAAGATATTGATTCGGCCAATATGGGTTTGGAATGGTTAAGAGGCGTAAATACTCCTCTTGGTTGGAAAGCTTTAATAAAAGAGTCGTTTACTCCCTCTAGCGATCTTGATATTCTTTTACCTGATGCAATCAAAGCGGGTTTTCCTGAAGTATTAGATAGTCCCTTTGTTTTAGTTGCAAGAAAATAAAATTTAAAAATAAATGAGTAATCAAGAGATTGGTCAAGGTTGGTGGTTGAATGCTGAGGGTTATTCGCAGATTGCCGGAGGCTTTGCCGGAATTAAGGCAAGACATGCCATTACCAGTAATATCATTCGTGAGAAATTGAAAGCTGGGCCGATAAAAATACTTTCTTTAGGCATTGCTTCCGGAGATCTTTACAAAAACTTTTTTAAACAAGAACTTCAAGAAAACAAATTGCAACTTTTTGGAATAGATCTTCTAGAAAGCATGATCCTTAGTTCACAAAAGGATCTTCCGCAGGCAGTTTTAAAAATTGGCAATATACTTTCTTTTGATCAACTATTTACGGAAAAGTTTGACATCGTGGAAGCAGGCTTGGTGTTGCATCATATCTTGCATTTTGAAGATTTGAATAAGCTGGTAAAAAAAGTTTATAATTCTTTGAACTCTGATGGTTTATTTATAATCGGTGATATCGATCTTAGTTGTGGAGAATATATAGAAGAAAAAATGTTAAGATTGGAAAAAGAATACGGAACCCTTACGATAGATCTTAAGACAGGTGAATTTTTTAATGATAAAATTAGGCTGCCGATATTGTCTTCGGATAATATCGATGATCAGAAAGTTTTGCGAAGACTTAAATTATCATCATCAATACCCTTAATGAAAGTGATCGAAAATCTTCCTCAGGATCAAGAAGGAAAATTAAGAGATATGGTTTTAAAGGATATTGATTCTAACACTAAGGGTTTGGAGTGGTTTAGAGGGGTTCATTCTCCGAGAGGTTGGAAAGCGTTAATAAAAAATTCATTTAATCCCTGTAAAGATCTTAATATTCTTTTGCCAGATGCAATCAAAGCAGGTTTCCCTGAAGTATTGGATAATCCTTTTGTTTTGGTTGCGCGAAAATAGGTTAATCTAGAGACTACCTACAATTACCAATTTCCTATTCTCAGCCTCTGTCCTGGTCTTGGTCGATAGTCTGAATTCTATCGCCTTCCTCTTAATATTTGCTTTAAATTAATATTTCTTTAATAAAAAATTTCTTCCCTATGACTATAGAAAAGAGAACGTAGATTTATTGGCCAAGACCAGGATCAAGACAGAGGCTGAGATGAAGGCTGGGCTGAGAATAGGAGGGTGGAGTACACTATTATAACTTACTTAGCGTCTTCTCCAATTCCTCAACCAAACTGGCAAAATAACCCAAAGCATTTTCAATTGGAGCGGATTTTGTCATATCTACTCCCGCATCTTTTAGAGCATCAAGCGGATATTTACTTCCGCCTGCTTTGAGGAAATTTAAATATTTTGTTAATGCCGCTTCTCCTCCCTCCAACACTTGTTTGGCCAAGGTAATGGCAGCAGAAATTCCCGTGGAATATTTATAAACATAGAAAGCGGAATAAAAATGAGGGATCCGCAAGCACTCCAAATCATCAAGCTCGGATATTTTTACAGCTTTACCAAAATATTTTTCTAAAAGCTCTCGATAGATTTTTCTAAAGACATCAATTGTTAATGCCTGGTTTTCTTCGCAAATCCGATGTGTCAGATATTCAAATTCTGCAAACATCGTCTGGCGATAGAGAGTGGATTTGATATCGTCAATTTGATTATTGATTAAGTAAGCAAGCATCTTGGGGTTGTCTTGATAGACATTTCTTAGATGTTTATTTAAAAGCATTTCGTTAAAAGTAGAGGCCACTTCGGCAACGAAAATTGTATAGTTGTGATCCTGAAAAGATTGATTCTTAATGGAAAAATAAGAGTGCATCGAATGACCTGCTTCATGGGTCAGGGTAAACACATCTCTTAAATCACTGGATTTGAAATTCATCAGAATATAAGGAGGACTATCATAACAACCGGAAGAATATGCTCCACTTCTTTTTCCTTTGTTTTCGTATTTGTCCACCCACCGGGCTGTACTTAAGCCATCTTTTAATACGCTGCAATATTCATTTCCTAAGGGTCGCAGGGAATCAATAATCGTGCTCACTGCTTTTTCAAAAGAATATTCTACAGTAATTTCCGGAACAAGCGGGACATAAGTATCAAAAATCTTTTGTCCGCTGATTTTTAAAACTTTTTTTCGCAAGTGGTAATACTGATGCAGAGGTTTTAGGTTTTTAGAAACCGTATTGATTAAGTTATCATACACTTCCACACTGACATTATCAGAGAATAAAGAAGCTTCCCGGGCAGAGCTGAAATTTTTTACTTTTGCCAAATAAACATCTTTTTTTATTGAGCCCGATAAAGTTGCGGCGATGGTGTTTTTATGATTGGCAAATACTTGATAAAACTGTTGAAATGCTTTTTTTCTTATTTTCCGGTCGGGATTTTTTAAGATTAAGGAATAACTGCCGTGAGTAAGAGGAACTTTTTGTCCGTTAAGAGAAATATTGCCAAAAGTTAAATCGGCGTTATTTAATTGAGAAAATACTTTTTCAGTGGATCTAAAAACTTCAGCTCCGGCAGCAATTATTTTTTCTTCTCTCTGATTAAGAGTATGTGGTTTGTAACGAACAATGTCTTCAATCGATCGTTTATAAGCTTTCAGTGATTCTGCTTTCAGATAAGCGTCGATAATTTCTTGTTTTAAAGAAAGTAGTTCTGGCGAGAAAAAACTCCAAGCTTCCGAATGTCTGGTATAAAGATTATAGGCGCGCTCTAGTAATCCTAAATTATCTGTATTGGAAGTATCTTCATCACTTTTTAAATGAGCAAATGTATAAACCTTTTCCAATATTCTTTGGGATTCGAGATAAACTTCAATTACTTTTTTAAAATGGTCTGATGAATTGCCTAAACTGCCCTGAAAACTAATAGCCTGAGAATCAATGGCCTCCACTTTTTGAAAATCAACTTTCCATAAATCAAGAGAGGAGTAAATTTTATTTAAATCCCATTGATCCTGTTCGTTGACGACTTTTCGCTCTTTAATTTCCATATTTTACACTAATTAGCTCGAGTTTGTTTCGGCATTAATAAATATTGGATAAAAATATTTTAATCAATAATATTATTTTTTTGATCACACTATTGATCAAGTGTAGAATAATCATTTCATAGGCGTCGATAATATGCTTGTATTACTGAGTTGTTTTAATAAATTTTAATTATATAAGTCACACTTCAAAAAAGGATATTAAATGCTAGTTAAAACAGTAAGAAGAAGAAGAAGGAGAAGGCAAACAATGAGCCCACGCTTTGGTTGCTCTAATGTTGCCCTGGAAATCGGATTAATTAGAATGACCTTAGATGTCTTAAAAGACTACGAAAAAGAAGAATTCCAGAAAAAAGATAAAAAATAAATTCCCACACCAAATCCCTCAAATAAGTTTTTTATACCACTTGGCTTCAAAATAGAGTACATCTCTTAAAATTAATTATCCTATTAGTCTTAACTATACTTGCCGCTGAAATTGGGAAGCTAAACTAATTTCGGATTTCCTTTAGATTCATAGATTACTTACATTGAATGGAGGAAGGACGAGTTAAGTATTCATTAAAATAAGGAGACACTTTCATGGCTAATCCTGCGCAAGAACTGATCAAATTCGGACAAAGCATTTGGTATGATAATATTAGTAAAGATCTCTTAGATAAAGGAGAGCTAAAGCGTTTAATTAATGAATGTGGTGTTCGAGGAGTAACATCAAATCCGACTATTTTCGACAATGCAATTAGCAAAAGTAACTCTTATGACAAACAAATCTCAGCACTTAAGCCTAGAAATCTAAGTGCCGATCAAATGTTTGAAGAGTTGGCAATAGAAGATATTTCTCGTGCCGCAGATTTACTCTTACCAATTTATCAAAGCAGTGACGGTGTAGATGGTTTTGTCAGTATCGAAGTCTCTCCTTTACTGGCTGCCAATACCGAAGGAACTTTGGCGGAAGCGCAAAAACTTTATAAGCGTTTAAATCGGCCAAATATTATGGTTAAAGTGCCCGGAACTGCCGAAGGGATTCCTGCCGTATATGCTCTTTTGGAACAAGGGATCAATGTAAATATCACACTTTTATTTTCTGTTAGCAATTATCAGGAAGTTGCAAAAACTTATTGTGCTGCTTTAAGAAGCAGAGTCAAGAAAGGACTTCCTGTGGATAAGATTCGTTCGGTAGCAAGTTTCTTTGTCAGTCGAGTAGATTCTGCAGTTGATGCCGAGCTTAAAAAAATAGCTGCCGCTGAACCAGCTAAGGCAAAAATAGCACAAAGTTTGCTCGGTAAATTTGGTATTGCCAATTGCAAGCTCGCCTATAAAAAGTATTTGGAAATCTTCGGAGTTGATTTTGCAGATTTACATAAGGCAGGAGCTAAACCGCAAAGACCCCTTTGGGCAAGCACCAGTACCAAAGATCCTTCCTATCCGGATTTAATTTATGTTGATAACTTGATCGGAGAAGATACTGTCAATACAATGCCACATGCTACTTTAATGGCTTGTGTTGATCATGGAAAACCAGCGGCAACTTTGGGTCAAAATATGGCTGAAGCCGAAGAAGTGCAAGGACATTTAAAGAGTTTGGGTCTTAATTTGGAACAAATCCTTAATCACTTACAAGTTGATGGGGTGAAAAAGTTTGCTGATTCTTTCAAAGCACTGAATGAAAGCATCAATAAAAAAATCCAACAAAGTTAAGTCTTATGAGCAATCCTTTTAATCAAGAGACTGATGAAGCGCTTAGAGTGGAACCTTGCGTGGTGGTTATTTTTGGTGCCACCGGAGATTTAACTCATCGCAAATTGGTTCCAGCGCTTTATAATTTGGGAGTAGATAGTTTGCTTCCGGCGAATTTCCATCTGGTTTGTTTTGCGAGAAGGGAATATAGCAATGAAGCTTTTGCTGCAGAATTAGAAAAATCGGTCTCTCAATTTTCCCGCAGAAAACCACTTGATCAAAATGTCTGGCAGGAATTTGCGGCGCATTCGCAGTATGTCAGCAGTAATTTTGATAGCATAGAGGGGTATGCGAAACTTGCCGAAGTTTTAAATCAGATTGATACCAAGCATAGAAGATTATTTAATCGCGTTTTTTATTTGGCAACGGCTCCCGAGTATTTTGAGGTTATTTCCAAAATGCTTGGTGCAGCGGGATTACTTAAAGAAGAAATTGAGCCAAATAGTGCCAAGAAAACTCGCAGTGCCCGGGTAATCGTGGAAAAACCTTTTGGGCATGACACTATTTCCGCTCGAGCATTAAACCGCGTAATGCTTAGCGTGATGAATGAAGATCAGATTTATCGGATTGATCATTATTTGGGAAAAGAAACAGTTCAGAATCTTTTAGTGTTCCGTTTCGCTAATGGAATTTTTGAACCGATCTGGAACCATAAATATATAGATCATGTGGAGATTTCAGTTTGTGAGAATATCGGAATCGGCAGTCGAGCCGGATATTTTGATCAATCGGGAATTCTTCGGGACATTGTGCAAAATCACGCCTTCCAGTTACTTTGTTTGGTGGCTTTGGAACCGCCAGTTGCTTTTGAAGCGAATTCTGTACGTGATGAAAAAGTAAAAGTTCTGCGTTCAGTGCGTCGGATGGCGATTAGCGATATCCCCACTAAGTTTGTGCGTGCTCGATATTTAAGCGGGTCCATTGGAGGCCAGGAAGTTCCCGGTTATCTTGCCGAAAAGGGAGTTGCTCCGGATTCTGTAACAGAAACCTATGTTGCTATGGAATTAGCCATCGATAATTGGCGTTGGGCGGGCGTGCCTTTTTATTTAAGAGCGGGGAAACGTTTGGCCAAAAGAGTTACAGATATTTCTATTCATTTTAAAAATGTTCCTCATAAACTTTTCCAAGGTCAGGATGTAAAAGATATTACTCCCAATGTGCTTTCTTTCCAGATTCAACCGGATGAAGGGATTTCTTTTAAAATTAGTTCCAAACCACCGGGACCGAGAGTGCGCGTGCAGTCGGTGAATATGGATTTTTCATATGGCACATCTTTTGGAGCCAGCGCACCTGAGGCCTATGAAAGATTACTGCTGGATGGAATGAGGGGAGACGCTACATTATTTACCAGAGATGATGAAATTGAGCAGGCTTGGGACATCTTAGACAATACTCTTAAAGCCTGGGCAAAGGGAAACCCCAATGCTCCGGCAATTTATGGTTACGAAGCAGGAACTTGGGGACCAACGGCAGCTGATGAATTAATAATGAAAAAAGTTAAGTCCGGTTGGCGGAGGCTATAATTAAATATATATTGCAGTAGACTCGAGCTTGTCGAGAGGCGCAGGTTATAAGGAATTTTATATGGGAGATGTAAATTTGCTTTATGGCAAACCATTGGTTAAACCCGCAAATCTGGAAACAGAATTGGAGAAAATAAGAACTGCGGCGGCCCAAGATGATGTTCGCAAAGAAGTTGCCAAAGGAGGAACTCCTTCCGCCAGAGCAAAAGCAACTCTTAGTAATTTTATTATCATCAATCTGATTGGCAATAAAGAAAGTGAGCAAGAAATTGATCAATTAATTGATCATATCTCTTATGCTTATCCTTCTCGTTTTTTTGTAGTTGATAGCGAATTAAAATCAGGAGCGATTGCCACCTCGGCCTCTTCTCGTTGTTTTCTGGCCGGTTCAGGAGCTCATTTTTGTTCGGAAGAAGTTTTTGTCAGCGCTTCTGCTGAAGGAATAAAACTAGTTCCTAATCTTTTGCTTTCTTTGTTAGCTCCCGATGTGGCAAATATTGTTTTATTGGTGTTACCAAAAGGTTTTTTCAAAATTAATCACTTACAAAAAGATCTTTTAAATCGTATTTTCAAATTTAGTAATAAAGTAATTTTTGATTCCCGAGGTCTTAGTAATTTAAGCCAGGTATTAGTGGACTTATCTGAGTTAAAACGATCCGGAATTTGTGATCTTAATTGGCGACGTAGCAGAAAACTAAGGAATTTATTGCGAGAAGTTTTTGATGCGGAAGTTTTAAATAATTCTGCCAAAAGTATTAATAAAATTTCTATTGATTGCATTGCGGCAAGCGAGGAGTTGGCTTCTTCTGTAATTCCAGCAACAGCGGTGCTCTTGGGATCTTGGTTGTTATCCAGTTTGGAACAAAAAGTCGTAAGTAAAATAAAAAAAGTAAAAGGTGCGGAAGTTATTTTTGTATGTCAGGGGAAAAAAGGAAATTTGGATTTAATCATCAGTTCTTCTTCCGATAGCGCAAAAAGTGAAGCAGGACTTGATATTGCAGCGCTTAAAATTAATTTTGCAGATTCAAAACTAGAAGGGATGTTATCGATTAAGCTTGATCAGAAAAAACAAATTGCCGAAGTTATGACCCAATTTGGAGGAGCTGATCAGCCGATTAATACCCGAACGGTTCCTTTAGCTATTCCTAAATTTGAAGATTTATTACTGCATGAAGTAATTGTCAGTATCGAAGATGAGGGTTATATTAGAACTTGCAGCACTGCTTTAGAACTTAGTAAATTATCTTAGATTTTAGATGTGATGGTAAAACGGGCACTCATTAAGCGTGCCCCTACAAAGATTATGATTTCTTTAAAATTTTCTGAAAAAACAGAAGCTCTAAAAAAAGATTTTAAATTCTGGTTGAAAAATAACCCGGCGCCAAAAATTGAAAATAGAATTGAGCTGGAGCAATTTGTAGAGATTTCCCGCAAATGGCAAGCACGCTTAGCAGCAGACCATTGGGTGGCAGTGCATTGGCCAGAAGAGTATGGAGGCAGGGGACTTTCAATTGTCGAAGAAGCGGTAATTCAAGAATGTCTTGCAGAAGCAAGAGCTCCGCAGTTAATCAATCTTTTTGGACTAACAATGGTCGGGCCGGTATTAATCGAGCATGGCACAAAGGAACAGAAAAAAAGATTTTTGCAGAAAATATTAACTGCCGAAGAAATCTGGTGCCAGGGTTTTAGTGAGCCGGAAGCGGGAAGTGATCTTGCTGCTGTAAAAACCAAAGCGGATTTAATTGAGGAGAAAAATAAAAAATATTGGTTAATTTCCGGACAAAAGGTTTGGACAAGTTTTGCACAAATTGCTGATTGGTGTTTTCTTTTGGCAAAAACCTGCCCAGAAGCTCCTCGCTATAAAAATCTTAGTTATTTATTAATGCCGATGAATTTGAAAGGGATAAAAACTGCTCCTTTAATGCAAATTTCCGGTGATAAAGAATTTAACGAACTTTTTTTGGAAGAGGTGAAAGTTCCTGCGGAAAACATCGTGGGAGCAATAGGTGAGGGTTGGAAAATAGCAATCTCTACTTTAATGTATGAGCGGGTAGTTCTCACTTTTTCCCGGCATTTGCAATCGGAACAACTTTTAATGGAAATAGCGGAAATATTAAAAAATAAAAAAGCTAGTTCCGCAGAAAAACAAGCTTACGGGAGACTTGTTGCCAAGAGTATGGCCGTTCGCGCTTTGGCATTGTCACATTTGGTTTCCTATAATGAAAAAAATTCTCCAGGGGCAGAAGGTTCGTTGGATAAGTTGGGTTGGAGTGAGGTTTATCAAGAGATTGCAAAATTTGCTCTAAGTTTGCTTGAAGAAAAAAGTTTATATCTTTCAAAAGACGGCTCTTACAAAGACGGCTTATTGCAGCATACTTATTTATATTCTCGAGGCAGAACCATTGCTGCCGGGACTTCGGAAATCCAACGGGGGATTATTGCTGAGAGGGTGTTGGGGTTGAAGGATTTGTAGTTCTTAGATATCCCTAGTTGTTTGGATTGAATGTAGGGGCAGCCATAAAGGCTGCCCCTACAAACTACATTCTTACCCCAGCCACCCCTTATTCTTAAAATATTTTAAAAGACTAAGTGCAATCAATAACATGAACAGCATCACTGCTGGATATCCATAATAGGAATTAAGCTCAGGCATATTCCAAGGAGAACTCTGGGTATTAAAATTCATTCCGTAAACACCGACAATAAAAGTCAGAGGGATAAATATTGTGGAAATAATGGTTAATATTTTCATTACTTCATTCATTTTATTGCTGATGATGGAAAGATATAAATCCATCAAGTCAGAACAAAGTTCGCGATATGTTTCTGCTAAGTCAATAATTCTTACAGTATGATCGTAACAATCTCTAAGATAAATTTTTGTTTCATCAGAGACTCTGCTGTTAGAATCTCGAATTAGAGAATTGATCACTTCTCTCAGTGGCCAGACTGCCCGGCGAATAGTAATTAAGTCTCGCTTGATCTCATGGATTAAAGAAATGGAATTGGTAGACTGTTTTTCAAAAATATTATCTTCCAAATCATCAACTTTTTCTCCAAATCTTTCCAGCACGGGAAAATAAGCATCAATTACGGTATCCAGTATTTCGTAAAGCAAATGATCCGCCGCTAAAGATCGAACATTCCCTCTGTTGTGTCTTAACCTGCTTCTTAAATTTTCTAAGGTATCTCCTGGTTTGTCTTGAAAAGTAACAATGTAGTTATTGCCAAAAAAAATGCTTAACTGTTCTGTTTCAATAATTTCAAAAGGAACCAGCATTCTGGTGATAATGAAATGATAATTATCATAATGCTCTATTTTTGTTCTTTGATCTGTATTCATCACATCTTCTAAGGCAAGACGATGAAAATTAAAAACCTCGCCGACTTTTTCTATTGTTTCCAGATCTCTACAGCAATCGATATTTAACCAAATTACTTTATATGTTTCTAAGTAATGGTTAATTTCATGAAAATCTTTAAAAGCAATTTCCACATAATCATCTTCTTTATAAGCAATCAAGCTAATATGTGGTTCTTCGTTGTTAAAATCTTTTAAAATTTTTAGTAATTTTCTTTTTCGTTTTTTCATGGGAATTTATGAGAAATAAAATCCTTGTCTTTATTTGCATTAATATACTATTAATAGCTTGAGATAAAGCTAATTTTAAGGTGGATTGATGTTTGCATTTCATATGGCGCTTCCTGTCTATAATTTGGAAGAGTCCCGTAAGTTTTACAAAGAAATTTTAGGTTTAGAAGAAAAACGTTCAGCGATTAACTGGGTCGATTTTGACTTTTTTGGTCACCAATTAAGTTTGCACTTAATCGGCGGTAAGCAACCAAGAGTGGAAAGTACGATGATTGATAACGACCAAGTGCCGGCAAGGCATTTTGGCTTAGTAATGAATCAAAAAAGTTGGGAAGAACTAAAAGATAAATTAAGTAAACTGAAACAAAAATTTGTAATCGGTCCGAAAGTCCGTTTTGCCGGAAAAATAGGAGAGCAAGGGACTTTTTTTATTCTGGATCCTTCCAGTAATTATCTTGAATTTAAATATTTTACTGATACTTCTAAGGGTTCGTGGTACTAAAAATTTGGCAATAAGCGGACTAAAGTCCGCGCTCCGTACTACCCTAGCCTACATTTAAGTTTTTTGTTTAACAAAGATACATTCGGAGTGCGGACTTTAGTCCGCTTATTGCCAAATTTATCTTTACAACAACTCATTATAAGCATCTTCAAACGCCAACACCGAAGCCTGAATAGTATCCGGAGAAGCACCTGTTCCTTCTGAAGGAATTCCATTTTGCCTAATCTCTAAATTGACATAGCTCAGAGCATCAGAGCCTTGACCGCGACTTTCTACTTTATAGGAAGTTAATTCAAAATTAAGTTTTTTAGGAAGAGCCTGCGCGATAGCCTTAATAATTGCATCAAATGGTCCTACTCCGGAAGAAGAAGCGTAATAAATTTTTTTATTTACTTTTATTGAGACATTGGCAAAAGAGCTTTTGTCCATCCTTGCAGTAACTTCAAAATCCAATATTTGAAAAACTTCATGGGCCCGTGTTGTGATAGTTTTTAGAGCATCTTGGACGATATCTTGAAAATCAGCAAAATTAACTTTTCTGCCCTTTTTCAGAGAACTGGAAACAGAACTTTTAATTTTTGCAAAGGTTAAATTGTCATATTTGGCATGGAAATATTTTTTAATTTTTTTTTCAATTTCTTTTAGGGTTGGTTGCTTACTAAAGATAGTCTGATGTCGATCAACTAAAGAAATTTTTTCAGATTTATAAAATGAATTTTTATAAAGAGTAAGAAATTCATTGATCTTTGGATAAATTGTGGGCGGTTTAAGGGCAACTTTTAGAATTGGGCTGGGGTCTTTAAGACCGGAGCCTGTTAGAATGCAGATTACTTTTTTCCCTTGAAGAGTGTGTTTCTTGGCGAGCTTAATTAGGGCAGCAAAAGTAGCGGCAGAAGATAATTCCACAAACTGCCCTTCTTCTTTAGCCAAGAGATGTTGGGCAGCTAGCATTTCATTATCTGTAACCGCAAAGCCGGAGCCATTGCTACTATAAATTGCATCTAGTGCCTTGATTCCATCAAGTGGATTATTAATGGCAATTGCAGAAGCTTGAGTGTCGATTTGTTTCAGTGCAGTAAAATTTTTTAATTTTTTATTTACGCTATTAATAATTGGGCAAGCTCCTTTAGCTTGAGCTCCAATTAATTTAGGCAGTTTTTCAATAAAACCAAGAGATAAATATTCTCTAAAACCTTTTTGATAGGAAGCGATATTGGTACCGCAGCCCATCGGGACAATTACATAATCAGGTGCCTCAAAAAATAATTGATCGATTAATTCAAAAGCGGCAGTCTTGTGACCTTCTACTCGTAAGGCATAATCTCCAGCAAGATAAAAGTTTAATTTTCTGGCTACTTCCTCGGCCATGTTAGAAGCATCTCCGTAATTGCCCTTTACTTGAACAATGTGTCCACCGTAGGAAATAACTTGGGCAAGTTTTGAAGGCGGTGTGCCTTCGGGAACAAAGATAAAGCAGGGAATTCCGGCATTTGCTGCATAGCAAGAGCAAGATGCCGCCATATTGCCCGTAGAAGCAAGAACGATTCCTTTTGCTCCAATTTCTTTAGCAAAACTTATTTCAACAGCGGAGCCTCTATCCTTAAATGAGCCAGTGGGATTTTGAGTTTCTAATTTGAAATATAATTCAATTCCTAATTTTTTCTCTAATTTTGTGCTTCTGATTAAGGGAGTTCCTCCTTCACCAAGAGAGACAAAGGATTTATAATTTTCAATCGGTAGAAAGGGGAGATATTTGGAAACATAAGGAGGACTTTTGCGGAAATAATCTAGATTAAGTTTGGTAAGGACTTTTTTTAAGTCCATTTCCACTTCCCAAGGACCATTTTTGCCGGTAAAAACAAAATTGTGGGGGCTGACTTTTTCTCTGCTTTTAAAATCGACTAGTTGAAACATTTTTGGATTTTAACATTTTCGCTAACTAGGGCAAGAGAAAAATTTCTCTGTATGCTTTATTGCTCTGTGGTTTAATTCAAAGGTATTATCGATAGATTTTGGATTATGTTCCCAGGCATTTGTAAAATTTTTTAAATGAACAACAGATCATACAGAGAGGGGGTTGGAGAATTGATTATTTACAGCGAATAATTAAATTCCCCCTGCGAGCTCTTAATCAGCACCTGATTGCTTTTGGAGTCGGAATTGGCTTCCACGTAACCAACTTGCTTTGCTTCCAAAGAAAAGCTTTTGGCAATATCGACAACTGTTGATAAATATTTTGCCGGTAAATAAACTTCCATCCGATGACCCATATTAAAGACCTGGTACATCTCCTGCCAACTGATATTGCCACATTCTTGGATTAAGCTAAAAAGTGGAGGAATCGGGAAAAGATTATCTTTAATATATTTGTTTCCTTTACCAAATCTGATTCCCTTAGTTTGTCCACCGCCGGTTAAATGGATTATTCCGTGAATTTCTTTTTTTAGAGTATTGAAAATTTGTTTTAAGATCGGTGCATAAGTTCTGGTCGGTGAAAGTAAAGCTTTGCCTACACTTGTTCCCAGCTCCGGTATCACATCGGTAACTTGATAACTTCCTTTAAAACCAGGGACAATATTGGAATCAAAAGTTTCGGGATATTTTTCTTTATAGCTGGGGTTAATCAAGGCATGTCTGGCTAAAGTTAAGCCATTAGAGCCAATACTGGAGTTCGTTTCTATTTCATAGTTTGTTTTTCCGGTATTAGAAAGACCAACGATAATATCTCCGGGAATAATTTTACTAGTATTAATTAAATTTTCTCTTTTAATATTTCCGGAAATAACGGCATCAATTACCAAGGTCCGAACTAAATCGGCAACGTCAGCTGTTTCACCTCCGGCAAAAGTAATATCAATGCCTTGTTGAGCAAGAGTATCTAATAAAATTTTATAAGAACAAATTATTACCTCTAAAACATCGTCGCCGACTAATTTGGAATTGCGATTTACTAAGTTACTGAGAACCAGACAATTGGGGTTCCCAATACAAAAAATATCATCAAGATTCATGATCAGAGCATCTTGAGCTAATCCGGCAAAATGAGCAGGATCTCCAGTCTCTTTATACATTAAGTAAGCGACAATCGCTTTTGTGGCTGCGCCATCACAGTGTAAGAAAGCAGCAAGAGTTTCATCTCCAGAAGGATCGGGAAATATTGGAGAGAAGTAATCATTGGAAGATTCTAATCCAGTTTTTTTAAGAACTGCATGTAAACCTTCTTTGGAAGCCGAGGCGCCTAATTCTTGATATTTATTGGACATTTGTTGATTATGCTAATACAGATCCTCCTACGCCAAGGCTTCGGAGGATATAGTTTTTTTATAAAAAAAACTATACTATTAAGTTTTAAAATTTTCAACAATACAATTTCCATAGCCTTATGCCGGAATTACCCGAAGTCGAAACAGTTGTGCGCCAATTATTTCCTTTGATTAAAGGCTCAATGATCAAATCAGTGCAGGCCTATGATCCAAAACTGCAACATTCTTTTATTGCCCAATTGTCTGATACTAAAATTGAAAATGTCCGACGAAAAGGGAAGTACATCGTTCTTTGTTTGAGAAGGAATAACAAAAAAAACTCTTTTTTAGTATTCCATTTGCGAATGACAGGAAGACTCCAAGTGTCTGAACTCAAGGAAGGAGAAAACAAACATTTAAGAATGGAATTATTATTGCAAAAGAAAAAATTGCAATTTGTTGATTTAAGACGGTTTGGTACGGTAGAATTTTTTGATTCTTGGGAAGAAATTCCTTCTAAAGGCTTGGACCCAACGTTAGAGGAATTCACCTTCAATGCCTTTTCTGCTTTAATTTCTAAGGCCAAGCAACCGACAAAAACCTGGCTAATGAGACAAGATAAAATTCTAGGAGTGGGCAATATTTATGCTTCCGAGATTTTGTTTGCTGCCGGAGTTTCTCCTTTTAAATTTTGTTCCAAACTTAAAGAAAAAGAAATTAAAGAAATTTATTTGCAAACTAAAAAAATCTTAGCGCAAGCAATAAAAAACTGTGGCACCACTTTTTCTGACTTTCAGGATGCTCATGGTCTTACCGGTAAATATCAGAAATTTCTTCAGGTCTATGATCGTGAAAAGGAGCTTTGTAAAAAATGTAATTCGTTAATTGTTCGGGTAAAGCAGGGAGGAAGAAGCACTTTTTATTGTGCAAAGTGCCAGAAAGAGTAGTAACAAAAATTTGGTAATAAGCGGACTAAAGTCCGCGCTCCGAATGGATCTTTCTTAAACAAAAAACTTAAATGTAAGTTAGGGTCGTACGGAGCGCGGACTTTAGTCCGCTTATTATTAGCTCCGTAAGTATCTACTTCTTAAAAAGATCATCCAACTTTTTCAGCACATCTTGTTTAGCCGTGCTCTTACCAGCAAAACTATTAGATCCGATCGAAAAATAGTCACAAAAATTTCTGCGACCTTTATCCAAGACTCTTTCTGCCATGGATTCACGACATTCATTGTAGCTCTTGGGATCGTAGTGTTTGCAGTTATAACAAACTTTTACATCAGCATTGCATTTAGCGCAGGTTTCGCTGCGAGCGACCGCTCCGTCGGGCAATTGGATTTGTGTTTTACAATTGAAGCAATTTAGGATATTTGGCATATAATTAATTGTGATTAGCATATACACACTGAGTTAGAGAATCAATGGCCAAAGAACAAAAATTTTATACTAAAAACTTTGGTAATGGGGTGACACTTTTAGCTGAAGAATTAGAGGGAGTTTCTTCTGCTTCTTTGTCTATTTTGTTTCCTGCTGGTTGTGCCGTGGATCCCCAAGGAAAGGAGGGTTTAAGTATTTTGCTAGTAGAACTGCTTTTTAAAGGAGCAGGCAAATACAATAGTAAGGAACTTTCCTCAGAATTTGATAAAATTGGTGCCCATCGAAGTCATTCTGCTGGGATAGAAGTCTCCAGTTTTTCTTGTTCTCTTTTAGCGGAGAATTTATTAAGGGCAATTGAACTTTATTCAACTGTTATTTTTGAACCGACTTTTCCTGAAAGTGATATCGAAAATGTGCGCGAAATGGCCCTACAGGATATTCTGGCCTTAGAAGATGAGCCTTCATCCAAAGCGATGAATGAGCTTGCTCAGTATTTTTATCCTTATCCTTTTGGACGTTCGCAATATGGGACAGAAAAAGGACTGAAGGCCACTGGAACTAAAGAAATAAAAGAATATTATTCTAAGGAAGTAAAAGCAGGAGAGATTGTAATTGCCGTAGCCGGTCAATTCAAATGGACTGAACTTGAAGATCAAGTAAAAAAGTGTTTCAGCTCTTGGTCTGCGAAGAAAGAACCAATTGCTGTTCCGGCGTTACCGACAAAATCAGCTTATCATTATTTAGAACAAGATACTCAACAAGTGCAAATTGCTTTTGCTTATCCCAGTATTTCTTTTGAGCATCCTGATTACTATGTGGCCCGAGTTGCTAATTCGGTTTTATCTGGTGGCATGGCGGGAAGACTTTTTATCGAAGTAAGAGAAAAACGCGGATTGGTTTATCGTGTCGGAGCCTCACATAGTGCGGCCAGAAAACGCGGTGCAGTATTTGCTTATGCCGGAACTACACCGGATAATGCCCAACTGACTCTGGATGTAATGCTAGAGCAGATGAAAGGACTGGTTGCAGGAGTCAGTGAGGAAGAATTAAAACGGGCAAAAACAGAGCTTAAATCTTCTTTGATCATGCATAGCGAAACAAGTTCCGTGCGTGCCTCCTCATTGGTTAATGATTGGTGGAACCTGGGAAGATTAAGAGAATTGGAAGAAATCAAAGCGGGAATAGATCTGGTTACTAATCAAGATATTGTCAGATTTCAAAAAGAATTCCCCGTTGCAGCAATTACTTTAGTGACTTTGGGACCAAAAAAAGTGGAGTTTGCATTGTGAAATTTCAACATCTCGTTTTAAAAAATGGCCTTACCATAATCGGTGAACAAAGATTGTCCGCTGTGAGTTCTGCTCTGGGGTTTTTTGTTCGTACCGGTTCTAGAGATGAATCTCCGGAAGTTGCGGGAGTTTCCCATTTTCTTGAACACATGATGTTTAAAGGAACCAAGAAACGCACTGCCATTGAGATTAATTATGAGCTTGCTTCCTTAGGAGCACAAGCCAATGCCTATACTTCTGAAGAAAACACCGTTTATTATGCAGCGATATTGCCCGAGAATTTTTTAGCCGCTCTTGATTTATTTTCGGATATGCTCCGTCCTGCTTTGGTGCAAGAAGAATTTGATATGGAAAAAAAGGTAATTTTAGAAGAAATTGCCCTTTATCAAGACCGCCCGAGCCATGTTGTGTTTGAAGCGGCGATGAAAGAATTTTTTGGAAAACATCCTGCCGGAAACTCTGTGCTCGGAACAACAGAAAGCATCAGCAATCTTAGTTCAGAGCAGATGCGCAATTATTTTAATAAACGTTATTCACCTTCAAATCTAGTTCTTGCAGCAAGTGGAAACTTTAGTTGGGAAGAGTTTGTAGCGAATGCTGAAAGCTATTGCGGAGATTGGCAAGATATAAAAACTACTCGGGAGCTAAAGCCAAATTTACCTCAAGCCTCCCAAAAAACTATTTATAAAGAATCCATTCAAAGAGCCCAACTTTGTTTGGTTGGATCTTCACCGAGCGCGCAGGAAGAAGAAAAATACGCGGCAGACATATTGTCTGTGATTTTAGGGGATAGTACCAGTTCCAAAGTTTATTGGGAATTGGTGGATAAAGGCTTAGTCGATAGTGCTTCGATTGATACCAACGAAATGGATGGGACAGGAATTGCAGTCGGTTTTGCCAGTTGCTCTCCTGAGAACTTGGAGGAAGTTTCCAGTCGCATGAAAAAAATTATGAATAGTCCACTAGCATTTAGCGAGCAAGAACTGGAACAAGCAGTGACTAAATATGCAACAAGAGTGGTTTTGCAAGGCGAAAGTTCAATGCGTCGCTTAATGTCTATTGGATCAGATTGGACTTACTGTAAGAAATACTTATCTACCGCAGACGAACTGGCGAAGATTAAAAATATCAAGAGAAAATCATTGGAAGATTTAATTGCCAAATATTCTTTTGCACCGCTTTGTGAGGTCCGACTTTTGCCGGCCTAACCAGATTGATGTAATCAATGATTATCTGGACCGCGGACGTCCTCGTCCGCAACTTGCAAAGTATTTTAATAGTTTGATGTGAAAATGATTATTTGCAAACGTTGCCAATCGCCATTTGACATTCATCCTCATGAAGAAAAATTAATTGATAAAATTTCCTTAAATCTAATTACTAAATATCAAGTTCCTAAAAGTTCTAAAATACCTTTACCGAAGATTTGTCCTGATTGCCGTCAACAGCGGCGTTTGGCCATGCGCAATCAAAGAAAACTTTATAAAAGAGAGTGTTCTTTATGCCGAAAAAGCATGATTTGCCTTTATTCGGCAGATAAAACAGATTCGGTCTATTGTCCGGCTTGTTACTGGAGTGACAAATGGAGTCCAGTAGATTATGGACAGGATTTTCAAGAAGACAAAAATTTTTTAGATCAATTATATCAGCTTTGGAAAGCGGTTCCTAAACTGGGCTTGATGATTTTAGGTGAAAACGAAAATTCAGATTATACCAATGATAATTACAAGCTGAAAAATTCTTATTTGGTTTTTGATGGAGAGCAATCGATTGATTGTTGTTACGGAGAGACTTTTTCTCATTTAAAAAATTGTTTTGATTTTCTTTCATTGCAATATTCGGAGCTTTGTTATGAATGTGTAAATTGCAATAATTGTTATCAATTATTTTTTTCCAAATTTTGTAATACTTGCAGCTCTTCTTGGTTTCTCACTGATTGTGTTGGCTGTAAGAATTGCTTTGCTTGTGCCAATTTGTCCAATAAAGAATTTCATATTTTTAATCAGCCTTATTCGCAGCAAGACTATTATCAAAAGTTAAAATCATTTAATTTAGCAAGCTCTAGTGCTTTGCAGGTAATGAAATCAAAAGTCAGTGAATTTTTTACAACACTTCCTACAAAAGCAATTCATGGACTAAGAAACGAAAATGTCAGTGGAGATAATTTAAATAATTGTAAGGATTGCTTCCAATGTTTTGATTGCCGGGACTGTCGGGATTGTTTGTATTGTACCAATATTTTAATGGGCGGAACAGATTGTCTTGATCATAATATGTGGGGAGAAAATACCTCTCTGGTTTATAATTCAGCAGCCGTAGGGGCTGAAGCGCAAAATATTGCTTGCTGTTATTATGTTTATTCTTCGGCCAGTTCAGTTTATTATTCACTACTTTGTTCTAGGGGAGTTAGTGATTTATTTGCTTGTGTGGGATTGCGGCATCAGAATTATTGTATACTTAATAAGAAATATTCTGTTACTGAATATACTAAGTTGTTAAACAAAATTATTTCCAATTTAATTGAACAAGACCATTGGGGAGAGTTTTTTCCTTCCTGTTTTTCGGATTTTGGATACAATGAAACGGTTGCCCAGGAATTTTATCCTTTGACTAAAGAAGAAGCAGTTGCCAAAGGCTTCAAGTGGTCAGAGTATAAAAACCCTGAGCCTAAAATAGAAACTTTACTAGCTAGTAAAATACCGGATTCAATTAATGAGCTTGATCTACAGATTTTAGAAAAAGCCATTTGTTGTGAAATAAGTGGCAGACTTTTTCGTTATAGCAAGCTGGAATATGATTTCTTGAAAAAATTTGAAATTCCTCTGCCGCGAATTCACCCGGACATTCGGCATTTAAACAGATTAAATAGCCGTCCTCGACGTAAATTAATAAAAAATAACTGTGCGAAATGTAATCAAGAAATACTTACTTCTTTTGCTTTGAATAATCCCATTAGGTATTGTGAAAATTGTTATCAGCAAGAATTTCGGCAATAGTTAGGGTGGTGGAATAGGTATCTCATTGAGAAATGATTTAAATTCTCTCCATTTTTCTGTATCTATTTTGTTTTTCTCAGCTTCTTTTATCTTCTCATCAAAAAACTTATTAATTTCTTTTTTAAAATTGTTTTGAAGAGCAAAGGTTAGGATTATTATCGCATCCTCAGCAGTATCATATTCGGGAGTTTTTGAGAGTTGGTATAATATACTTATCAGATCTTTTGTTTGCTCCAGAACTTCATTCTTTCTGTTCTCGGGGTAAATTTTTAAGATTACTTGGAGGCAGGCAGTCGTTAATTGATAGTTATTTTTCACATCCTTTACCGCCTCAGGATATATTTTCAATTGATCTATTATTTTGTTAATCGTGTTATTTTCTTTATTAGAAAGGGCACGTAAATTTTCTATGATCAAATCTTTTTCTAATAAAACTAAAAGCTTTTCTTTTACAGCAGTTGTAATATTGGGGTCGAAAACCTTTTCAATTAAAGCCTCTACTAGGTGATTCATTTCAATTTTTTGTTTTGACCAATCTACTTTGTAGAAGATTTCATTATAAATTCTCAAGCTAGCTAATTGTAATTCTTCGTTGGAGTTTGGATTGGATAAACTTTTCCTAAATACTTCCAGACGTTTTTCAGTAAGCTCGAAGGGATGTTTATCTGTCTGTATATTATATGATAAAATGGATGCTGCTCTGGTTCTAATATCTTCATTCAAATTCTGATCTTGAAAAAACTGATAAAGATGATTGGGATCTATTTGATACATGGCAACGTAATCCATTTCGATCATCCTTGAAATAATACCCAAAGCGTTAAATTTTTCTTCGGAAGATAGTGAGGAAGCATATAATTGTGGCAATAATTTATTAATATTTTGCATCGCGGAAATATTTGGTTGTGAATTGGTAGCTAGCGGTTGAATTCCTAAGATTTGATTAATCCCTTGAGCGATTTCAAACTTCAGACCCAAAGGCAGCTTTTCATCATCAAACGCTTTTTGCCAATGGTTGACTAGCTCTAATTTTATCTTATCCAATCCTCGTATCGCCTGAGGTACTCCTGCTCTTGCTAGTGCAAGAAAGATAATAGCTTGCTTACTTATCAAAATACTTTGAGTATTAATTTTTTCTTTAACAAATTCTTTTCTGGCGTCGGTACCAATTTGATTATTATAAATCAGCTGATCTATATTGGAATTCAAATTATCAACCAGATGAATACTCCCTCGGTTGCTTATTTGATGAAGCAATAATCTGGAAAGTTTTGCAAGATTATACTGTTCTTTGTTGTCATTTGAGGAAACAATTTTTTCAAAAACTGTATTAAACATCGCAACTAGGTCTTTAACAGGAATGTGGCTAATAACTTCATCTTGCAATTTTTTATTTAAGATAAAAAGATTAGATTGGGAATTCTCCAAATTGTTAGACACTTTTTGATTGGTAAATAATAACAAAGCTATTAACTGATCATTGGCAATATTTCTTTGACTTATTAAATTTGGAATTCCTGAAAAAAAGTCATCAGGATTTTTAAGCTGATCTAGCTTAATTTTATTGCTTACTATTTGCTTAAGTAGATCTTTGCTTAAAGATTTGTTTTCTGCATAATATTTTAGTATAATTTGAATGCTTTGAGGGTTTAATTCAATTTTTAATATTTCAGCTTCAATTTCTACCTTAGCAATTTTGTTACAAGTGATAATTGCGCGTAAAGCCGATTCGCTTCTTTCGTGATTATCAATGAATAAATCGAGATCGATCTTTTCAGGATTAGATTTATATTCATTAATTTTTTCTTTTAATTGAGTTAGGGACTTATTGTATTTTTTTACTGCCAGGGGAACTGTTTCCTGAATAATAGTTTCAGCTTTACCCGCATTTAATAATAAGCTGAAGGCAAACAAAGTAGGATTTTTTAATAGCTTTAGTTGTTCTTGCAAAATACTATTCTTTTTTTCTTCCGGAGAAAGTCTTTGTGCATTGATATTTTTAATATTTGCTTTGATGGAAATAATTGATTGATTTTGATTCAGGGCATCAGATATCTTTTGTATGTCAGGGGCTTCTAAATTAAGATTTTCTATAAATTTCCTGTCAGCGATAGTTTTTAAATAAGGTTGATCAAATAAAGATTCTGATTTTAGTGAGACTTCTGTAAAATAGCTGATTAAATCTTTTTTTAACTTTAGTTTTTTTTCTTGAGACAACGGACAAAATATTTGATCAATAACATCTGTTGATTTTATTATTTCTAAAATGGATTTTAAAAGTACGGGTAGTTTTTTTTCAGCAGATAATTCTAATGTATTTCTGAGAATATCCATATTGGAGTTGCTTACTTCAAATTGTTTGCTTTCTGAGAGTTTTGTTATTGCATTATTTAACCTTTGAAAATTTCTTTCTTCTTCTGCTTTAAGAAAAATATTATTAATTGATTTATCCCCATAATTTTTTAATAGTCTGTGCAGTAAATTATTGCCTAGTTGATTAATGTTTTCATCATTTAACTCTTCGATTTGAACAATAATATTTGCTCCTCTTTTTTCTATTAGGTCAGCACGATAATCAATTTTTCTTTTTACTTCTTCTTCTGGATTTTCTATATCGGAAGAAGGCAACATGTTAACTCCAGCGGGAGGAGGAACTGCTGCCGGGACAGGGGCCGGTAATTTTGCTTTTTCTTGCTTATTCGCTGCGCCGGGTTGAGGCATAAAACCTTTTAATATAAGAAGCTTAAGTTTGTTATGGCCGATCAAAGCTTAAACGTTAAGTAAAAAATTCATTGAATTTAGTGAGTTAGATAAAATTTAAAAGCTTAAGAACATTGACAAGACTTCTTAGTAGTGGTTTTCTTAAAATCAATATGACACTCCTAAATTTTTTTAAATTTCTGCCCTTAATTTTTTCATATCTACTTATCAGTTTATTAACTTATCCAGCAAATCTTCGGGCTGATAACACTACCTTAAAAATAGGTGTTTCCATTCCTTTAAGCGGAGAATCAGCTATCTATGGTGAAGATATCCGTGATTTCTTGAATTTTGCGAATAAAAATTTGGCAGGAA